>CAYPFZ010000010.1:9594-22910 GCA_964410225.1 uncultured Paludibacter sp.
TCGCCCCGAAAAGGTGCGGAAGGATTGAACATTGCGTTCGTGCATCCCAAATCGACTTTCGGGGTGCTGACCGAGCTATGCGAGAACCCTAACTGTTGACTTGCCCACCGGAATAGTAACGACATTCACCAAATCAAGGTTTTTATACGACAATGGAAAGTCAGGAAAAAGTAGTGAAGCTCATCGATTTGCGCACAGAAGCCAAATTGGGGGGAGGTGAGAAACGCATAGCGTCTCAACACGCCAAAGGGAAGTACACAGCTCGTGAGCGCATCGACATGTTGCTCGATGAAGGAAGTTTTGAAGAACTTGACATGTTCGTCACCCATCGTTGCCACAATTTTGGCATGGAAAAGGAGAAATTCCTTGGAGACGGTGTGGTGATAGGTCACGGCACAGTTGACGGGCGTACAGTGTTCGTTTACGCGCAAGATTTCACGGTCTACGGCGGTTCGCTGTCGGAAACTATGTCGTTGAAAATATGCAAGGTGATGGATATGGCCATGAAGATAGGTGCGCCTATCATCGGCATCAATGACTCCGGTGGGGCACGCATCCAGGAAGGAGTAAACGCCTTGGCCGGATATTCTGAAATATTCGAGCGGAATATTCTTGCATCGGGTGTTGTGCCGCAGATTTCGGCCATTTATGGGCCGTGTGCCGGCGGTGCCGTTTATTCGCCCGCGCTGACCGACTTCATCCTCATGACCGAAACATCCAGCTACATGTTTCTCACCGGCCCTAAGGTGGTAAAATCTGTGACGGGTGAAGACATCTCTACCGAAGATCTCGGTGGTGCCGGCATGCATACCAAAAAATCGGGTGTTGCCCAGTTCAAGGTCGAGACAGAAGAGGAAGGCATGATGCTCATTCGTAAATTGCTCTCCTACATGCCGCAAAATAATTTGGAAGAGCCGCCTCTGTTCAACACGAGCGACCCCATCGACCGCATGGAGGATTCGTTGAACGAGATTATTCCTGACAATCCGAACAAGCCATACGACGTGAAGGATGTCATACACGCCATAGTTGACAACGAGGAATTTCTTGAAGTGCACCGCTTTTTTGCAAAGAATGTGGTGGTGGGTTTCGCCCGTTTCAACGGTCAGTCTACCGGTATCATTGCCAATCAGCCCAACTTTATGGGCGGTGTGCTCGATTGCGATGCCTCGCGCAAAGCAGCTCGTTTTGTGCGTTTTTGTGACGCTTTCAACATTCCTATCCTCACGTTGGTCGACGTTCCGGGTTTCCTGCCCGGTTCTTCACAAGAGTATGCCGGCATCATCACCCACGGAGCCAAACTCATGTTTGCCTATGGCGAGGCGACCGTCCCGAAGGTTACCGTTACCTTGCGTAAGGCCTACGGCGGGGCATATTGCGTGATGAGCAGCAAGCAACTCCGAGGCGACTTCAATTACGCCTGGCCTACTGCCGAGATTGCCGTAATGGGTGCATCGGGTGCCATCGAGGTGCTCGAAGGACGCGCCCTTGCCAAGATGGAAAGCGAGGAAGAAAAAGCCAAGTATATTGCGAAAAAAACGGCTGACTACAACGCTGCCTTCGCCAATCCTTACAACGCGGCTTCGTATGGATACATCGATGACGTGATAGAGCCGCGCAATACGCGCTTTCGCGTTATCCGTGCCTTCCAGACCTTGCAGACGAAGAAGTTGGCCAATCCTCCGAAAAAGCATAGCAATATCCCGTTGTAAAACCAATGTAAAAGTATAAGACAATGCTTTTGTTGAAAGTTTCAATGACATGGGGCGATATTCTCATGTCGTCTCTTTTGGGGATCGTCATCGTGTTTACGGCGTTGGCTCTGCTGGTGCTTGCCTTCAATCTCACGGGCAGGTTGAGTGTGAGTCGTGTCAGGAAGCACATTGTTAAGAACCCGAACATACCGGATGATGCCGTGTTGCCCACCGATATTCCCGCATCGGAAATTGCCGCCATGGCCATGGCCTTGCATTTGTTTCTGGAGGAAGTCCACGACAAGGAAAGCAATATTTTGACCATCAAACGCATTGAGCGACGTTATTCCCCTTGGAATTCCAAACTATACGGACTTACTAACTTGAACAGATAACCTCGATGAAAAAGTTCAGCTTTGAAATAAACGGCTTCAAGTATGAAGTGAACATTAGGAAAGTAGAAGGCGACATTGCCAAGTTGGAAGTGAATGGCACGCCATACTCTGTCAAAATGCACCAGGAAATCAAGACAAGCAAAACCCCTATACTGGTGCGCAGCGCGGTGACCAACGTCGATTCCAGTCAGGCAGCTGCCGAAAAAATCACTCCGGTGGCAGTGGAGAACAGACCCAGTTCGAACACCGTCAAATCTCCCCTTCCCGGAAATGTGACCAAAGTGTTAGTTAAAGAAGGTGACACGTTCAAGGAAGGCGACGTCTTGCTGGTACTCGAATCCATGAAGATGGAAAATGACATCTTGGCTGAAACTAATGGTACGGTGGTGAAAATAAATACTCCTGAGGGTTCAGCCGTGCTCCAGGGTGACGTGTTGTTCGAAATTGCTTGAGACCTATGGAACGACGACTGAAAAAATCGACCATCTTTTTGTTTCTCCTGCTTCTCTCATTCCCCATGGGCGTGATGGCGCAAGAGGCGGCCGCCGGAGGCTACTCGCTACTTGAGAGCTTGGAGACTTTTTGGGGGACAACTTCCTTTGGCAATTTTGATTGGCGCAGCATGGTCATGCTCGCAGCGGGCATTGTCCTCATCTTTCTTGGCGTGGTGAAACATTGGGAGCCTCTCTTGCTCATACCTATCGGCTTCGGCATCTTGGTAGGCAATATCCCTTTTAAGGTAGGCGAGGGTATCGGGATTTACGAGGAAGGCTCGGTTTTCAACATCCTTTACCAGGGAGTCATCACCGGGTGGTATCCGCCCATCATTTTCCTTGGCATCGGCGCGATGACCGACTTTTCTTCGCTCATCTCCAATCCCAAACTGATGTTGCTCGGTGCAGCGGCGCAGTTGGGCATCTTCGCCACGTTCATCGGGGCGTATGCCTTGGGCTTCACTCCGCAAGAAGCCGGGGCGGTAGCCATCATCGGTGGTGCCGACGGTCCGACAACCATCTTCCTCACATCGAAGTTGGCACCTCACCTTATCGGGGCAACAGCCATTGCGGCTTATTCTTACATGGCACTCGTGCCGCTCATCCAGCCGCCCATCATGCGCCTGCTGACCACCAAAAAAGAGCGTCTCATCCGCATGAAACCGCCTCGCCAGGTGTCGAAAACCGAGAAAATCATCTTCCCCATTGTGGGTTTGATATTGACCTGTTTTATCGCTCCGAGTGCGTTGCCCCTGCTGGGTATGCTCTTCCTTGGGAATCTGTTGAAAGAGTCGGGCGTGACCGAACGCTTGGCCGATACGGCACGCAACGCTTTGATGAACACCATGGTCATCCTTATCGGGCTGACGGTGGGTGCGTCGACTCAGGCGGTGCGCTGGATAGAAGACCCCGTAACGGGCGAACTCGTCAATCGCGGTTTCTTGACGGTCGATTCTCTGAAGATTTTCTTCTTGGGTGCTTGTGCCTTTGCCATCGCTACCGCCGGCGGAGTGCTGTTTGCCAAGTTGATGAATCTTTTCCTTAAGGATGAAAACAAAATCAACCCGCTTATCGGGTCGGCAGGCGTATCGGCCGTACCTGCTGCAGCTCGTGTGTCGCAAGACCAAGGGCTGAAGGCTGACCATACCAACCACTTGCTCATGCACGCGATGGCGCCTAATGTGGCAGGGGTGATCGGTTCGGCAGTGGCTGCCGGTATTTTGTTGAGTATGATCTCCTGACGTATATTTTCTCGTCTTGCATTCGTTTTCCCGGTTGGCATGTGCAACCGGGATTTTTTTTATATAAAAAAGTTTGAACTGTTTTTTTTAAGTTGTTGTAGAAAAGATACTTATTCTCTCTTCACCGAGGGATATAAGACCATTTCATTCTCCTTTACGCCCCTTCTTCCGATAGACGGGACATTTTGCGGAGGAGGCAATAAAAAAAGCGACAGACTTGTCGCTTGCGATGTGCGTCTGATAGGACTCGAACCTACACGACCGAAGTCACCAGATCCTAAGTCTGGCGCGGCTACCAATTACGCCACAGACGCGTCAATCTTTTCTTGTCAATCGGTGCAAAGGTACATGTTTTTTTGTTGGTTTCAAATTTTCCCTCATTGTCTGAGGGTTTTTCCCAAACGTGCGTCAGGCGACACGAAAGCATGATCCATGTTTCCCGCATGTGAACAACGAATCGGGTTGATGTCAATTCTACCGCGGCGGGTGTACATGGCCGCTACGGTCAGCGTCTCAGGCCGGAATGTATCCCAAAGACGTTTATAAATCATTTCTACCACTTCTTC
Source organism: uncultured Paludibacter sp. (assembly GCA_964410225.1). Lineage (GTDB taxonomy): Bacteria > Bacteroidota > Bacteroidia > Bacteroidales > Paludibacteraceae > QVMH01. Next base: position 13,985 of record CAYPFZ010000010.1, read on the forward strand.
ATGAAAATGATTTTCTCGCCGGAATGACACGATGTATTGTATGATGGATGCGAAATCGATTTGGTAGGGGGTTGTCATGTTAACGAACAAGTTACCCCAATCGGGTTGGTGGGTCACGCGGCAGTTGGAGCGGAGCAAATCTGTGGTGAACGAATAGGTGTGCAGTCGGCATGTCGGAGTGCCGGTCAACAATGTCGGCGTTTCTTCAAACAAACCGTATTTCAAACGGTTTTCCGACCGGGGGACACGAAAAAGGAGCGAAGGAGTGACCTGTCAGGCACACCCGTCCTTCGCTCCAATAATGAATCGCGGATGGAGAAATCGCCGTCACTCTCCATCAAGCACGTTTTATGGGGGTGCACTTGCGTGACAGCCACTCGCGCTCATCTTCGTTCAAGCTTTTTGATAAAGTATTGTACACGCGCAAGTGGTAATCGTTTAACCATTGTATTTCTTTGTCGTCTAACAACTCCGGATTTATCAGTGTCCGGTCAATGGGGAACAGAGTCAACGTTTCGAATTTCAAAAACTGCCCGAATTCCGACTGTCCGGCCGGCACGACATGGACGAGATTTTCTATCCGTATACCGTATTCGCCCGTCCTGTACAGTCCGGGTTCGTTGGAAATAATCATGCCAGGCTGCAGGGTGACGGGATTTTCATCCATGCGAATGTTCTGAGGACCTTCGTGTACGTTAAGGAAGTGACCCACACCGTGACCCGTTCCATGTCCGTAGTTTTGACACTGATCCCACAATGCCTTTCTCGCCAAAATGTCGAGTTGTGAACCACGTGTCCCTACAGGGAAGATGGCAGTGCCTAAGTTGATATGCCCCTTCAACACCCTGGTAAAGTCAATGATTTGTTGCACAGAAGGCGTCCCGAGAGACACAGTGCGTGTGATGTCGGTAGTACCGTCAAAATATTGGCCGCCCGAGTCGAGCAAAAACAGGTTTTCGGCTTTCAACTTCAGATCCGACTCTTCGGTGGCTGTGTAGTGAACGATGGCTCCGTGGTGGGCATAACCGGCAATGGTGCCGAAACTTTCACCCACGAAGTTTTCCTGTTGCGCACGGCATTCGTGCAGCTTCTCGGTAACGGACAATTCCGACAGCTTGTCGTTGCCGCTTTTTATGTTTTCCTCCAGCCACTTGAAGAAACGCACAAGAGCCACACCGTCTCTCACCATCGTGCGGCGGATGCCTTCTAATTCCACCTCGTTTTTGATGCTTTTCAACTTGAATACCGGCGACATGGTGTTGCGGATGGCACATCCCGACGGTATGGATTCGAACAAATGTTGGTTTAATTTGTTGCCATCCACCAGCACGGCCGCTTTGGGGTCGATGTTCTGCAGAGCATGTTCTACCGCGGTATAATCGGCGAGGCAAACTCCTTGTTGTTGTAGCATCTCGCGGTTGGCTGCATCCACTTTGGCGGGATTGACAAAAAGGGTGGCGTTGTTGCGGTCGACCAGCGCATAGGCTATCACAACAGGATTGAAGGTTACATCTTTACCACGGATATTGAACAACCACGCAATATCGTCTAATGCCGACATGATGAATACGTCAGCATGGTTGCGCTCCAATTCTTCACGCAGCCGGGTCAATTTTGTTTGTACGGAGGCACCGGCATATTTCTCGTCATACACAAATAGCGGGGTAGGGGGCAGGTCGGGTCTGTCGTTCCACACTCCTGACAAAAGGTCAGCAGACACCAACTCTATTTTGCCGAGTGCCAGCTCTGCCTTCATTCCTGCATAGGCATTTAGCGAAAACATCTTCGGGTTGATACCTACCTTGTCGCCGGCCTTCAAGACAGACAGAAGCCACGGTACGATGTCGAGGGTGTCGGGCATACCTTGCTTCATCAGTTCGATGCCGCTACCGTCCAACTGTTTTTCCGCCTGGAGGAAGTAACGCGAGTCGGTCCACAGTCCGGCTTCATTCAATGTCACCACCACCGTGCCTGCCGAGCCGTCGAAGCCCGAAATCCACTGGCGTTCCTTCCAATGTCCGGCAATGTATTCACTTGCATGTGGGTCTGTACCGGGGATGATGTACGCATTTACCGCATGTCGGCGCATACTCTCACGTAAAGCCGACAGTCTTTCTTTTATTTCCATAACATGATTTTTTTTTCTAAGTATTTATTCCTTACATATATACATATCAATTCGACGACTTGGGGAATCGCGCTCCACACCCTTTGCAAGCCCTCTTTTGCTGCGTGCTTACGTAGCAAAAATTGCGTGCTTACGCAGCAAAAACTGCGTACTTACGTAGCGAAAATTGCGTGCTTACGCAGCAAAAATTCCCAAAGCACGCAGCAGGAGGTGCAAATCTAAGCACAATTAATGTGTCTTCCAAAGAAGTTTTACGGAAGTCTTAACGTGTTTGTACGAAGAATGTTCGCTTTCAGAATCCGCTATATACCAAGTCGATTTTCATCGGGCGGTTTTTGTCGCTTCCGCTGCGGATAGTGACGCCGTTAATCAGCTCCTGTTGCGAAACAGACGAGAGGGTGGTTGTGGTCGAAGTGGTGCTTGACAAGACGACTCTCACGGGCAGCATCAGCAGCTCTAATTGTTCGGGCATTTGATCTATTTGTAAATTGCCATCGCTGTCAGATACTTTCTGTATTTCCCGAGTCATGTATGCGGCGATGTTGAACGTATAAGACGAGTCGGTGCTTGAATAGCTGGTGTAGACCACACTGTCTGTGGGCAAACCGTTGTCTTGGAAGAAAACATCGACTTCGTCTTTCTTCATCAGCAGCATGTAGCTTGGAATCGGCACGGAGATGCTGCTGCCTTCCACTACGTTTGCCGTGTCTTTGACTTCCACCCTGATGTTGGCACCGTTTACTATCAGTCTCTTGTCGCCAACAGAGTCTTTCATCTGTTGCACCATGCGACGTAGCGGTACGTTCACTTGCGTATAGATGTTGGCCGGCGAAGCTATGTAGTTGATGCTGTCGTGTTGTGCCAGATAGTCGCCTACCAGTGTCGTGTCGGGGTGCATAAAGCGGTTTACCACCGCTCCGTCGACTACGTAGTTGGTGGTATTGACAAAGGTCGTGTCAGAACCTTCCACTTGTGCGCTGTAGTGGTAATAGAGCGTCATGCCGACGGCGTTCAGGTAAATCATGGTGGCATCGCCCAAGGTCGTGGTGATATACAATCCGTTGAAACGTTCGAAAAAATCTTCTTCGTCGGAAAAGTCACGTGAGTTTTCAAACAGACGCTGTGTGAAATCGTCGGTCAGCTTTACCCTGATGTATTGCGCCGAGTCGCCCGCGTAGATCACAGCGTCACCCAGCAGCACGGTCTGGTCACAATAGTCGCTCACGTCGATGTTGGTCGGATAGTAGGTATAGTAGTCCAAATAGTTACCCTTGTTCATTTCATACACCTTTACCGACATGGCCGAGTTGTCGGCACCGAACCAGCTGAGGTATGTCATCAGCAGAAACGAGGAGTCTGCTACCGCGCCATCGGGGTATCTGAAGCCTACGCTGTCAAAGGCGGCCTCCATCCTCGCCAAAATATCGGCAAAGGTGGAACCGTAGCGATTGTCAATGAAGGTGCCCAGCAACAGGGAGTCGGGACGATTGTACATCTTTTCGACGAACACGCTTCGTGTCGAGAGGTGAAACGTATCTGTCAGTACGGTAATTTGGTCACCTTCCGGACGAATGCTTTGACCCATGTCCGTCACGTCGCTGTTGCATGACATCAGCGACAACAAAAGCGCCGGCAGGGCGAAAAACGCGAATAGTCTCATAAAAATCCTGCAAGAACAAAACTGTTGCGAAAAGAGTGGCTGAAGGAGAGAAAATCAGCTGCCTCTATTCCATCAGGCTGTCGTAAAAATCTATATAGGCAGCGTAGTTGTCGCCCGGAAACTCCAGCAGTTTCTTGCCGCTGTTTCGTGCGAAGTTCATCACCTGTTCGTTCACCTCCGGGCGAGCCTGCACCACACCGTCGGAATAGGTGATGCCTAATTTGGAAAGCTCCACAAAATCGGCCGGCTTTTCATCCAAGCCTTCCAAGTGCTGAAGTTCTACGCCTTCGACCAAGATTTTCTCTGCAAACGACGGACAAAATGGCACTTTGAAATCATCGTCGAACACAGAGTACACCACCCTTGCCTTTTTGAAGAAAGGGTCGTCGGCATACGCTTTCCTTATATATAGCGGCGCAAGCGCAGTCATCCACCCTTGACAGTGAATGATGTCAGGCGTCCACCGCAGTTTTTTTACCGTTTCGAGCACTCCTCGCACGAAGAAGATGATGCGTTCATCATTGTCGGGACACTCCACCCCATTCTCGTCTTTGGCGATGCAACGACGCTGAAAATAATCCTCGTTTCCAATGAAATACACTTGAAGACGGGCTGACTGGATGGAAGCCACCTTGATGATTATGGGATGATCCGTATCGTCGATAATCATGTTCATCCCTGACAGACGGATCACCTCGTGCAGCTGATTGCGCCGTTCGTTGATCAGCCCGAATTTAGGCATGAAGGTACGCGTCTCACGACCCTGCTCCTGTGCAGCTTGAGGGAGGTATCTCCCTATTTTCGACATTTCCGTTTCCGGCAAGTAAGGATATATTTCCTGCGAGATATACAGTATCTTTTTCGCTTGATTCATACCGCCACCTCCCACTTTCTTTGTTTTTCTTTTTGACCTGGCAAAGATATGGAAAAAACGCGGCAAAAAGGCAAGTTCTTCGATTCAAAAACATCAGAAAAGGTTAAACTTCAAGAGCCGCAAAAGGGCATTTGTCCGGCGGGTTGTCTTTGTTGCGACAGCATAAGACGAGGTCTTTTTTGCAACGCATGTACTGCGCTTGCTGCCTTGCCCATTTGACGCAAAAAACGATAAGGAACATGCCTTCTGCTGCGTAAGCACGCGCCGGAGAGGGGATACTAAGGAAAATCGCGAAACATTTTTAGTGATGGTCATTATGATGTAAATTAAGCAGTTAACGATAAAACACACATTGAAAGAAGAAGGGGAATGGGGGCGGTGGATAAACGATGTCCGAAACCGTATTTTCGTACGGAGGAATAGCTATCTTTGTACACCAAATTTTTGACAAAATGGAAGAATCCACTCACTATTTTGTGCCGCAGCCGCAAGACGAGCATGTGTTGCAGGCCAAGGGCATCACCGCCTCGCAGGTGGAAGAGCAACTGCGCGCATTTCGCACAGGTTTCCCGTATCTCAAGATCAGCGAGTCGGCCAAGGTGGGTAGTGGCATCATGCAAATAGATGCTGTCAGCCTCCAAAATTACCACAGGATATGGGACAACTTTCTGAAGGGTGACGTGTCTGTGGTGAAATTCGTTCCGGCATCGGGGGCAGCCAGCCGCATGTTCAAAAGTCTGTTTGAGTTTCTCGACGGAGATTCCGACGTGCCCGGTGACCCTTCCGTGCGGAAGTTTTTTGACGAAATAAAAAAGTTTGCCTTTTATCCTGCACTCGATAAGGCCGTCAAGAGCAACGAGGGAAAAAATGTGGATGAACTGCTGGCCGCCGGGCAATACAAATCTGTTGTGGCTAACCTCCTGCTTGCCCGCGGGCTGAACTACGGCTCGCTGCCTAAAGGCCTGCTGTTGTTTCACTCTTATTCCAACGAGAAGCGTACGCCGGTAAAAGAACATTTGGTCGAATCCGCCCTCCATGCAACGAACAAGCAGGGGCAGGTCAATGTGCACTTCACCGTGTCGAAAGAACACCGTTCGCTGTTCGTCAAACATGTTTCCACCTTCGTTCGCGGATATGAAAAACGTTATGGGGTGCGCTACAATATCAGTTTTTCGGAACAGAAACCCTCCACCGACACCATTGCGGCGACCTGTGACAACGAGCCTTTCCGCGATGACGACGGGCAATTGGTCTTCCGCCCCGGCGGGCATGGCGCACTGATTGAAAACCTTAACGACCTCAATGCAGACGTGATTTTTATCAAGAACATAGACAATGTGATGCCCGACTCGTTGAAAGGTGATACCATTGTCTATAAGAAGCTGCTTGCCGGCATTTTGATTGACCTGCAACAACAGACCTTCGCCTTTTTACACGAATTGGGGAATCCTAAGGTCGGCATTGCCCGGCTGCGCACGATGGTCGACTTTTGCGCGAACGGCTTGAATAACTTCCATCCCGACGTACATTCCATGTCGAAGTCCGAACTGCGGCAATACCTTGTCGAAAAGTTTAACCGCCCCATACGTGTGTGTGGCATGGTAAAAAACACGGGCGAACCGGGAGGAGGTCCCTACATGATAGAAAACGCCGATCGGAGTGTCGCCCCGCAGATACTCGAGAGTTCACAAATCAACCTTGGCAATCCGCATGATCGGGAGGCTATGATGAGTTCCACACATTTCAACCCGGTCGACTTGGTTTGCGCCACAAAGAACTACCGGGGCGAGCGGTTCGATTTGCTGCAATATGTCGACAAGCAAGCGGGCTTCATTTCCTACAAATCAAAAAACGGGAAAGAACTAAAGGCTCTCGAGCTTCCCGGGCTCTGGAACGGAGCAATGAGCAATTGGAACACGGTGTTTGTAGAAGTGCCCGTCAGTACGTTCAACCCTGTGAAAACAGTAAACGATCTGCTTCGCCCCGAGCACCGGTGACCACGTCCGTCGGTTCTGTTGCTACGGGATACTCCAAAGTAACCATTTTATATCATTCGCGTTTATGACCCAAGTGAGAGTGCGTTTCGCACCAAGTCCTACCGGTCCGTTACACATAGGCGGGGTGCGTACGGCCTTGTACAATTATCTTTTTGCTAAACAACACGGGGGCACTATGTTGCTCCGCATTGAAGACACTGACTCCAGCCGTTTTGTGCCCGGCGCAGAAGACTACATCATCGAATCGCTCCGGTGGTTGGGTATCAATATTGACGAAGGGGTAGGCGTGGGAGGTCCTCATGCTCCTTATCGTCAGAGCGAACGGAAGCCCTTTTACCGCCGGTATGTAGACCTGTTGCTGCACGAAGGGTTGGCTTACACGGCCTTCGACACACCCGCCGAATTGGAGGGTAAACGCGCTGCCGTGCCCAATTTCCAATACGACGCGACAACACGCGGTGAGATGTGCAATTCACTTACTTTGCCGGCCGAAGAAGTGAAGGAACGGATTGACAGGGGCGACCAATACGTGGTGCGCTTCAAAATAGAGCCGGGTGAAGACATCGTCGTAAACGATCTCATCCGGGGTGAGGTGACTATCAATTCGTCCATTCTTGATGACAAAGTGCTGTTCAAATCGGTTGACGGGCTGCCCACTTATCACTTGGCCAATGTGGTCGATGACTATCTGATGGGTATCACCCACGTCATAAGAGGAGAAGAGTGGCTACCTTCAGCTCCACTTCATGTGCTTCTTTACCGTGCTCTCGGCTGGGGTAGCCGGATGCCTCAATTTGCCCACTTGCCCCTGCTACTCAAACCCGACGGCAACGGCAAACTAAGCAAACGCGATGGCGACCGCTTGGGCTTCCCCGTCTTCCCGCTTGACTGGAAAGACCCCAAAACGGGGGAAAAATCGTCGGGTTATCGAGAAAAGGGCTATTTCCCGGATGCGGTTGTCAATTTCCTTGCTTTGTTGGGCTGGAATCCCGGCACAGACGAGGAACTGCTCAACATGGAGCAACTCATCAGGCAGTTCAACATAGAAAAAGTGAGCAAAAGCGGTGCACGATTCGATTACGAAAAGGGCAAGTGGTTTAATCACAAATACCTTCAGATGAAATCGGATGAAGAGGCAGCCGCCCTGTTCATGCCCGTTTTGACGAATAAGGGCATCGATGTCGATGCAGACAAAGTGGTCAAAGTGGTCGCCCTTGTCAAAGAACGAGCCTATTTCATCTCCGACCTGTGGGAACAAGGTTCGTTTTTCTTTCAAGCACCACTGGCTTACGACGAAAAAACGGTACGAAAACGCTGGAAAAAAGACACTCCGATGCAGATGCAGGAACTGTCGTCCGTGTTGGAAAGCATAGACGACTTTTCAGCCGAAAACACGGAAACCGTAGTCAAAACGTGGATACAGAAACAGGCCTACGAACTCGGTGCGGTGATGAATGCCTTCCGCTTGTCGATAGTCGGTGCAGCCAAAGGCCCGCACTTGTTTGACATCACGGCCATACTCGGCAAGGCGGAAACGATAGCCCGTTTGCAGCGCGCCATCGCGACGCTCCCCTGACGCCGGTGGCAGCATACCGACAAAAGCACCCATGGCGTGACGCACGCCCGTTACTTCCTCATCTCTTTTGACATGGAACGCTGTATGAAAAGAGCACTCGGTATCATCTTCTCGGTGGCATCGCTTGTCGCCTGCAACTCGGAAGACCCCAGCGCGACTAACGAAACGATCGATTTGACGATAGTGGGCACGTGGCAGGTAGCCTATTCACACACGATTACCGGCGTGCGTATGTTGTCCGACGGCACGCTTGAAGCCACGAACGGAACCCTCGATACACTCGTGTTCGACGGTACGCCCAACACGACAATCACTTCCTACATGTTCGGAACTCAAGAAAATGTCATTGACCTGCGCATCGACAACAAAATAAAGATATACCGCATCAACAGCAGGGGAGGGCTCACCATAACCGACGAATTGGTGTTCTACGAAATAAGAAACGACACGCTTTACAGTTTGTCCGCAAGCGTTGAGAATGCGCACAAATACCATCTGCAAACCGACACCCTCGTCATTGAGCGCATACCCGACTCCAATACCCAGTGGACGTATACCTATTCAAAATACTTCAAAAGGGAATTGTAATAAGAGGAACAAGGCGAAAGAACGCGTTCGGAGCAGGCGTCACACACCGCGAAAGGGTAGGGACGCCTGCTTTTTTTCGCTTGCGTTGAAGCCGATCCGACTC
>CAYPFZ010000010.1:23010-27026 GCA_964410225.1 uncultured Paludibacter sp.
AATAAATAGACTGTTTCTAAAATACAAAAAAATCACTCGGCACTCAAAACGATGTGGAAGTCTTGGTTCAACCGCATTTTTTACAAAAAACGGATGTTTCCGCCGCCCCTTTTCCAACATCTGTTTGAAGTGTTCATTTTCAATAAAATCAATATGGGGATCAAATTTAATTAGCTGATATATAATTATATATTGTAATTTATTTCTAATAAGTAAGATACAGGTGCCATTTTCCCACAGCCTCAAAAAGGTTTGCGTAGTTTGAAAAACTTACGGAACTTTGCCGTGCGACAGACGAGGTTTTCGATGCTCTGTCATGCAGTAAAAATTCAGCAAAAATTGTCCTCAAAAAATCGTTGTCCGAAAACGAGGTATGGAACAAACGCATGTGAAATTGTGGAAAAGCTGCTTGGAAGTTATCAAGGATAACATCCCGGGAACTGCATTCGACACGTGGTTTGCTCCCATTGTTCCGCTGAAATACGAGGACAACATCTTTGTGCTGCAAGTACCCAGTCCTTTTTTCGTGGAGTATATCGAGGAGAAGTATATCGACTTGTTGGGCAAGACGCTCTACAGGGTGGCCGGCGAAGGGACGCGTTTGGAATACAGAGTACTGGTAGACAAAAGCAACGACAAGAAAATTCCTTTGCCGAGTGCGGCGGAAAATTCGCGCGTCAAAACGGGGAGCTATATCGGGGCTTACGCCAAAAACCGCCTCCCGGATATTGACCCGCGACTGAACCATTTTTACACGTTCGGCAACCTGATAGAAGGTGCCGGCAACAAGTTGGCCCGAACGGCAGGAATGAGCATTGCCAAAGAGCCGGGAAAGACGATATTCAACCCCCTGTTCGTATACGGTCAATCGGGCGTGGGAAAAACCCATTTGGCAAACGCAATCGGCGTGCTGGCAAAGCAGATTCACCCGGAAAAAAGGGTATTGTATGTGCCGGCCAACACGTTTCAAACGCAATATACCGATGCGGTTCGTAGCAACACGGCAAACGACTTTTTGAATTTCTACCAGACGATCGACTTGTTGATTGTGGACGACATACAGGAGTTTGTCGGGAAGTCGGGGACTCAAAACACCTTTTTCCACATATTCAATCACCTTCACCAGTCGGGAAAGCAGTTGGTATTGACCTCCGACCGCTCGCCCGTTCTCATGTCAGACTTAGAAGACCGGTTGCTGACCCGCTTCAAATGGGGACTTTCCGCCGAGATAGAAAAGCCGGATTTTGACATGCGCAAAGCCATTTTAGAGAGTAAAATATACCGGGACGGGCTGGAGGTGCCACCCGAGGTGGTTGATTTTATCGCGGAACACGTGGTCGACAGCATTCGCGATTTGGAGGGGGTGCTTGCCTCCCTGATGGCACATTCCACCCTCATCAATACGCCTCTTGACATGGAACTGACCCGAAAGGTGATCAATCGGATAGTCAGCGTCAAACCGAAAGTCTACACCGTGGAGAAGATACGTGACGTGGTGTGTGACTATTTTGATTTGTCGGTCGAAGCCATTTCCACCAAGAGCCGCAAACGCGAAGTGGTACAGGCCCGCCAGATAGCCATGTATCTTTCCAAGGAGCTTACCGGTGATTCGCCGGCCGTCATAGGGAGAGTCATCGGAAAGCGTGACCGCGCCACCGTGTTGCACGCCTATAAACTCGTCAACGACTTGATGGATACAGACAAGCACTTTCGAACCGACGTGATGGAAATACGGCAGCGGCTGAAAGCTTGAATCCGTTCGGGCTTGTCTTGACAGAGATGAAGCCGTCCGTCCGCTTCTTGAAGTCTCCTTGCCGACCGTCGTCCCCCTCTTCTTGCCTTCGTTTTCCCCTTCTCTTGCGTGCTTAGGAAAATTTTGCCGGGTTAGTACGCAATTTTTGCTGCGTACTAACGCAGCAGAAGCCTCAGTTGAAAGGCTTTACGCGAAGGAAAATGCGGTAGTTTGTCTTTTTGCGGGTAACCTTCGCAGCGCCTCCCTTTTTGTTTCCCCGTTTTCTTCACTTGCCTTGCGTGGAACGTTGTTGCGTCGCCGTGCGTGTTGTTTTTGCGCTTGCCTTTGCGTATATTTGCGGTGATGTTCTAAGGAGAATTGTATGGACAATTTCATCGTATCCGCCCGGAAATACCGTCCGGCTACGTTCGATTCGGTGGTAGGACAATCTGTGTTGACTGCCACCTTGAAAAATGCCATTAAGAGCAAGCATCTGGCTCACGCCTATCTTTTCTGCGGACCTCGCGGAGTGGGCAAGACCACTTGCGCCCGCATTTTTGCCAAGACTATCAATTGTCAACACCTGACAGCGGACCATGAGGCATGCAATGCGTGCGCTTCGTGCGTGGCCTTCAACGAACAACGTTCATACAACATCCACGAGCTGGATGCTGCTTCCAACAACGGGGTTGACGACATACGCAGTCTGATAGACCAGGTGCGCATCCCGCCACAGGTGGGCCGCTACAGCGTGTACATCATCGACGAGGTTCACATGTTGTCCACGGGAGCATTCAACGCTTTTTTGAAGACCTTGGAAGAACCGCCGGCGCACGCCATTTTCATTTTGGCCACAACAGAAAAGCACAAGATTATCCCCACGATTCTTTCGCGTACGCAAACGTATGATTTCAACCGTATCACCATCAAAGACACGGTAGAATATCTGAAATATGTCGCGCAACAGGAGGGCGTGACGGCCGATGAAGGTGCGTTGAACATCATCGCGCAAAAAAGCGACGGCGGCATGCGCGATGCATTGTCCATCTTCGACCAATTGGTCAGTTTCAGCGGTAATCGCATTACCTACCAAGACGTGATAAGCAACTTGAACGTGTTGGATTATGAGTACTATTTTCAATTGGTGGAAGCATTTTTGAGCAATGATGTGAGCCGGGCACTCCTTGTTTTTAATGAAATACTCAACAAAGGATTTGATGCCCAACATTTCATCAGCGGGCTGTCTGCCCACTTTCGTGACGTGTTGGTATGTAAAGACCCTCAGACTGTCGTGTTGCTTGAAGTGGGAGAAGACCTCCGCGAACGCTACAGGCAACAGGCGGAGAATTGCCCCGCCGATTTCTTGTTTCAAGCACTGAAACTGACCAATGACTGTGACCTCAGCTACCGCCTCAGCCGCAACAAGCGCCTGTTGATCGAATTGACACTGATACGCCTGTGCCAGCTCAGCGATAAAAAAAAAACGTCATCTGCTGACCCAATCCCCCGTCCCCTCCAACCGATAGCCGTTCCGCCTGCCGTTCCATCTCGGGAGGCGCAACCGCCATTGCCCGCGCAAGCTCCAAAGCCGGAAGCCACACAGCAATCCGCTCCCCCGACGGACGACGACAAACCAAAACCCCACCCCGTTTCGCATCGCCCGGTCAGCATTTCCATTACGGCACCCGTCACTCCACAAGCGCCCGCAGAGCAAGTACCAGCAAAGGAAGTGGCAGACAACGATTTCAGCGACGAGGAATTACTCAAAGCCTGGCGTGAATATGCCTCCCGGATACAGCCGGATGAGAAGCGACTGATCAGTTATGTCAATGCCAACGTACCGCTGCGCGTCGACAATACGCCCACGTTCGAGTTGCTCATATCCAACTCCATGCAGGAGCACGAGCTGAACAATTGCAAACAGGACATGTTGTCATTTCTGCGTTCGCGTCTTGGAAACTCAAAAGTGGACGTAAAGCTGAAAATGAACGAAGCGGATGATACGGACAACGCCCTGTCTCCGGAAGAAAGATTTAAACTCATGGCTGCTAAAAATCAGGCTTTGACGAAATTGCGCAACGAGCTGGAGTTTGAAATTGATTGACCCGTCTTGCAACATCCGGATTGTCGGCTGTAGGGTTTAGGATTGATAAACACACCTTTTATGTAGGTTGCCATCATCATCCCCATAGAACGAGACTCCTGTTGTAAATTTGTCTGACCGCTGCGAAAACGCCGAAAATCCATGCAGAAAACCAAAGCCAAAATATTGGTGGTAGACGAC
>CAYPFZ010000011.1:0-20088 GCA_964410225.1 uncultured Paludibacter sp.
CCTCGGCTTTCCGTTTTCTTTTGTTCCCCGTTTACCTGCATAAATGCGCCTACGACAATGACTACTACAATAATTACTATAAACCATCCCATAATTTATAAATATTTAATGTTAAACATAATTTCATATTTAACCAAAAAGAAAAAGCGCAGACCCTCGCCATACGCTGTCTTGGCTCACCACAAGCCCGAATATACTATGGGGTGGTCCGCGCCAAAAGGCACGAATCCCAATGTATATTCTCCAGCTCTATCCAAGTCGAGGTGGTGATTCAGACAGCGATTGAGCTATGATATGTCTTGCGTTATAGACGTTAAACGCCCAAACACGCCACAAAGATAAGTAAGTTCTTAATATTTCAAAGTACAAACAAAAATAATTTTACTTTTCTTGTCTCAAAATTCAAAAAAAGTTTCCCCTTTATCCTGTTTATTCTGAGGGTGTTCTGTCGAAAGAAGGAGAAAGTCAGCTTTTCTTTTGCACGCATCTTTTCGGGTTGCGTTTCCCCCTGCTCTTGCGTACTAACGCAGCAAAATTTTCCAAAGCACGCAGCGGAAGGGGAAATAGTAAAGGCACGGGAACTCGAAAAACGGCATTTTTCGAGCCTTTGTATCAGCTCAAAGCAAGGTAGATGACAGGGATGGAGAGAAAAAACGACCCTGCCGGGTGTCGCGGGCTTCGAGACGCTTTTTCAGCTTTTCGAGAAATTCGTAGTTCTTCAGCTTCCAGTCCGGAGCGATGAGCCACTCGGCGGGCGACTGGGAGATGAAACGTTCCACCCCAATGTCGGGGCGCAACCGCTCGATAAAATCGATGGCCAAATCAATGTATTCATCCACTTGGTAAAGGCGGAACCACTCCGGATGTTCGGTGTGTTGGCGAGCCATGACCGTGCCCTTGACCAACTGAAGCTGATGGAGTTTCAACGCTTCGATCGGCAAGCGCGACAACGAGTCGGCATGGGCGAGCATCGTGGCGCGACTCTCGTTCGGAAGTCCGAGAATCAGATGCGCTCCGACGCGCACACCCCGCACGGCCGTGCGGGTGATGGCATCCACGCTGCAGGCATAGTCGTGCCCGCGACGGATAAAACGCAAAGTCTCGTCGGAAGTCGTCTCAACCCCATACTCCACCATGACGTAGCGGCGGGCAGAGAGTGCAGAAAAATAGTCTAACAGCTTGTCGCTCACGCAGTCGGGACGCGTAGCCACTACCAAACCCACCACCAAAGGATGAGCCAAGGCTTCCTCATACAGGCCAATGAGGGTGTCAAGGGATGCGTACGTGTTGGTATAAGCCTGGAAATAGGCCAAATAACGCTGGTCGCGGTATTTGTATTTGAAGAAATCGATGCCCTCCTCCACTTGTTGCCGCACGCGCTTGAGCGGACGGCAATAGTCGGGAATGAAAGTCCGGTTGTTGCAATACGTGCAGCCTCCCACTCCCTTACTCCCGTCACGGTTGGGGCAAGTGAATCCGGCATTGATGGAAATCTTTTGGATGCGGCCGCCGAATTCGTTTTTTAATACCGTATTGTAGTTCCTGTACCTCTCCATGAATTATTCCCCGTCACACACGGCCACCCTCCGGCGTGGCTTGCGCCCGAAAACGAGTCTCGACTCAACAGATGAGGCTGAACCCCGTGTAGGGAATAAGCACCTGAGGAATACGGATACCCTCGCCCGTCTGGTTGTTTTCGAGCAGGGCCGCCACAATACGAGGCAGCGCCAGAGCACTGCCGTTCAGCGTATGACACAATCGTGGTTTCTTATCAGCACCACGATAGCGACATTTCAGACGGTTGGCTTGATAAGACTCAAAATTAGACACGGAGCTGACTTCAAGCCAACGCTCCTGAGCGGAAGAATACACCTCGAAATCAAAAGTAAGTGCCGAGGTAAAACTCATGTCACCTCCACACAAGCGAAGGATTCGCCACGGCAGCTCCAAGCTGTCCAGCAGACTCTGCACATAGTCCACCATCTCCTGCAACGAGCGATAAGAATGTTCCGGCTTGTCGATACGGACAATCTCTACCTTGTCAAACTGATGAAGTCGGTTGAGCCCGCGCACCTCTTTCCCGTAAGAACCGGCCTCGCGACGGAAGCAGGCAGAATAAGCCACATTTTTGATGGGAAGTGCGGCTTCATCAAGAATCACGTCGCGGTAAATGTTGGTCACCGGCACCTCGGCAGTGGGGATGAGGTAAAGGTCGTCGTCACAACGATACATCTGCCCTTCTTTGTCCGGCAACTGGCCGGTGCCTTGCCCCGAAAGCGCATTCACCACATAAGGCGGCTGCACTTCAATATATCCTGCTCGGCATGCACTATCGAGGAAAAAGTTGATCAAAGCACGCTGCAAACGGGCTCCCTTCCCCTTGTAAACGGGAAAGCCCGCCCCTGTTATCTTGACCCCTGTCTCAAAGTCGATCAAATCGTATTTTTTAGCCAGTTCCCAATGGGGCAACGCTCCTTCGGGAAGGGAAGGCATTTTGCCGCCCGTTTTCTCCACCACGTTGTCCTCGGCACGAAGGCCTTCCGGCACACTCTCGTGAGGCAGATTGGGCAAAAGCAGCATGAGCTCATGAAGCGACTGCTCCGTCTGACGCATACGCTCGCCCATCGACTTGATTTCCTCTTTCAGTGCCGCGGTACGAGACTTGGCGCGGTTGGCATCAACTTGCTTCCCTTGTTGAAAGAGTTGGCCTATCTCCTTCGAAAGCGCATTCATCTCTGCCGACTTGGCATCGGCCAATGCCTGAGTCGACCTGCGCGCACGATCCAACGCTACGACCTGCTCGACAAGGGCTGCACCGTCGAAATGCTTTTTTGCCAAACGTCTTATCACTTCATCGGTATGCTCTGTAATATATTTCAGCGTAAGCATGTGAGTGAAATTTAATGTCGTGTAAAAACAAAAAAATCTCCCGCTATTTTACCTCGGTAAAACGACAGGAGATCCGTATTTCTCGCTACTGAGTTGTTCGCCTTTCGAGCTCAATTCGCTTCAATGGGGCTGACGGAAACGTAAGAGCGGTTTCCCCTCTTCTTTTTGAACACCACAATGCCGTCGACCAATGCAAACAGGGTATGGTCACGCCCCATCCCAATGTTTTCACCCGGATGGTGCACCGTACCACGCTGACGCACGATAATGTTGCCCGCTTTAGCAAACTGGCCGCCAAATATCTTCACTCCCAGTCGCTTGCTTTCTGACTCGCGACCGTTCTTCGAGCTACCTACACCTTTCTTATGTGCCATCTTTTTCTAATTGTTTTACCGGTTAAGCTACAATTTCTTTTACCAATACCTGAGTGAAGTTCTGACGGTGACCGTTCAATTTACGGTAACCTTTGCGACGCTTCTTGTGGAACACGAGCACTTTGTCTCCCCTTACGTGGGCAAGCACTTCGCACACCACCTTGGCATCTTCGACAACCGGCACTCCTATCTTCACCTGACCGTCGTTGTCAACCAACATGACTTTCTCGAACTCCACTTGCGAGCCGATTTCGGCTTCCTCCATGCGGTGGACAAACACCTTCCTGCCGGCTTCCACCTTGAACTGTTGACCCTGAATCTCTACAATTGCGTACATTGCCAATAACTTATGATTACATCGACAAGGCGAGGCGCTACTCTCCGGCGTCACTGCTTCATTATGCCTTGTGCGAAAAGAGCGCGCAAATGTAAGAATTTATTTCCGTCCGGACAACGGCCCCGACAGCTTTTTCTTGCAAAAGCTGCCACACTCCGTTCAAACTACCGCACGAAAGCCTTGAAAGCCCCCTTCTCTGCGTTAGTACGCAGAGAAAATTCCATTAGTACGCAGCAAAATTTTCGTTAGTACGCAAGAGAAGGGGAAAACGAAGAGCCACAAAAGGCGACAGAAGCCAACGCGGCATTGCAAAGGTCTTAACGTGACAGCGAGATATTCAGGCAAAAAAAGACGCTTCATGACCTGAAACGTCTTTTCCTTGAACGCGGGAATACAGCTTACTTTGCCGCTTCCAATGATTTCTTGCGAAATTCTTTCAACGCCTTTTCAAGTATCAAAGATACTTTGCGGGCACGAGCCCCCGCGGCCTTGTTACCTCTTACCGACTGAGCTTCCGCGTCCCTGTAAAAGGCTTCGAAATCAGCCTGCATTTTTGTCAACAAGTCTCTCATTGCGAACTATTTTAGTTAATGATTAGAGTGGATGCGTTGCCAGACTGCGCAAATATAAAAAATATTTTTAATCTTCGTGTGTTTTTACCCATATAAAATGAGTTCTCTTTGAATATTTTCGCTTTTTAATAACTGTTTGTGCTCTTTTGGATGCTATAAAGGAGATTCATCTTCCTGATTAAAAAAGATTTTCTTCTTTCGTGATGCAGACAGAAAATGCACGGCACGCACAGGTGGCTACCGGCAGACGCGCAAAAAAACGGCTTGTGCGAAACGTGCACAAGCCGTCAATATAACATCCGTGACTCAAACGGCGAGCTTCTCACTCGCTTATCACTTCGAAAGCCACTTCCACGGTCACCTCCTTGTGGAGTTTGAGGGTGGCCACATACGAGCCCACTTCCTTTACCGGTTCTTTGAGTATGATTACCTTACGGTCAACCACATAACCGGCTTTTTCAAAAGCATCCGCCAATTGGATAGGTCCTACGGAGCCAAAGATTTTGCCCGTCGAACTGGTTTTGGCACCGACGGTCAACTTCACGTCTTTCAGTCTCTCGGCCATCTCGAGGCTTTCGTTCTTGATGCGTTCCAGCTTGTGGGCGCGTTGACGCAGATTTTCGGCCAGCTGCTTCTTTGCCGAGGAGGTAGCGAGCACCGCTTTACGTTGGGGCAACAAATAGTTGCGGCCATAACCGTCTTTCACGGTCACTATATCGTCTTTGTAACCCAAATTGGCCACATCTTCCAGCAATATAATCTCCATATTGTTTCCTCTTCGTTAAAATTATTTCATCAAATCAGTCACGTAAGGAAGTAGTGCCAAATGGCGCGCTCTTTTCACAGCCTGAGCCACGCGTCGCTGGAATTTCAACGACGTGCCGGTGAGGCGACGGGGAAGAATTTTCCCTTGTTCGTTCAAAAACTTCTTCAGAAACTCAGGATCTTTGTAATCCACATACTTGATGCCGCTTTTCTTGAAGCGACAGTATTTTTTCCTTTTGACATTAACCGTCGGAGGTGTCAAATATCTGATTTCACTGCTATTGTTTGCCATCTCTTAATCCTCCTTTTGTTCTTTCGATTTGAGTCCTTTTCTTTTTTCGGCGTATTCGTAGGCATACTTATCCAAACGGAAAGTCAAAAAGCGCAGCACGCGTTCGTCACGTCGGTACTGTGTTTCGAGCAGCTTGATGACCGACGGTTCGGCGTCGAACTGGAGCAACACATAGAAGCCTGTCGACTTCTTTTCAATGGGGTAAGCCAGCTTGCGCAGCCCCCAATTCTCTTCGTTGGTAATCGTCCCCCCATTGCCGGTTAGAACGGCTTTGAACTTTTCTACCGCTTCCTTCATCTGTACGTCAGACAAAACGGGAGTTAAAATGAAAACGGTTTCATAATGGTTTAACATACCTGTCGTTCGTTCTTTTTGTTAATAATTGCGGGTTCCTGAATTCGTGGCTGCAAAGGTACGTATTTTTATTTCATTGGCAAAAACAAATTGTTCCTCCCCTGCTTTTTTCACCATTGCGTTTGTAGGGAATCAAAATTGTGTTACCTTTGCCGACCGAAAGGCAGATCAAGGTTCCTTGACCGAGTGGCTAGGTAGCGGTCTGCAAAACCGTTTACGGCGGTTCGATTCCGCCAGGAACCTCTCACAGAGCCTCACCACCGCGTCGACAGGTAGCGCGCAAGTGGTGAGGCTTTCTTTTTGCCTGTTGCGCGAATGAAGTCCGCAAAGACACCATTCCCTCTTTTATGACACAGGACAACATCACCACACGCAGGAAAAATCCTCGCCTTACTCGTTGACGATGACGGGAGAAACGGGAGATTGCCTATCGGCGACGATAAACTGAAAACGAATAATCATAAGGATGTTTTTCGTCGGCTTTGCAGTCGGTTCGCTTGACTTCATTCCACGTCTCGGGGTCAAGGGGAGGGAAAAAAGTGTCGGCATGAAAGTCGGCATGAACCCATGTGATATAGAGCGTGGAGGCCAACGGAAGACATTGTCGGTAGACTTCTCCTCCCCCGATGACAAACACTTCGCTTGCAGGCATCCCCTTTGACAGTGCCTCCCGGAGCGACGATGCCTCCAAGCAGCCTTCGGGCAGTGGGGGGGCTCCGGGCGAGCGCAACACGATGTTCGTGCGACCGGGCAAGGGGCCGGCGGGCAGGCTCTCAAACGTACGCCTGCCCATGAGCACAGGATGCCCCATGGTGAGTTGTTTGAAATATTTCATGTCGGCCGGCAAGTGCCACAAAAGCCGGTTGTCGCGGCCTATGGCACGGTTGCGCGCCACGGCGGCAACGATCGAAATTTTGGGTTGAGTTTCCATTCTGCATGCCAGATGATAACGTGCTTGCAAAGATAGCGGTTTACGGCGAAACGTCTTCGATCGCCATGGTGTCACCGCGTGGGATAAGGCCGTCATCCGGCGTTTTGCCCGCGTGCGTCGCCTTGTAAAAAATCACAGGGATTGTTTTTATAGATGGTTTTGGAAATGAATTATTTAATGAATCGGTAAGGGATATATCCGGCGAACTTTTTCTTTCCGATTGGTTCGGGATTGGCACGTTTAACCATTATGCTTTATATTTGCAAAAAAATCCACCGACAAAAGCCGCAACCATGTCGTCCGTTTCAAACAAGCCATTCAAAATATTCTCCGGCAGTAAAAGTCGTTATTTGGCGGAAAAAATCTGTGAGAGTTTAAGCTGCCCGTTGGGTGATATGAGCATCGAGTATTTTTCCGACGGAGAGTTCAGCGTTTCGTACGAAGAGTCTATCAGGGGGCAGATTGTTTATTTGGTGCAATCCACTTTTCCCAATTCGGACAATCTGATGGAGTTGCTTCTGATGATTGATGCTGCCAAGCGTGCCTCGGCTTACAAGGTGTATGCGGTCATTCCCTATTTTGGTTGGGCTCGTCAAGACCGCAAGGACAAGCCCCGCGTGTCTATCGGTGCGAAGCTCATTGCCGACATGTTGAGTGCGGCTGGTGTGGATCGCATCATCACCATGGATTTGCACGCCGACCAGATTCAGGGTTTTTTCAACGTGCCGGTGGACCATCTGTATGGGTCAACCATTTTTGCTCCCTACATCAAGTCGCTCCAATTGGAAGAGCTTGTGATTGCTTCTCCCGACGTGGGCGGGTCAAAACGTGCGGGGTCGTATTCGAAACATTTGGGGGTGCCCATGGTGTTGTGTCACAAGACGCGCAAGGTGGCCAACGTGGTGGACGACATGCGTGTGATAGGTGAGGTGAAGGGGAAAAATGTGATTATCGTGGACGACATGGTAGACACTGCGGGCACGCTCTGCAAGGCTGCCGACATGATGATGGAACAGGGTGCGAACAGTGTTCGCGCCATCGTGTCACACGGCATTATGTCGGGTCGTGCCGTCGAGAATGTCATGTCGTCATCTTTGTGTGAGCTTATCTTTACCGATTCCATTCCCTTCGACACGGCACGTTGCCCGAAAGTGAAGGTGCTTTCCATTGCCGACATGTTTGCTGACACCATCTCTCGCGTGCAAGACCATAAATCCATCAGCGCGCAATACATCATGTGACGGGCGCAGGGTGGTTGTCCGTCGGGCTTCCACCGTCTTTTCGTACAAAAATAACAAAGTCTGTTACCGGGCGGTGCGGCCTCGGGTGGTCGCTTCTTTGGAGTGACGGTATTTGAGCGACACGTTGCGCAAAGTGGAGGAAGCTGTGTAGATTCCACCTAATGTATCGCCATCTTCGGTCAGCAAGTTGAAATCGATTCCCGACTCGCTGATGGTGAAATGTCCGCCTGTAATCAACACGCGTTTGGAGTAGGTGTCGTCTTCTTCGTAGTACGTAATGCGCGCTCCGAGGATGTAGGTGATACTGTCGATTTTGACGTATTCGCCCGGCGAAAAGGTAAAGCTGTCGCCAAACGTGTCTGACGAGGAAGTGCCCGACGCGTTGTAGGTGCCCTGCAGCAGAGAGAGTGCCAGCCTTTCGGTGAGCAGAGTGTCTTGCTCCTCCAATTGTAGATATTCGAAATTTTCTTCCGGCACGAAAAGGTCTTCGATATACAGTTCCTGTCCCGGGGGCTCTACATAGGTGCTGTCGTCGTTTACCATGCCGTCAGAATAAAAAACTAAGGAAAACACGTGGTTGTCGTTGCCGCTGTAGTACTTCCCGTAGTAGACAATCCCCATGTAAGAGTAATTGGGATTCGACTCGTAAACGTAGGGAACGGTGACTTGTTCTTTGCAAGAAAGAGCCGCAAAGGCGAACAACAGCAGGGGCAATAGTTTCTCGGATGCAGCCATTGGATTATTTTTTTATATCGTCTTGCTCGTCATGTTTTTTCAGTCTTGATATATCGCACAGGCCAATAGGCCGCCACGAAGCCCATAGCCGCTACCGTGAGGAGCACCAGTAGCACGTCGCCGGGGTGCGTCACCACAGGATAGGCCTCGGCGAGGTAGTTGTCGCCCATGCGCAAGAGGCCGAAATGCTGTTGGAGTAAGCAAATCACCGCACCCAAGACAATGCCCGCCACAGCTCCCACTATAGAGATGAGCCAGCCCTCGAACAAGAAAATCCGTTTGACAAGCGGTTGCTCGGCACCCAAGTTGCGAAGGGTGGTAATGTCGACCTGCTTCTCGATGACAAGCATTGATAAGGAACCTAATATATTAAAGCTGGCAATCAACAGAATGAGACTAAGAAAAAGATAGGTCACCCACTTTTCCACCTTCATTATCTTGTAAAAGCTTTCTTGTTGCTCGTAACGGTCTTTCACCGCAAAGTCGCTGCCCAAAATCCGGCTGACAGTTTGTTTGACCCGGTCTGTTTCCACTCCCGGGGCAAGTTTTAACTCAATGGCTGAGACGGTATTTTCGTCGTATTCAAACAATTCTCGGGCGCGTCTGAGCGACACAAGCACATAACTGTCGTCGTATGGCTGTTGCTGCACGGCGAAAATGCCGGAGACGAATGTGGGCACACGGTTGAAACTTGTTTCGGGACGAAGCATGTTGACCCGTGTGGTGCGCTTGGGCGCATAGAGGTAAACCGGGTCGATGAAATGTGCCCCCAACCCTAACGTGGCGGCCACCCCTACACCGGGTACGATGCGATCGAAACCGCCGTCGAAAAGGATAAATTCACCATCGAGGAGGATGCTGTCGATGCGGGTCATGACACGAAAAGCCTGCTCGTCGACACCCTTGACCGTGGCAGGAATGTGCTTGTCGCGAAAACTGAGCAGGGCGTTTTCTTCCACCACCTCGGTAAAAACTTCCACTTGTGGGAGAGCTCGAACGGCGGAAAAATCAGCAGCATCGAGGCGAAACGTCTTCCCTTCGACTACCGTGATTTTCAGGTCGGGGTCAAACGAGGAAAACATCTCGCTCACCAAGGCCTCTATTCCGTTGAACACCGACATGATACACACCAAGGCCATGGCTCCTACAGCGATGCCTGCCGACGAAATGCCTGAAATGACATTGACTGCGTGATGCGATTTTTCCGAAAAGAGATAACGCCAAGCTACCCACAGCGAAAAGCGCATCCCATACACTCGTTCTGACATCGACCTCCGCTTCATCGGCTTTCCCTCCCACATCTGCAAATTTCGTTTGACATGGCTGTGGGTCGGTCAGTCGCCCTTCTCCGGGAGTCGGTCGTCATCTGTCATCTTCCCTTGCCGGAGCAGTCTGTCAATATTTTCCACATAGTCAAGCGAATCGTCAAGATGAAAATGAAGTTCGGGGATGATGCGCAACTGATGACGCACCCGGCCGGCAAGGTCGAAGCGCACCGATTTCTTCTCATCCTGAATCTTTTGCAGCACCTCCCCGGCACGGCTCGTGGGAAAGATGCTGAGGTGTGTGTGCGCCACGCTCAAGTCGGGACTGATGCGCACATGGCTTACTGTGATAAGCGTGCCGGGTATCCTCCGGGCATATTTCAAAAAAAAGTCGCCCAATTCTTTTTGCAACAATCGTGCTATCTTTTGCTGTCGTGTCGTTTCCATCGTCGTCTCTCCGTTTCCTTGTCATCTCGACAAAGGTAAAGCATTTCGTAACCTTCGCAAAACTCCGTTGAGTAACATCGCGCCGATTGTAGTAAAATTTGTATCCTTCGGGTATAAAAAAGAAATTGCTGCGTACTAACGCGTCGAAAACTGCGTAAGTACGCAAGAGAAGGGTGAGAAACAAGGCCTTGTTAAGGCCGTAAAAGTGCTTTCGAGGGGGAAGAAATTCCGCTTTTTTCATACATCCCTATCACCCCTCACCCGGTATTTTTTATGGGTGTCAGAACAACTTCTCCAAATCATCGTAAGCGATGACGGCGAATATTTTTTTTCCCTCCGGGCTGTAGTTGGGGTTGGTCGAAGCGAAAAGGCGGTCGATGATGTCGCCCATTTCCCGGTCTGTGAGGCTTTGACCATATTCGATGCAGGCGGTTGCCGCAAGTGCCTCGGCGATAGTTTCGTGTATGTGACGCGTGGGGCGGTCGGCCGCTTCGCCCGCATCGGCCAAGACTTGACGCAGCAAGCCGGGAATCTTACCGGCCTGTATCTGCGAAGGTATGCCCCTGACAAGACAGTGACGCTCGTCCTGACGGATGATGTCAAAACCGGCTCGGCACAACTCCGGGCTGAGCTGTTCGAGCGTGGAGGCTTCGTCGAGCGACAAGTCAAGCAGTTCGGGGAAAAGCAGTTGCTGCATGGCGACCTGCTTCTGTTGCTCCAACTGCTTCAAATAGTCGTCATACAAAATGCGTGTATGAGCCCGTTGCTGGTCGATGAGCAGCAGTCCCGACTTGATGCCGGTCAAGATATACCGGCGTTTCAGTTGCAGGTTTTGCACGCCCGTTGTTTCCGGCAGTCCGTCTCCTTCCGACGTGGAAAAATCGAGCGTACTTTCCTGTGTGTCCGTCTCATAAGTGACAGAGAGGCCGTCGACATTTTGCGGCGGGACATCCTCAGTGCGCGACTGTTCAAATCCTTCGTAAAGCTTTTGCCAATCTTGTGCCAGGGTGGGACGGGAGTAGGTCTGTGGCGCAGATGACTTAAAAGGATTGTACCGGGGATTGAACGAAACGTGGGGCGCGTGTATGTTTGTGGCAGAGGAAATGACCGGGATGTCAGGAGCACCATCGGTGTCGAAATCGATGGAGGGTACTACATTGAATTTACCCAAGGTCTCTTTGACGGCTGCCGAGAGAATGGACCAAAGGGCTTGTTCGTTTTCAAATTTGATTTCCGTTTTGGTGGGGTGTATGTTAATATCGATCGTGTCAGGCGAGACCTCGAAATAGATGAAGTAGCCGGGAGACATGCCGGAAGGCAGCAGCTTGTCGTATGCTGTCATGACGGCCTTGTGAAAATAGGGATGGCGCATGTAGCGACCGTTGGCAAAAAAGTATTGATTTGCTGATTTTTGAGCATGTTCCGGCTTGGCGATATAGCCGTATATGCGTGCCAGTTGGGTGTCCACCTCCACGGACAGCAGTTGTTGCTCTCCACGCTTGCGAGACGTTTTGCCGAAGACACTCTCCACGCGGAGCCTGATGTTGGAGGGGTCGAGTCGAAACACCTCCTCCGTGCCGTCGATGAACGTAAAGGCTATGTGCGGATGAGCCAAGGCAACACGATAGAACTCGTTAAGCAGGTGATTCCGCTCAACGTTGTCCGATTTGAGGAAACGCCGTCGGGCCGGCACATTGAAAAACAGATTTTTCACCTTGAAGCAGGTGCCCGCCTGACACTGTATGCTTTCTTGCGCGATCACCCGTGACCCGGCTATCTCGATGCATGTGCCCAGCTCGTCGTCGGGGCGACGTGTGCGCATTTCCACCTGTGCCACCGCCGCAATGGAAGCCAAGGCTTCACCACGGAACCCCATGGTGTGTAGGGAAAAGAGGTCGGAAGCATCGGATATTTTGGACGTGGCATGGCGCTCAAAGGCCATACGGGCGTCGGTGGTGCTCATGCCCTTCCCGTTGTCCACAACCTGAATTAAGGTGCGTCCGGCGTCTTTTATCAATATTTGTATGTGGGTAGCCCCCGCGTCGATTGAGTTCTCCACGAGCTCCTTCAAAACAGATGCCGGACGCTGGATGACTTCACCGGCGGCAATCTGGTTGGCCACAGAGTCGGGAAGCAAATGTATGATGTCACTCATAAAGCATTATTTCGCAAAGGCGTCGCGTTTTTACAAAGGTTTATTTCAGAAGGAAATAAACGATAAGCAACAGCACCCCGATGATGATGATCAGCCTTATGTTTGCCTGGCGGGCGTTGTCGCGGTAGACTCTGTTTCGCCTGTCTAATTCGGCACGGAACGAGCCTCGCTTGATGGAAGGTTTATACTCCTCGTCACCGGATTTTGAACCATATTTCTCTTCGCGCTCTTTCTGGGCTTCCTTCTTCGGATCGTAATAGATGTAGCGATAGTTGTATGTCCTCGGTTTGTACAGTTTGAAGAAGTTCATGACAATGAGCTGTTGGTTAATCGTATATTTGTATTCTCCGCAGGCGGGTATTCCTTTATCTTCTTTTCAGATGGTGAGACTTCTGTAGGCCCTCATCATCTCTTTTCTCCCTACGTTTCCACCCTTTTCTTGCGTGCTTTGGGAATTTTTGCTGCGTTAGTACGCAGTTTTTGCTGCGTTAGTATGCACGAGAAGGTGTCTTACAAGGCTTTCCTTCCGTTATAATAACCCATGGCGGAAACCTTGTGCATTCCAAAACTCGATGGCTTGGGGTAGGGTGGACAGCACGTTGTTACGCGCCCTTACGGAGTCGTGAAACACAACGATGGAGCCTCTGCGTGAAAGTCTTCGTATCTTGCCCATGATGTGGTCGGGGGTGAACCACTTGTTATAGTCTTTCGTAAGCACATCCCACATGATGATTTCGTAATCTTCGCCAAGCCGTTTCCCTTGTTTTGAAGTCAGCCGTCCGTATGGCGGGCGAAACAGTTTGCTTTCGATATAGCCGGCGGCCTTTTGCACGTTTTCTACGTATTCTTCCGTGTCGCAACGTGACCCTTTCAGGTGGTTGAACGTGTGATTACCTGTCCGATGCCCTCTGTTGAGTATCTCCCGGTAGAGTTCCGGATATTTCTGCACGTTCTCTCCTACGCAGAAGAATGTGGCTTTCCAGTTGTAGCAGTCCAACAAATCTAAGAGGAAGGGGGTCGTTTCGGGGACGGGGCCGTCGTCGAACGTGAGATAGATCACCTTCTCCTTCGTGTCCCGCCGCCACGTGCAGTTCCGACGAAACAACCTTATGATTTTCGGCATTCGTGCAAACACAACCGTTGCTTGTGAATTGTATCGTGTTTGTTTTACACCCCTATCTTTTTGTTGTACTCCTCATACGCGGGACGGTATTTTTCAAACATATCCGACCTGCGGTTCACTTGCAGCGTACCGAGCACGTGTCTAAATTCGGCAAACTTGCGTCCTATGGAGCTCGTCGCTGCCGAGCGTTTTTCAGGCGACAGGCCAAGGAACCAATCCAAATATTCCATACACGAGTTGGCCACAATTTCGCTGATTCGGTCGCCCTGTTCCGGCTCGCCCAACCGATAGTAGAACTCGGCGAGGAACACAGCCGAATAATCATAGGGTACGGAAGTTTCGGGAAGAACCTCTTCGCAATAGTCCAACGCTTTTTTGGCGCGAACGGAGTCACCTGTCTCTATCAGTGCTCTTACCAGTTCGCAGAACATCAGACGGTGGGTGCGACACATGCGCATGGAATTCTCATCGATGTAGATATTCGGGTCAGCTACATTACCGTAACGGAATTTGTTCATCATGTTATCATACATTTCATCAATGGCCACACCCGTTTCCGATCTGATGGGGAGGACGCGGTAAGCTATTCCGGTCAGTTCGAAATGTCCTTTTTCTTTCATGCCGAGATAGAGGTCATCGCCCACGGTTGCAGCGTAATACACAGGTCGTTCCCAGTTGTTCTCTTTTAGCATTTCAATGACCATCAAATGGTTTTTGGTGAGCATACGGTCGAACTCAAATTCAAGTCGGGGCACTATATTCGCCCGTCGCTCTTCCGACACCGTACCGGTTTTTATTACTTGGTCGGCATCCACCGGGATGTAGATACGTTTTGTCGGTATGACCGATAATCCATCGTAGGAGCTGTGCTCTGCCTGGGCACGGATATAATTGAAGATCGCCTGCGCTTCATACGATTCTTCCGTCATTTCCCTCACAAAGACCACGTCGTTTTTGCCCGTTATATAGTCTTTCTTTTCCCACGATATGGGCAGTGGTTTCGATTCACCGGCTCCCCGCTTCATTTGGTCGATGTACCAGTCAGTCTGCAGATAATTCAAGTTGCACACACGCACATCGGTGCGGTAGTCTTCTACCTCCTGGTTATACCACAGAGGGAACGTGTCGTTGTCGCCATTGCAGAAGAGGATGGCTTGCGGCTCGCACGAGATGAGATAGTTGGCACCAAAGTCGCGTGTCAAATAGCGGTTGCTGCGGTCGTGGTCGTCCCAGTTTTCGGTTGCCATCAGAACGGGCACACCCAAGCAGGCCACCGTAACCAAGGCTGCACTTATCTTGCGCGGCACGTACTTATCCAAGGCCTGAATAATTCCCAATACGCCCAAGCCAATCCAGATACAGAACGCGTAGAACGACCCTGCATAAGCGTAATCGCGTTCGCGCGGTTGATAGGGGGTCTGGTTCAGGTAGACCACAATGGCAATACCCGTCAGGACGAAGAGCAGCAACGTAACCCAAAAACCGTGCTTACCCTCTTTCCCTGAAATCAATTGAGACAATATGCCGATAATGCCCAACAACAAAGGAAGCATGTAGTAGCGGTTGCGTCCCTTGTTTTCCTTCAGTTCGGTCGGCAACGTATCTTGATCGCCTACAAGCAGGCGGTCAATGGCTTTGATACCTGTTATCCAGTTGCCGTGTTCTATTTCGCCGTGACCCTGTATGTCATTTTGTCGTCCGGAGAAGTTCCACATAAAGTAGCGCCAATACATAAACCCAAGTTGGTAGTTAAAGAAAAAGCGCATGTTCTCCCTAAAAGTCGGTTTTGTCTCCGTACGTTGTTGCCCGCACGATTCGTATCTTATCTTCTCTCCTTCAATCTTCGCCCAAGTCTTGTAGGCACTCACGTGACTCGCTTGGCCGGAATGCATACGCGGAAACAACATATAGAATTGGTCGACCATCTTATAGCTCCTTTTATGGCCGGTGATGATATACTCGTCTTTTTCATCGGGCGACGCTTTCGGTTTCGGAGCATAGGAGGCCGCGCCTCTCTTTTCTTCGGGGACACATCTATTCCCCTCCACGCGGTATTTCACGGGAGCGTTGTACACCGCCCCGTACAGCAGAGGGGTGTCGCCATACTGCTCGCGGTTCAAATAGTATTTAAGCGCAAACACGTTGTCGGGCGAATTCTGATCCATGTTTGGGTTGGCCGCCGAACGGATGACGATAACCGCATACGACGAATAGCCGATAAGCATCACGGTGGCCATCACAATCGACGTATTCAATATGCGGGGAGAAATTTTCCTTTTCTTCCCAAAGATAAAAAAGTAGGCAACCATAGCCAGAATCAGCAGTATGCCAATCCACACGTTCGAACGGAGAAAGGGCACGCCGATAATGCTCATACCCAAAATGAACGATACGGCCATACGTGTTTTGCTCTTGGCTGTGTAGGTCTCGTATATTGCCCACACAAGCGAGGCGATGGCCAAAACGAGATAGACGAACGAACCGGTGTTGAACGGCAGCCCCAATTTGTTGACAAATAACAATTCGAACCAGCAAGCCACTTCCACAAAACCGGGGATGAGCCCGTAGAGCACCAAAGCCAAAATGGCTACCGACGCAACCAACGCCATAATCAAGCCTTTGACCGAAGGCTGGTATTTTCGGAAATAATACACCAACACGATAGCGGGGATGGTCAGCAAGTTGAGCAGGTGCACCCCGATAGACAGCCCCATGAGATAGGCTATCAAGATGAGCCACCGGTCAGAACCCGGTTGGTCGGCTACCCGCTCCCAGCGGAGGATCAGCCAAAACACGATGGCCGTGAAGAAAGACGAATAAGCATACACCTCGCCTTCCACGGCTGAAAACCAAAACGTGTCGGAAAACGTGTAGGCCAACGCCCCCACCATGCCCGAACCTAACACGGCAATCATGTTACCCACCGTGTAGTGGCTTTCACCTTTGAAAACGACTTTTCCTGCCAAGTGGGTGATGGTCCAGAAAAGGAACAGAATGGTCAGCGCACTCAACAGAGCCGACATGGAGTTGACCATGGCCGCCACTTGCGACGGGTCGGAGGCAAAAAGGGTGAAGAACTTCCCCGTCAGCATGAAGAACGGCGCTCCGGGCGGATGCCCTACGTCGAGCTTGTAGGCCGTTGAAATAAACTCGCCGCAGTCCCAGAAACTCGCCGTGGGCTCTATGGTCATCAGGTAAACGACGGCTGCAACGAAAAATGCCACCCAGCCGAAGATGGTGTTCAATAAATTAAATCGTTTCATGCGCTTCAAAAGGTAGATAAGTAGGTGTTTGCCCAAGCCGCCGCCTCGACCGGATGAGGAGACCCGCCGGAAGGCTCCAAAGATACGAAGTTTTTTCATAACGTTCCACCCTCCGAACTCACATGTCATTTTCCGCATCAACCCGATGGCAGTAAATCAAGCTCCAATCCCCCCTTCCGCTGCGTGCTTTCCCGTCGCGCGCAATTTTTGCCGGGTAAGTACGTAGCAAAACTTGCGTTAGTACGCAGCAGAAGAGAGTCTAATAAGCGGAAAAAGACGACATGACAGAGTCAAAAAAACAAATGAATAATTTGATTTATTCGGAGGAAATACAGAAATTTGGCGCACGACGGTTAAGGAAAATAAAAAATGGCCAATGGGTTTATTTTGAACGGATAAAAAGGTAAAGACGTATGGAATTTGAAAGAACAAGAAGCGAGTTTGAACGAAAGGAAAACGACATTGTCTACTCTAAAGCCATCAAAGCGGGGAAGAGAATCTACTATCTTGACGTAAAGAAAAGCAGAAACGACGATTTGTTCGTGTCCATAACGGAAAGCAAAAAGAAAGTGTCCGGCTCGGACGACAATCCGCAGGTTATTTACGAGAAACACAAAATATTCCTTTATAAGGAGGACTTCGACAAATTTCTCGAAGGCATGGAGGAAGTGATCGAATTCATAAGGCGGAAGCGGGGCGGCCACCTGCCGCATCACCCGGAAGGGTGGAGCTGACATACGATGCGAAGAGACGGAAAGCGCGGAGTCGAAGCACGGCGGGAACTTTTTCAACAAATTCAAACTCTGAACTTTGCGCGGGGGAAAAGAAAACACGGCTGTCGCTTCAACGTTCCGTTTGGCGAAATGATTTTTAAAGCGTACCTTTGCGGCCTGAATGTGGCGCAATCTCTGGCAGGATGCAGATAGAGAAGCCTGTGAATATTGCGCAAGTATCAACTATCAAATACAGTCGAACCGATGGATTTAATCAAAGTTGCAGAAGAGGCCTTCAGGGTAGAGAAAAAAGATTACCCGGCCTTCAAAAGCGGTGATACTGTCACCGTGGCCTACCGCATCAGGGAAGGTAACAAGGAACGTATCCAGGAATTCCGTGGAGACGTGATAAGGATTTCCGGACATGGCGAAAAGAAGCGTTTCACCGTCCGCAAAATCTCGAACAACATAGGGGTGGAACGTATTTTCCCGATGGAATCTCCCTTCATCGAGTCCATCACTGTAAACAAATACGGTAAAGTGCGTCGAGCCCGCCTGTATTATCTCCGCAAGCTCACCGGCAAGAAGGCTCGAATCAAAGAAAGACGCGGTTGAGCTGCTACTGTCAGACAAAAATATTCAGCAGGAGGATTTGCCCGATGCAAGTCCTCCTGTTTTTTTCGATGCAAGAAAGAAAAATTTTTATTCGTCATTTCAAATACATTTTCTCTCCCCGCTCGCGTCGAGCCGCGCGCATCAGGGCAGAAAGAACTACCGGAAAGAAAAACTTTCACCTTAACTGACACGTCTCACAAGAAACCGGGAAAGGAGATGATACAGAAGGAATTAAAGAGTTTTTCGGATTGATTCCGTCGTGTGGCGTTTACCTTACGAATCCGGCTTTGCTCCTTTCGGCGGTCCGATTTGGCTTCAATCTGTTTTTTTGTGTTACCTTTGTTCTCCGCGCGAGGACTGTTTTTCGGCTCGGGCTGTTTACCCCGGATGCCGGGGCGATGAGAAACCAATTATCCGTTTGGTTTGATGGTCATATCCTTTCTTCTTGATTCCGTGCAGACGGTGGGGAAATACTCTTTGTTGATGCGCAAGGTGTTTTCCCGACCCGAACGCGGACGAATCTTTATGCGGCAGTTTACCAAGGAAATCGGTAAATTAGGTGTACAGTCACTGCCCATCGTGGTGATCATATCTGTGTTTATCGGTGCCATTATGACCATTCAGACAAAGTTGAACACGGAGAATCCCATTTTGCCGGCTTACTCCACCGGTTTGGTGACACGCGACACGCTGTTGCTTGAATTTTCTTCGACCATCATGTGCCTGATACTGGCGGGAAAAGTGGGTTCGAACATTGCCTCGGAGATTGGCACGATGCGCATCACCGAGCAGATCGACGCGCTGGAAATCATGGGGATCAACTCGGCCTGCTACCTCATCTTGCCGCGTGTGATGGCCTTCGTGTTGATGATGCCCGTGTTGGTCATTTACAGTATAGCCATCGGGTTGTTCGGAGGGTATTGCGTGGGATTGTTTACCGACATTATCACCGTGTCTGACTATCTGTTGGGCATTCAATATGCTTTTATCCCCTATTACGTGTTCTATTCGGTGGTCAAGTCATTGGTGTTCGCATTCATCATCACCTCGGTGGCATCGTTCTACGGCTACTATGCCCATGGTGGCGCGCTCGACGTGGGGCGTGCCAGTACCAACGCGGTGGTCAACAGCAGCATACTCGTTTTGTTTTTCAATTTGCTTATCACAGGACTTATGCTCAATTAGGCAGAGTCTTTTCGGGCGCGCTCTCTCGTGTGGCGAGGGAATCAACGGCGGACGCATGATAGAGGTAAGAGACGTAGTAAAATCGTTTGACGGCGGAGAGCCGGTGCTCAAAGGCATATCGGCAGTGTTCGAGCCGGGCAAGGTCAACATGATTATCGGTCCGAGCGGGGCGGGGAAGACCGTTTTGCTCAAGGCCATCATCGGGCTTCACCGCATTGACGGCGGGCGGATAGAATACGACGGACGCAACTTGCCCGACATGAGCATGAAAGAAGTCCGTAAATTGCGGCGAGAAGTGGGAATGTTGTTCCAAGGAGCGGCTTTGTTCGACTCTATGAGCGTGTTGGGAAATGTCATGTTCCCGTTGGAAATGTTTTCGTCCGACCCGGTGTCTCGTCAGGTGGAACGTGCCAGATTCTGCCTTCGCAGAGTAGATTTGGAGGAAGACAAATACGGCCTTATGCCTTCGGAAATCAGCGGGGGAATGAAAAAGCGCGTTGCCATCGCCCGCGCCATTGCCTTAAACCCTAAATATCTCTTCTGCGACGAACCCAATTCGGGGCTTGACCCAAAAACGTCGATCGTCATCGACCGGCTTATTGCCGAAATAACGAAAGAATTTTCCATGACGACCATCGTCAACTCGCACGACATGAACTCCATTACGGAAATAGGTGACAACATCGTTTTCATCGAACACGGAGAGAAAGTGTGGCAAGGGTCGCGGGCAGACATCTTTCACGCACCTTGCAAGGAGTTAGACGACTTTGTGTTCGCATCCGATTTGTTCAAAAAGATTAAAAGCACCTCATCCGATCATAGTACTTTATGA
>CAYPFZ010000011.1:20188-24460 GCA_964410225.1 uncultured Paludibacter sp.
AAACAAAAAGAACGATGAAAATCATATCCTACAACGTGAACGGCATCCGTTCGGCCTTGTCCAAGGGCTTGCTGGATTGGCTGAAGGAAGAATCGCCCGATGTGTTTTGCGTGCAAGAGACGAAGGCGCAGCCGACACAGATAGATACGTCGGCGTTTGCCGCTTTGGGCTATTCGGCTTATGTTCATTCGGCTGAGAAGAAAGGCTACAGCGGCGTGGCCATATTCACCAAATTGCCTCCCGAGCGCGTTGTGGTCGGGATGGGCTCTCCTTTGTATGACAGCGAGGGACGCGTGCTCCGGGCCGACTTTGGCGGGGTGTCGGTGATGAATGTATATGTGCCCTCAGGGTCGTCAGGCGATGTCCGTCAAGCGTTCAAGATGGATTTTTTGGAGGCATTTCTCCCTTTTGTCGAACAGGTGCGCAAAGAGTGTCCCAACCTGGTTGTATGTGGCGACTACAACATTTGCCATAAACCTATTGACATCAACCATCCCGAGCGACAAGTGGGTGTATCGGGGTTTTTGCCCGAAGAGCGGGAATGGATGGATCGCTACGAGGCGTCGGGCATGGTCGATTCGTTCCGCGTGTTTGACCAAAGCCCGGAGAAATACAGTTGGTGGAGCTTTCGCGCCGGTGCCCGCAGACGCAACGCGGGTTGGCGCATCGACTACCATTGGGTGAGCAGCCCTTTGCGCGGACGGCTGTTGTCAGCAGAATTGTTGCAGCAAGCCGTTCACTCCGACCATTGTCCCGTTTCCGTGGAACTGGCATAGCACAACAAGCTGCCGACCGTCGTTCCAACGCTTAAAAAACAGTAAAAAAGGAAACGAATGCATGCAGGGAACAGTGAATTGTTTTTACTTTTGTCCGACGAATGGCGCGAGTATATTAGCTTATGAAATCAAGTAAACTCCATCTGGTGATACTGCCTCTTTTGGTGATAGGGGCTGTTTCTTGTTTGGGAACCCAAAGTAATGACGTGGTATTGGCATCCAATGCCTACTTTGTCTCGTTAACTTTTGAGGAAAACGACAGTATACCGGGATTGGAAGATGCCGTCTTTACTTTGGAAGCCGACCCCGACTATAGCGACTCGGTTATCGTCAACCTCGACTCGCTGCCTTACCTCACGGCGTTGGACAGCATATTTGCCACGTTCATTTTCCAAAGCACTTCAGGGTCGCGCCTTATTCAAGACCTCGGCAACGGAGAATATGATACCATCTATTTCGTCTCAGCCGACACGATCGACTTTACCTATCCCACCAAGGTCGAAAATACATCTGCCGACGGCTCCATGACGGTGACCTACCAGATAAAGGTAAATGTGCATCAGGTAGACCCTGAGTTGTATGTGTGGAACCAGGTGAACGAGGCCATCGCCAACTCACCGGAAGTGAACCAAAAAGGCATCTATTTCAAGACGCAAGAAAAATTTTTGTTCTACACGGGTACTGATACCGAGACGAGCGTGTACACTTCGACCGACAAGGGAGCAACGTGGAGCAGCGCGGCGTTGATCGACATGCCCGCAGAGAACGATGCTTCCCTCAAGCTGCGCTACATGACCGAACACGACGGAATGCTTTTCGTGACAGACAATGACGGAAAACTGTACCGGTCGGCTGACGGCACGACGTGGCAGACGGCGTTTGTCGACAACGATTACGTAATATACAACCTGCTTTTTTCATCAGAAGAAAATTTGTGGGCCATCATGCGTACGAGTGTCGGCGATTACCGCCTCGGAGTGTCTGTAGACGGTACGGCGTGGACAGACAAAGTGGCGTTGCCCCAATACTGGAACGACGCGAGCCGCATGTTCCCCATTGACGATTATGCGGCCTTGGTATTCAAATCGAAGGTGGGTAATCCAAAAATGATGGTGTTGGGAGGACTGAACCAATCGGGGCTCCGCAACAACACCACGTGGCTATCCGAAAACGGCAGCAGTTGGGAGGCTATCGACGACGGGGCTCTGCAAACACTACAGGGAGCGGCCTTGGTACAATATGATGACAAAATCCTTTTGTTTGGTGGCATGGCTTCCACCGGCAGCATCGTCTCTTTGCTCGAAACGGAGAACGAAGGAATATCCTGGGCAGTCCCCGATACCGCGTGCAACGTCCTGCCTGAAGACTTTACCGTTCGTGCCTATCAGTCGCTTCTGTTGGACGAAGAAGACAAATGTTTCTATCTGATAGGTGGAAGGAACAACGTGCGCGCCTTTTCCGACGTGTGGCATGTCAAATTGAACCGCATGTGGTTTGACTAAACAAAGGAGCAGCTCGTTTCATACATCTTTGCAAATGACTAAGCGACAGTATTTTCACGCGGAAAAACGCGTCATGCATTTCCGACACTGGACCGGGAAAGGCTATGCGGTATTCCGCAGTCTGTCTGCGGAGGTGACCATCGGACGGGTATGCAAGTCCATTTGTGAAATGTCGTTGCGCAAGTTGGGTGGCATCGCAAGGTGTCGCATGTTGCCGGGCGGGTTGAATCAACAAGGAGGATTTCGGGAAGGAGATGATGCCCAAAATGAATGGGGCTTGCTTTCGCAGCATTCTGTACAGCAAAGATTTATCTTTCATCTTGCTATGACGGTCGCCGCATCCGACGATGCTGCCGACCACAAGATGACTATCATAACACACTGTAACCGTAGCGGTTGGAACGGGCTCAGCCCTTCTCCAGCCGCTTTTTTTGTATTTGTTTGTTTTCTCCATTTTATGGGTGACTAGCCATGAATCAATATCGAGTGCCGACCGCTTCGAACAGCAAACGTCGAGGTATAAGAAAAAACCTCCCTATGTGTTTCTAAAAGCATACTATTCCAATTAATAACAACAATCAGACAATGAGAAGAAAGTTTTTTTACAGCATCGTTTTTATGGCGGCCTGTCCATTTATGTCTGTGCTTTGCGCACAGCAAGTCAAAGAGATGGATTTGCAGGAGGTGGAAGTCAGCGCTCCTTCCGGAAAATTGTATTCTGAATTGGGGCGGGTGCTCACCGTGATAAGCAAAGAAGAAATAAGCAAGCTCCCCGTGCGCACGGTTGACGAGCTGCTTGATTGTGTGGCGGGGGTCGACATCCGTCAGCGAGGCACCGGAGGGGTACAGTCAGACATATCCATCCGTGGCGGCTCGTTCGACCAGGTATTGATTTTGCTCAACGGAATCAATGTGACCAATCCACAAACAGGGCACTACAATCTGGACATACCGGTCAACCTGTCTGACGTGCAGCGGGTCGAAGTGCTTAAAGGGTCATCGGCGCGTGTGTTGGGTGCCAACGCCTTTAGCGGTGCCATCAACATCGTGACAGGAGGAGGGGAGGAAGACCGACTCTCGGCAGAACTTCAGACCGGCAGCTACAACACCATGGGGCAGGCAGTGTCGGCATCATACGGCACGAAGGGATTCGACGCTTTTGCCTCAGCGTCACATCAACGCAGCGATGGCTACATCTCCAACACCGACTACGACATGGCCAACGGCTTCCTTCACCTCACGCAGCAGACCGACCGGGCAGGCAAATTCGCCCTGCAGGCAGGGATGCAATACAAAGACTACGGAGCCAACGGCTTTTATTCGTTAGACTATCCCGACCAGCACGACTTGACCCGAACGTTCTTTGCCGCACTGACCTGGACGCTGAGCTGCCGACATTGGTTGTGGAACGGACAACTCTATTGGCAACAACACCACGACCGCTATGAACTGATTCGCTATTCGTCGGTCGGACGTAATTTTCACCGGACAGACGTAGGGGGAGGCAAGTTCACCGCTGCGTGGCTCTCGTCGTTTGGGAAGTGGACTTTTGGCATGGATGTGCGCGACGAACACATTTACAGCACCGGTCTGGGCGACCCCCTCACGGTGGCCAAACCGGTTTCCTTCGAATCGGATGTGTTCTTCACTTACGCAAAAAACCGCTTGGTGGCAGCTTTGTTTGCCGACTACTCTCATCAATTTGGCAGGTTGGCCTTGTCGTTGGGTGGAGCAGTCAATCATGCCACGGGCTTCGGCATATTCCATGCCGGCGGGATGGATATGGGCTATGAGCTGTCTGACGAGATGAAATTGGTGGCATCGTACAGTTCTGCGGTGCGCCTGCCTACCTTCACCGATTTGTATTACCAAAATGCCACGCAGATTTCCAACCCTGAGTTGCGTCCCGAAACTTCGCACACCTTTGAAGTCGGAGCGCAATATCGCCGGGGTGCTTGGGAGGCGGAAGCCGACGTGTATTACCGTTTGGGGGA
>CAYPFZ010000012.1:0-24246 GCA_964410225.1 uncultured Paludibacter sp.
TGGTAAATTTTGCTGCGTACTAACGCGCCGAAAATTGCGTACTTACGCAGCAAAAACTGCGTAAGCACGCAGCGGAAGTTTTTTCGAAGGCACAAAAACATGGTGGGTGAATAAATTATAAAAAATTGTATATCTTCGTACCCGTTATAAGTCATTCGTTTTTACAACGTTTGGTTTTGAACGTTGATGTCTAATTTTAAAACAAACGAGGTATGAAGAAAAAAGCTATCTTTTCCTTGGTCGCTGCGCTGATGGTCGTGGCGGCCTGCACGTCTGCCATGGCGCAGAATTCTTGCGGCGAGAACCTCTACTGGAGCGTCTCGAACGACACGCTCTACATCACCGGTGAAGGGGCAATGTGGAATTACGAACTCAAAGAGACTGTCACGTACTACCCCGAAGAAGGTATTACCGAGTACACCTACAAAACGTCAGCTCCCTGGGTGGACGAGACTTTCACGCACGTGTCTTTTCCCGCGGGCATCACCTCCATCGGGGAATATGCGTTTTACGAACTCACCGGCATCACCTCCATTGACCTTTCCGACTGCGCGGCGCTGGATAGCATCGGGCAATACGCGTTTGGCTATTGCACCGGCCTCGCCTCTCTTGACCTGTCGGACTGCACCGAGCTGACGAGCATCGGGTATGCGGCATTTATCCTTTGCTACAACCTTGAGTCGCTTGACTTGTCAGGTTGCACCAAATTGACGAGCATCGAGATGGGAGCCTTCGCCGACTGCTACTCGCTTGCCTCGCTTGACCTCTCGGTTTGCACCGAGCTGACGAGCATTGGGGACTATGTTTTTAATAGTTGCCTCTACCTCGCCTCTCTTAAGTTGCCAAATTCGCTGACGAGTATCGGGTATGCGGCATTTGCCCTTTGCTACACGCTTGAGTCGCTCGACCTCTCAGCTTGCACCGAGTTGACGAGCATCGGGCCTGGTGCGTTTTACCAATGCTTCTCACTCGCCTCACTTGACCTGCCCGAATCGTTGACGGAGATAGACTACATGGCCTTTGGGGAGTGCACTAAATTAGCAACCATGACCGTGCGCGCCACCGACCCGCCGATCTTGGGGAGCGAAGTTTTTGCAAACAACATTTCCGTAACGTGTTACGTGCCGTGTGCCAAAACATACTGCGAAAACGAGAGCTGGAGCAGCTATGATAACTTCACATTCGTCTCCCTCGACGAGGGCAAAGACTGTGAATGTGACAGTAGCGACGATTCTGCGAAGCTCGACACCGTGTCACTGTCAGGCAAGCTCTTTGTGTACGGCCGTGAGGTGGTACACACCCTCGAAGCAGGCACGCAAGTGAGTGTCTATCTCACCGATGGCCGCCTGCTGCTACAAACCACAGAACAGCGCTTTGCGCTGCCGGAAGCGGGCACCTACATCATCACCGCGGGCGCAGAAGCGGTGACGGTAGTCGTCCGTTAATAAGAGTAACAGACATACAGTCACATCACGCGTCGCGCCTGAGGCGGCGGGTATTGACCCGGCCTCAGGCGCGATTTTTTATGTCATCCCAAAAAAATGGCAGAAAAGTCTTTGCCCGCGTGTGGTACGCCGGTCTGTCACGGCGTTTATCGGTCAAAAAAAAGAACTTCACTTGGCGACGCTGCAGCTGCATATCGCCAAAACCCAATCGGGTGCTGCTTGCTCGTTTTATACCACAAAAAGACGAATCTCTCCGCAAATTCATCTCACAATCCGGCGAAAGTTTTGCAGGGGCTCGGCTTGCGTGCTTGCACCATTCCCATCTGACTTGCGGGTGATGTCGAAACAAATGCCCTTGCGCTTGCGCTTATTGCAACATCTCGTTGGTCTTCATTTCCTGTAAGGCTCTCTTGACAGTGGGGTCGTCTTTATAATACAACGGGAAGAAGCCCTCTTCGCCTATAATGTTGCGCGCGATGTTGGCCTTCAACAGCCGTTTGAGCAGTTGTTTCGACCTCTTTATTTGGGCTTGGTCGGGCTCGACTCCTTTTGTTTCCGCATAACGAGTAAACTCCTGCAGCAGGTCTTTGCTGTCAAGATAGCCTTCCATGTCTTGCCAGTTCTTATACTCGTTGAGTTGTTCGCGGTGTCTGTCTGCATATTGAAGGGCAAACTGGTAGATATAGCCAAGGTTTACCACTTGGTGAAAATAGGGGGTGTAATGGGTGGTGTCACGCGGCACGAACACGTCGGGCATGATGCCTCCACCGCCGTAGACCGTGCGCCCTTTGGAAGTGTGGTAGACCAACGAATCGATCAAGTGGATGCTGTCGCGGCTGTCGAACTCACCATGTAAGTAGCGATTAATCAAATCCATTTCGTATTCGTGGTTCTTTCCTCGTTCGTAGGGCTTCTGAATGCTGCGTCCCGACGGGGTGTAATAACGGGCAATCGTAAGCCTCACGGCCGAACCGTCAGACAAACCGATTTGTTGCTGCACCAATCCTTTGCCAAACGAGCGGCGACCGACAATCAGACCCCGGTCGTTATCTTGAATAGCTCCGGCGAAGATTTCACTGGCAGAGGCCGAAAACTCATCGATAAGCACAATGAGCGGTTGTGTGGTGAAGCTGCCATTGCCGTCGGCCCGCGAGTCGAAACGCGGGTAGGCCTTTCCCTCTGAATAGACAATCATTTGTCCGCCGGGTAAAAATTCGTTGATTGTCATCACCGTTTGGTCCATCAGTCCGCCGCTGTTTTCCCTAAGGTCAATAATGAATTTGACCGCTCCCCGATTGCGCAGATCGGCAAGAGCATTCAGAAGTTCGTTGTAGGTGGTTGCGGCGAACTTACTGATGCGAATGAAGCCAATCTGTGGTTCTATCATGTAGGCAATGTCGATGGAATTCATGGGCACGTCGTCGCGTGTCACCGTGAAATGGAGTATGTCGGCCGCACTGTGTCGCTTGATACCCAGTTTTACCTGCGTGTTTTTAGGGCCACGCAGCTTTTTCAACACTTTTTCGTTGTTTATCTCTTCGCCCACGAAAGCGGTGTCGTTGACCTCCACAATTCTGTCGCCGGCCATAATGCCGACCTTTTCTGACGGGCCGCCGCTGATTACTGCAACCACCATGATCGTGTCGTCTTGGATGCTGAACTGCACGCCTATACCACTGAAACTCCCTTCTAACTCTTCGTTTACAACCTCTATATCATCGGCGGGAATGTAAACCGAATGAGGGTCAAGGTCGTTCATAATGGCAAAAAGGGCTGTTTCGGTCATCTTTTCCATGTCAACCGTATCCACGTAATGCGCACTGACCAGGCGAAGCAGTTCATCCACCGTGTTTCCCTTGCCCAACTTCTTGACCAAGGTCGAAAATGAATCCACATTGTGTTTCAAATTTGCCCTTCGAGCCAACATATTGCCAAGCAGCACACCTCCTACGATACATAGAAAAAGCACGGTGGCTGCATACAGGTTTTTTTTCATTTGTCGAGAGTTTTCGTTGCAGAACCGGTTGGGGTATCCCGGTAATTCATGTGATTGTTCCCGCTATCGGTTTTCTTGCGAGATGGAATGCATGAAGTCATTGGGGAAGAAGACGACCTCGATGCCGGCACGTTCCAGCAGTTCAACCCCGTCCATGATGCGGTATTTTTCTCCATAAACCACGCGGTTGATGCCGGCTTGGATGATGAGCTTGGCGCATTCGATGCAGGGAGATGCCGTCACGTAGAGCGTAGCTCCTTCGCTGCTGTTGTTTGACCGTGCCACCTTGGTGATGGCGTTGGCT
This sequence comes from uncultured Paludibacter sp., assembly GCA_964410225.1. GTDB lineage: Bacteria > Bacteroidota > Bacteroidia > Bacteroidales > Paludibacteraceae > QVMH01. The sequence goes on from CAYPFZ010000012.1 coordinate 3,746, forward strand.
TCGGCGTGGAGCACATAGGGTTTTGACACGTTGTTTTCGTCTTCGCACTTGTTCTCAAATCCCGACGGAGTGCCATTGTAACCATCGGAGATAATCATCTTGTCTTTGACCAACAGGGCACCCACTTTGCGACGTTCGCAATAGGAGTTTTCCGCCCAAATCCAAGCCATGCGCATGTACCGCCCGTCCAACAATGTTTGTTTATCTTCCACTGTGTGTTGCTGAATGTTCCGACAATATCTCGCCCTTGACGCCTTTCGAGGGTAATTCGTTCGGTGAAGACCGCCGTGCTTTGTTGCTCCTTCGGTGACGATGCAAACGCGCGCGTTGCGTTGCATGGAAGAGAGATATTTTTTTCGCTACTTTTGCGGCGAAATGAGGCACAAATGTAGTAAGAAATGAAGGGTTGTGCAAAAATACGAAGAGAGACCCTGCGGAAAACCTCTTTCTTTGTGCGTGTATCAATTCAATGACCAAAAAACAACGATGAAAAGGGCGATTTTTTTGTGAGAAAGCGGTGCTGCGACCCTTTGCAAGAAGCCTTCTGCTGCGTACTTACGCAATTTTCGCTGCGTGCTTACGCGCCGCGCGCTGCGTACTAACCCGGCAAAATTTTCCTAAGCACGCAAGAGAAGGGTCTCTGCATACCTTTCGGGAAGCGGCATGATGAAGTTTTGCAAAGGTTTTTAGGTGTCAAAAACAGGCGCTTTTCACACGACGACGTGACTTTTTTTCATGTAAATGATGTCAACTTTCAACGTGATTATATGAAACTGTTTAAAATTGAGGCGGGGATTTTCCATTGCGACGGCGGTGCTGTGTTTGGTGTGGTGCCCAAACGGGTGTGGCAAAAACGCTATCCCTGCAACGAAGACAATTTTTGTGCATTGGCCATGCGCTGCCTGTTGGTCGATACGGGTTCGCGGCGCATTTTGATTGATACGGGTTGCGGCGACAAACAATTGGATTATTTGAAGTATTTTGACATCCGTGACGCACAGAGACTTGAGGTGATACTCAACCGCGTCGGATATGCTTGTGGAGATATTACCGACGTGGTGCTTACTCATTTGCATTTCGACCATTGCGGAGGATGTACCCATTATGCCGATAAGGAGAAAGGCGAGCTCGCTTTGACTTTTCCTAATGCCGTTCATTGGGTAGGGGCGACCCAGTGGGAGAACTACTTGCACCCCAATGTGCGCGAAGCCGATTCTTATTTTCCTGAAAACATGCTGCCTGTGGAGCGTGCCGGATTGTTACGCACGGTGGAACGCGACGAGTGGATGTGTCCCCAAGTAGAGCTACGCCTGTTCGACGGGCACACACGCGGACACATAGCCTGCTACATACACGGTCCAAAGCATACTTATGTCTATGTGGGCGACATTATTCCTTTGGCGGCTTCTCTGCCTTTGGCGTGGGTCTCGTCTTACGATACGCAGCCGCTGCTCTCGATGGAGGGTAAAGAAAAGTTGTTGCGCGAGGCCGTGAACAAAAAGCAAGTGCTGTTTTTCGAACACGATGCCTACACCGAATGCTGTACCGTGAAAGAAGCCAACGGAAGGTTCAGGGTGGATGAGTGTTTCTCACTCAATGCCTTGGACGATTAAAGAATAGTAAAAACAACCGCTTTGTCGGGGCGAGATTCGGTTCTTTTCGGCCGGGAAAAGAGAGGCGGGAGAGAGTCCTCATTCTTTCCCGTCTAAGGCGACGGAGAGGAAATGTTCCAATTGTTCGAGCTTCACATCCACGCTGATATTCCCGTTGACCGCCCACGATATTTTCCCTGTTTCTTCTGACACGACAATCGCGATGGCATCGGTTGTCTCGGTCACCCCGAGCGCGGCGCGGTGACGCAGACCCAAGTGTTTGGGGATGTTGCGGTTTTTCGACACGGGCAGTATGCATCCTGCTGCTTTGATGCCGTGTCCGTAGATAATCATGGCACCGTCGTGCAGAGGGCTGTTTTTGAAGAAGATATTCTCTATCAGGCGCGAGTTGATGTTGGCATCGATCACCTCGCCCGACTGTACGTACAAATCTAAGTCCACATTCCGCTTCACCACAATGAGTGCGCCCATGTTCGTCTTCGACAGTCCCCGACAGGCTTGCACTATTTGCATAATGTCTGCATCGTAACTCCGTTGTTCTGTTTTTTTCCTTGTCGTCAGCCATTTCAGCGCATGGACAAAATTCCAGTGTTGCTTTGAACCCAGTTTGGAAAAGAAGCTCCTGATTTCGTCTTGAAACAGCACGACAATACCGAATGCTCCCACGCTCATCAAGCGATCCATGATGCCGCCCAAAAGTTGCATGTCGAATACGAACGACACCAAAAACCAAATGATGACGAATGTCAGAATGCCGATGAAAAGGTTCACCGCACCGCTTTTTTTCAGCAATTTGTAACCCTGATAAAGCAGTATGGCGACAAGCAGGACATCGATAATGTCTTTTATTCCTATATTGAATCCCATATCTCGAGAGGCATGTGCATGAACGACAATAAGGTTCCGGCATTCAGTCTGTCGACAGGTGTCAACAGCCGCCTGCGTGACGGGTGGCGCAATACACTTTGACTGCTTCGACAGCTTCCTTCACGTCGTGCGTCCGCAAGATGGATGCGCCGCCGTACAACGCTGCCATGTGCGCTGCCGTCGTACCGTTGAGAGCATGTTGCGGGTCGGTATCCAACAATTTATAAATCATTTGTTTCCTTGATATGCCAACCAGCAGCGGCGTATCGAGCAAGGCAAAACACGACAGGTCATGCAGCAAGCGGTAGTTTTGTTCCAACGTTTTGGCAAATCCGAAGCCGGGGTCGACAATTACGTCGTTCACGCCCATGGCGCGCAGGCGGTATACGCGCTCTTCCAAATGGGCTATCACTTCTGCTGTCACGTTGTCGTAGTTGGTACATTCTGCCATGGTGGCGGGCGTGCCGCGCATGTGCATCAACACGTAGGCCACTCCCAAGTCGGCTACCGTGGCGAACATCTCGCTATCGAGCGTGCCACCGCCGATGTCGTTGATGATGCACACGTCGTAGTTCTTCACCACGTGGCGTGCCACCGCCGAACGGAATGTGTCTACCGAAAGACGTATGTCGGGAAAACGTCGCACAATGGCTTCTATCCCCCACGACAGTCGCCTGATTTCCTCATCAAGAGGGATGTCGGCCGCCGAAGGGCGTGAAGAGTAGCCCCCCACGTCGACCAACTGTCCGCCCTCTCGCAAGATTTGTTCCACGGTGCGGAGCACTTCCGACTCCGTTGTGCGACGGCTCTGCTCGTAAAACGAGTCGGGGGTCACGTTCACGATACCCATCACCGCCGGGCAAGACAAATCAAGGAGTTCGTTTCTGAGTTTCAACTGCATGAGAAGTACGGTTGCATGGAACGTAGCACTCTCTGTCGGTGCGTGTCACGTGCGTTACGCTTGGTTCCGTCCTTTGTTTTCTTCCGCGCAAAATTACACAAATAAAGTGACACGTTTTGTTCTGCCGTGAGACGAATTTGCCTGCTGAGCGCGCGGCGACGGCATTCTTTTTGTCACCGCGAAGGTAAAGAGCAAAGCGAAAAAAGAGCCTGCAAAGCTACGTTTTGCCCCTTTGCAAGATGCCTTCTGCTGCGTGCTTACGCAGCTCTGACGGCGTTAGTACGCAGCGGAGGCCGCGTTGCGTATATGTTATTCCTTAGCAGGCAGCCGCGTGCAACGTATGTGTTAAGCGTGTTGTGTGGGATGACACAAGTCAATGTGTCACAACGAAATGTCATCGATGTTTTTGTAAGGATTTGTCTGTGCGACGAGTCAGTTTTTTTTCTGTTCTTTTGCCCAGCTGTCTTTGAGTGACACCGTACGGTTGAACACGAGATGTCCCGGTTTGGTATCGGGGTCGAGGTTGAAATAGCCCAAGCGTGTGAATTGGAAGTGGTCGAGTGGTTGGGCGTCGGCCAAAGAGGCTTCGACTCGGCAGGCAGTGAGCACCTTCAGCGAGTCGGGATTGAGCAGTTCGCGAAAGTCGCGCTCGTCGGCACCGGGGTTTTCCACCAAGAAAAGACGGTCGTAAAGGCGTACTTCGGCGGGCAGGCTGTGTGCGGCAGATACCCAGTGGAGCGTGCCTTTCACTTTGCGATTCGATTCGGGCATGCCGCTTTTGGTCATCGGGTCGTATTCACAATAGATTTCCTCTATTTCTCCTTCGGCATTCTTTTTCACCCCGCTACAGCGCACGATGTAGGCACTTTTAAGACGCACTTCCTGCCCGGGGGTCATGCGGTAGAATTTTTTTGGTGCGTCTTCCATGAAGTCATCGCGTTCGATGAAGAGTTCGCGGCTGAAGGCGATTTGCCGTGTGCCGGCAGTGTCGTCTTCGGGGTTATTCGCCGTTTCGAGCATCTCCACCTGCCCTTCGGGGTAGTTGGTCACGACAAGTCTCACGGGGTTGAGTACGGCATTGACGCGGGGGGCACGCTTGTTCAAATCTTCGCGCACGGAATATTCCAAAAGACCTATATCGTTCACTCCGTCGTATTTCGTGTAGCCGATGCGATCCATGAGTATGCGTATTGACTCGGGCGTGTAGCCTCGTCGGCGCATTCCGCAAATGGTCGGCATGCGAGGGTCGTCCCATCCGGCCACGATGCCTTCTTCTACCATGGCGCGCAAATTGCGCTTGCTCAAAAGGGTGTAGGTAAATTGCAGTTTGTTGAACTCGTATTGCTTGGGCCGGTGGCTGTCGGTGGCGAACTGGTCGATGAACCAATCGTAGAGCGGGCGGTGAGGGACGAACTCCAGCGTGCAGAGCGAGTGGGTCACTCCCTCGAAATAGTCAGACTGTCCGTGGGCGAAGTCATACATGGGATAGATTTTCCACTCCGTACCGGTGCGGTGATGGGGATGGGAGGTGATGATGCGGTACATGATGGGGTCGCGAAAGTGCATGTTGGGCGAAGCCATGTCTATCTTGGCTCGCAAAACCATGCGTCCTTCCTCCACTTCACCTCTGTTCATCTGCAGGAAAAGCGTGAGATTCTCTTCTACCGGGCGGTTGCGATAGGGGCTTTCCGTGCCCGGTGTGCCGGGAGTTCCCTTCTGGCGGGCGATCTCCTCGGAGGTCTGTTCATCAACATAGGCTTTCCCTTTTTTGATGAATTCAATGGCGAGGTCAAACAGTTGTTGGAAATAATCAGAAGCATAATACACGTTTTCCCACTCGTATCCCAACCAGCGAATGTCTTCCATGATGGAATCGACATATTCCACGTCTTCTTTCGCCGGGTTGGTGTCGTCGAAACGCAGGTTGCATTTGCCTCCGTATTTTTGCGCGATACCAAAGTCAATGCAGATGGCTTTTGCATGACCTATGTGCAGATAGCCGTTGGGCTCGGGCGGGAAGCGGGTCTGTATTTTGCCGTCGTTTTTCCCTTCTGCCAAATCCTGTTCGACAATTGCTTCTATGAAATTTGAGGTTTTTGTGTGGTTGTCTTCCATTATCGTCATAATTAGCTCTCCCCAACGTCTTCCTATGGGAAAGGGCGTTGGGGAGGGTTGATTGATGTATGTCGAGACGAGCCCGGTGTCCTCTCCGTGAGAAGACGGGTAGAGAGTGATCTATTCAAAATATCCTTTGATTATGCCACGAGGCGAACTCCGGATAAAAAGCAATATCTCGTCGCGCTCTTTGGTGGCGGGAAGCTCGGCTTCGACATGCTCAATGGCATGCGAGGTGTTCATTCCCGAGAGGTAGATATAACGGTATATATCCTGTATGTCGCGTATTTGCTCGTTGGTAAAGCCTCTTCGGCGCAACCCGATGGAATTAATGCCGGTATATGCCAGCGGGTCACGCCCGGCTTTTACGTAAGGGGGCACATCTTTGTTGACACGGGAGCCGCCTTGTATCATAACATGCGATCCGATGTGTGAGAATTGGTGAACCAACGTACCGCCACTCAAAATAGCGTAGTCGTGAATGGTCACTTCGCCGCCTATCTGGGTAGCGTTGGATATGATAACATTATTACCTATCGTGCAGTCATGTGCCACGTGGCAGTAGGCCATGAGCAGGCAGTTGTTGCCCACGATGGTCCGCCCCTTGGCGGCAGTACCCCGATTGATGGTGACACATTCACGAACAGTTGTGTTGTCACCCACTATGGCTAAAGTATCTTCACCTTTAAACTTCAGATCTTGCGGGATGGCACCGATGACGGCACCCGGGAAGATGGTGCAGTTCTTACCGATTCGGGCTCCTTCCATGATGGTGGCATTTGAGCCGATTCGCGTCCCCTCGCCGATGACTACGTTCTTGTCGATGGTAACAAACGGTTCGATAACTACGGTAGGAGCAATTTTTGCGTCGGGGTGTATGTAAGCCAGGGGTTGTTTCATTTTCTGCGTTTATTTGGTTTGCCGGAAGTTTTCTACAAAAGTAACAAAATCTGTGAACACTATACGGTTCAATTTGTGTTTTTGACGATTTGTGCCGTAAATTCAGCTTCACACACGATTCGTCCGCCCACAAAGGCCAGCCCGCGCATAGTAGCGATGCCTCGGCGTATCTCCGTCAGGAGTTCCACGCGGAAGATGAGCGTGTCGCCGGGTACTACTTTCCGACGAAACTTCACATTGTCTAATTTCAAAAAATAGGTGGAATATTTTTCCGCGTCGTCCAACTTACTCAACACGAGCATTCCGCCACATTGTGCCAACGCCTCCACTACCAGCACACCCGGCATAACGGGTTCGGTCGGGAAATGCCCCACGAAGAATGTTTCGTTGCCGCTCACGTTTTTCACTCCCACAATGATTTTTTCGCGCATGTCAATCACCTTGTCAACCAACAAGAATGGCCAGCGGTGGGGGAGCAGCTTGCGGATGGCGTTGATGTCGAGCAGCGGGGCTACCGTGTCATCATATATTGGAACTTGTATTTCTTTATTTTTTAATTTCTTTCGGATGAGTTTGGCCGTCCCGGTATTTACTTTGTGCCCGGGGTAGTAGGCGATGACCTTTCCCAAAATAGGTTTACCGACGAGCGAGAGGTCGCCTATGACGTCGAGCAGCTTGTGGCGTGCGGGCTCGTTTTCGTACTTTAGCTTGGTGATATAGCCCAGGTGTGAGGCGTCGTGGCGAGCTTGTCTGAGCTTGTCAGCCATGTCGTCCAAAGCCTCTTGCGTCATGGGTTCGTCATAGATGACAATGGCATTTCTCAAGTCGCCTCCCTTGATCAGCCCCATGCTGAGTAAGGGTTCTATTTCGCGGACAAAAACAAATGTGCGGGCGTCGGCGATTTCGGTCTCGTAGTGTTCCAGCGAATCAAGCGACGCAAATTGATTGTTGAGTATCCGTGACTTGAAACTGATGTGTACATCCACACTGAATTTGTCGTCGGGGAGTAGCACAAGGCGCGAGCCGGAGTCGGGCAACCTGTATTCTATCTTTTTCCGCACTACGAAGTAGTCCCTGTCTTCCTCCTGCATCTTGATGCCGACTTCCCGTATGGCCTTTACGTAGCCTATGGCACTGCCATCGAGTATGGGGAATTCGGGTGCGTCTACTTCCAGCAGGCAGTTGTCAATACCCAATGCGTACAGAGCCGACAGCGCATGCTCTATCGTGCCTATTTGAATGTCGTCTTTTTCTATCACGGTGCCCCGCGTAGTGCCATTCACGTGTTCGGCCAATGCGTCAATCACCGGTTGGCCGGGCAAGTCCACCCGTTTTATTTTGATACCGTGGTTGCAGGGAGCCGGTTGAAAAGAAAGTGTGACATCCAATCCTGTGTGCAGGCCTTTACCTCGAAAATGGAGGGGTTGTCGGATGGTCTGTTGTTTCAAGAGCATGTTTGTATGGTCGTTTCCTTTATCGGAAGAGGGCGAGCTGTCTGCAGCCGACGGCCTCAGTCATTGATGTTGGCCAACGTTTCTTCTATTTCTTCTATCTTACGTTGTAGTTCGTACACGGTGCGTTGCAGTTCGGGCAGGTTTTTATATACCACCGATGAACGACGGAAGTTATTTGCCGCGATAGCCGGGAAGCCCATATACGTTTGGTTGGGGGTTTTGATGGAACCGGCCAAACCGGATTTTGCGCCGAATATACATCCATCGGCCACCCGGAGATGCCCGGCAATACCGACTTGCCCGGCAAACATGCAGTTGCGACCTATCTTCGAAGAGCCGGCAATCCCCGATTGCGAGGCGATGACCGTATGTTCTCCCACCTCCACGTTATGAGCTATCTGCACCAAGTTGTCTATTTTCACACCCCGGCCGATATGCGTGCTTCCCATCGTGGAACGGTCTACCGTGGCGTTGCATCCGATATCCACGTAGTCTTCAATCACTACGTTGCCCATCTGGGGTATTTTTTTATACGACCCGTCGCTTGTGGGGGCGAAACCGAAGCCGTCGCCGCCGACCACCGCCCCGGCGTGGAGCGTGCAGAAGTTGCCAATGATGCAATCTTTGTAGATACGAGCCCCGTTGTACATCGTAAAATTATCGCCCACCTTCGTGCCGTCTTCAATGCTGGCGTGGGAATAGATGCAGGCGTTGCGCCCGATAGTCACGTTGCGCCCGATGTAGACAAACGGGGCGATATAGGCATTCTCGCCGATGACAGCCGATTCCGAGATGAAGGCCAAAGGCGAGATTCCCGCTTCCTTAGTCGTACGCTCTTCGGCCAAAGCCATCAGGCGAGCCATCGACTCGTATGCGTTGTCTACGCGTATCAACGTGGCTTTCATCTCCCGCTCGGGCTTGAAGTCTCGGTTCACTATTATCAGGCTGGCCTGACTTTGATATAAGTAGCGACTGTATTTGGGATTTGAGAAAAAACTCAATGTGCCGGGGCGACCTTCTTCTATTTTCGAAAAACCGTGTACCTTGACCGACGGGTCGCCTTCTATTTCTCCCTGCAAATATTCTGCAATCTGTCGGGCTGTAAACTCCATGCTTGAGAATTTGGGCGCAAAGGTAGCAAATATTTTTCTCAAATAGCGGAGCTCTGAAAAAACCGCGTCAAAGTTTACATTTGTTGACGTTTTTTTTACCGAATCCCGGATTGCCGGAACAACATCGCCTCCCAACGAGCAGTCGTTATTTCTAAGGACTTGCCTATATCCTTATTTTCTGCACATTACATGTATTATAGTGTATGGTTTTTTGTGGATGGGAATAGATAGGCATCCGCAGGAAAGCACTTTTTAAAGAGGGTGGGGCAGGAGTCGCTCTCGATTGGACAAGAAGCGGCTTCTTCCTGAAACTCGGATTCCGAACGGCAGCCGTTCTCCCGTTTGACGCTATGCTCGCAGATTTAAAAAATCCCGTTCGGCTCGCCTGTATTCCCGTTTTTCCCTGCTCTACAGCCTTGATTAAGGAATAAATGTCTTAACTTTGCAGAGAATAAAAAGGGTCGCGGAGATCAAAAGGGCACTAAAAATATCGGGGCTTGTTGTCGTGATAATCATGGCAATAATGCTTTTGTCCTCCTTTTTGTTGCAGATGGGGCGGGTGCAGCAGGCCATCTGCGGAGCGGTGCTCGACGAGCTCTCGCAGCAGGCGCAAACCAAGATGAGTATCGGGCGGGTGGATTACCGCCTCTTCAACACCCTTTCGCTGAGAGATGTGTATATAGAAGACCTTCAAGGCGATACGCTCCTTTATATCAATCAACTCGATGCCCGTTTCCGTTTCTTCCGTTTTTTTACCGGTCGGGTCATTTTCCACTCCTTGGAGTTCGGCGGCTTGTGTGCCAATTTGAAGTTGGGCGATGACGGTGTGGCGAATTACCGGTTTCTCATCGACGCATTTCTCGACCCTGAGCGCGAATATGTTTTCCCTGATTTGCAGTTTCAAGTAGAACGTTTCCGATTAGACAGCTCGGAAGTGCGCTTCAGTCGCTGTGGTCAAGCGGCGCTCCCTTCTGTGCCATCGGGCAAGTGGGATGCCGACTGCTTGAGGTTTAAAAATCTTCGTGCGGAAATAGAGCTTCACGTGTTGGACAGAGATACGTTGAGTGCGCGCGTGGTCAACTTCTGCGGCGAAGAGTTTGGCAGTGGCTTTCGCGTGGATAAGCTCACGGCGCAGATAGAGGCTTCGCCTCGGCAGGCGAACTTGCCTTTTGTGCAGGTGTCGCTGCCCGCCTCAAGGGTGAACCTGTCTGAGGTGATGTTGAGTTACGACGGCATCCGCGTTGCGGACGGCAATTTCATGGAAAATGTGTTTGTGAGAGGGAGCTTGTCTCCCTCATATATAAGGCTGTGCGACTTGGGGGCATTTGTACCCCCGATGCGTGAGATGGAAGCGGTGACAAACGTGCAAGCCGATGTGGAGGGACATCTGTCGAACTTGCGGGCAAAGAATGTCAAAGTGCAATATGGAGAAACTTTTGTTTTGAGGGGAAATCTTGACCTCAGCGGTTTGCCTGACTTGCATCAGACGTTCATTCGTGCTGATTTGGATGAGTTGCGCCTCAACGGCAACGACACGGAGCGTTTCCTTACGGAGTTGGCAGGCAAGCCCATGCCCGTGCCCGAGCAATTAAAAGATTTGGGCACGGTGCGCTATGCGGGGAGCGTTTCGGGGCTTTTGAGCGACCTGGTCATTAAAGGGCGGATTGAAAGCAGCGTGGGGGAGCTTTCGACCGATGTGTCATTGCAGTTTGAAAACAACTTCCGTGATGTGAATTACGACGGCACGCTTCGCTCCGACCGCCTTGACGTGGGACGTGTGTTGCAAATCGACAAGGTGGGAGAAGCAGCTTTTTATTTCAACACTTCCGGTTCGAAGAAGGGGCAGGGGGCTTTGCGAGGAAAAATTGAAGCGAACATACCTTTTCTTTCGATTCTCGACTACGACTACCGGGGCATTGGCATCAACGGCCACTATGACGGCAATGGCTTCGACGGCCAACTGTGTGTGCACGACGAGAATATCAACCTTGATTTCAACGGCTCGATAGACCTCACGCGAAACCTGCCTGTGTTCAATTTTGCACTGTCTGTCAAAGAAACCGACCTCCACGCCTTACACCTGCAGGAAAAATACCCTGATGCCATCGTGTCGTTCAACGGACGAGTCGACATGACGGGTAGCTCGTTAGACAATATGAACGGTTTTGCGGTGTTTGACAGCATCGTAATAAAGAATGACGGGCGTGAGCTCGCAGTGGATGAAATACGCTTTAACTCGCAGACGGGAGAGAACTTTACCAATTTCTCCGTTGCGTCAAAATATCTGAACGGAAGCATATCGGGCAATTTTACATACACGTCGCTGATGCAAAATGCCAAGGAAACCATGGCGAAATACGTGCCTGCGCTCAAGGTGCCAACCACGCAGAGAGCTTTCAAAAACCACGTTGACATTGACCTTGCCATATCAAACGCAGGAGAATTTGCCACCCTTTTCGACTGGCCCTACCGATTGAACGAAATCTCCACCATCAAAGGCTCGATCGATGAGGCCGACGAACTGGTTGATATCGTGTTCTCAATGCCTGATATTACGGCAGGCGCACGCACGTTCCAAAACACGACAGTGCACTTTTGGGGCGAATCGGAACAGCTGGAGTTCATTGTAGAATCGAACATGCCCACGACAACTGACTACTGGAACTTGGCACTCTACACCTCGCTGAACAAGGGTGACTTGTCATGCAACGTGGAATGGCGCAACCGACGGAAAATCTCAAACAGAGGAAGTCTCCGTACACTGACTCGCTTCATGCGCGACGACAACGGGCTGCTGGCACGAACATTAATACTCCCCTCCGAGATTATCATCTCCGACTCGTTGTGGAATATTTCGGCTGACAGTCTCCGTTTTCGGAAAGATGCCGTGCTGATTGACAATTTTCTCTTCGGGAATAATAACCAATATCTGAACATTGACGGGGTGGCCTCGAAAGACGAGCAAGACAGTCTAAAAGTCGAGATGAAAGACATAAATCTCGGTTTTCTCTCCTCATTGTCGGGAATGAAAGGTTTCCACGTGGGCGGGACTACCACCGGCAACGCCCTTATCAGGGGAGCGTTGGAACGTCCCGTATTCGATGCCATGCTCTCGATACGCGACTTGGCACTGAACCATACACTCGTGGGTGATGCTTCAATATATTCCACCTGGGATCAAGCGAATGAGCAGGTGGTGGCCATCGCTTCCGTCAACCAAGAAAACAACATCGTGGCTTTAGGAGAATGTACTTACATGCCGAGTGAAAACCATCTCGACGCGTCGCTCAATGCCTATCGTTTGAGTCTTGACTTTTTGTCGGGCTATTACGACAAGGTATTGACCGGTACAACAGGCTACGCCTCGGGACAGTTGCATATCGGAGGCTCGCCGGACTCCATACGCTTCGATGGGCGCCTGATGGTCAATGACGGGACGGTCACTGTGGGGGTGCTGGGAGCCACCTACCATTTTGAAGACACGATTGCACTCACTCCACAGGCCATCGTGTTCGACAACGTCACCTTGTATGACGAAGACGAAAACAAAGTCAACCTCAACGGTCGTTTGACACACGACGGCACTTTCAAGAATCTCAATTACAATTTGCGTCTGAACACTTCCAACGCCATGGTAGTCGATTTGACGGCAGGCGAAAACGACCTGGCGTTTGGCAAGGCCTATGTCAACGGCTCGGTGCACGTTACAGGGAATGAGGAGGAGGTGAATGTCCGTGTCAACGCCCGGACTCAGCCGGGCACCAAGATATTCTTTTACACAGACGGTCAATTTTCCACGACCGATGCCACCGGTTTCATTCATTTTGTGAATCATGAGGAAGAAGATGAGTTCCTGCCCCCCTTGTCTAAAGTGACCGAAACACCATCGAAGACCAATTTAAGGCTCAATCTGCAGCTCGAAGTAACACCGTCTGCCGAATTAGGACTTATCGTGAACCAAATGGACGGCGACATGATTTTGGGCAATGGGAGCGGCAATCTCCGTATAGAGTACGACGACTTCTTGTCCGACATCAAAATCTACGGCTCCTACACCATCGAGAGTGGAAAATATCTCTTCACCCTGCAAGACGTGTTCCGTAAGGAGTTTCGCATCGAATCGGGCAGTACGGTGCAATGGTTGGGCGATCTCTTCGACGCGCAAGTCAACATCAAGGCCATATACGCCCTTACGGCTTCCCTGAAAAGCCTGTTAGACGACGATGTGATCGCCACCACCTTTTCTGGAAGCACCCGCATGACCATCCCTGTCAACTGCATCTTGTTGCTCACCGGCAACCTGTCTTCTCCCAACATCGATTTCGAAATAGACCTCCCGTCGAGCGACGAAGGAGTCAAACAGGTGGTTAACAGTGTTATCAGTACGGAAGAAATGCTTGCTCGGCAAGTGCTGTATCTCTTGGTGTTCAACCAATTCTATAAATCGCAAGAACAAAATAGCGGCTTGGAAGGCAGCGAATTTATTTCCTTGGCAGCTTCCACGGTCAGCACGCAGCTGAACAATATTCTTTCGCAGCTCACCACTTCCAACAACTTCTCTTTAGGCGTTGACATGCGCTGGGTGGACGAGACAAACATGGAATACCAGGTGGACTTGAGCTACCGGCCAAACGAACGTTGGTCTGTGAGCGGCAACTTCGGCTATCGTGAAAACAGAAACGAGATTGCCGACTACAACCAATACATCACCGATGTGGACATTGAATACCTCATCACCAAATCAGGGAAATATCGCCTGAAGTTCTACAATCGCACCATCGACCGAATGGCTCAGCTCCGTACTGCCAAAAACACCCAAGGGGCGGGCGTGGTGTACAAGGAAGATTTTGACAGCCTCTTCGACCTGTTTCGCTACTACTGGCGGGCTTTGAAGAACATAGGAAAGAAGAAAAACAAAAAAAATGAAGACAACGACGCTCAAGATTAGCCTCGCCTGCCTGCTACTGTGCGTGGCAAGCAAAGCCATCACAGGCGATGTGACACATTTCTATATGACAATGCCCGACAAATTCGACCCCCTCATGAGTCGACAGCAGCGGGCTGAACTGTTGGAATATGTCAAAGCCGGCATGGGCGACAGCATCACCAACCGTTTCGGACAACAAACCCGAGTGGAAGTGCTCGACACGCTCAGACAACGCCTCGTGGTGCGCAACACCGACATATCGTCTTTGGAATTAAAACTACTGATGTTGGGAGGCGACACTGCGGTGGTGATGATACGCACCGTATGCGCCCCGGTGTGCCACTCTGTGTTGCAAACCTATGACACCAACTGGCGCGAACGCACCGACATCACTTTCGCTTTGCCCGAACCTGCCGACTGGCTCGACCCGGAGAAGGTCACCCGGGCGGAAGCCAACGCTGACAACCTGCGTCACCTGCTTGTGCCGCGCTTCGTGTCACTGACGTTCGAGGGCGATGATGACACGCTCCATGCTCGCAACCACACAACCGACTATCTCAGCAATGACGAGCGCGAGCAGGTGTTGCCCTATCTCAAAGAGGGAAGCATACTCTGTCGGGCTGTCGTCTCACCCAATAAGCCGTGACGACTCAAAGCTCCTGTCCTTCTCCTCCAAGTTTTTTCATAAAACCACAACCGAAGCCCAAGCAAAGACTTCTTCACGTCGTCAAGCTCCTGCAGCCTTACGTGAAGCGGCAGGTCTCGAAGCTGTTTCTTTTTTCTTTAAAATGCTTGGCAACAGGGTGTTTTGTCAAACAGACCGACAAGTTCGATGTCGCGTCGCGTTCCTTTGAATGCCCCCTTCTCTTGCGTACTTACGCAATTTCTGCTGCGTACTAACCCGGCAAAATTTTCCTAAGCATCCGCCGGAAGGGGGGTAATAGGGTAGGGGACGAGCGAAAAACAGGGCAAAAACTCATTCTTTCCTGTGGCAATTTCCGGCATCTGCAATGTATTCTTCCTTTGAGCATCGTCCGTATGTGAGTGAGTTTTCCTACTTTTGTCAGTCGGAGCGACGAGCACGTGCTGTTTTTACAGTCGGCCGTGGAGGCGTGTTGAAACAGATCCTGCCAACCCAACAAAAGTGCGTATGTTATCCCTATTTTCTCTGTTGCTGTTCTTTTTCCTGTTGGCGGTGTTTGTCGTGTTGCTCGCATTGCGTTTGGTGAGCCGTTTTCTTTTTGGCCGTCGTTCACGCCGCAACGTTCCTGATAATGGGTACTATCATGCGGCTCCACACGGGAAGATGAGAAAAAAGGTGTTTGAAAAAGACGAAGGGGAGTACGTGGATTTCGAGGAGGTGGATGACGGCAACAAGTAGGCCGTAGGGATGTCGGAGTGAAAAATGGGAATTGTTGTACGTCAAAGCATAAAGGCAACGGTGGTGAACTACGTGGGAATTCTTTTGGGATTCGTCACCACGATGTTCGTCCTCACCAAGTACTTGCCCGTCGAAGACGTAGGGTTGCGCAGTGTGCTCTTCGAGGCGGCTGTTTTGGTGGCCACGCTCTCTCAATTGGGAGCTTCAGTGTCTGTATTGCGCTTTTTCCCCTATTTCAAAAATAAAAACAACGGGCATAACGGTTTCTTCTTTTACGTTATCATGCTTCCGTTGGTGGGTTGCGTGGTGTTCATCCCGCTTTATCTGCTTTTCAAAGAGCCCATCATTGCTTTTTTCTCTAAGAGTTCGACTCTATTCACCCCATATTTCTACTGGATTATTCCCCTGATAATTTTTTTGGCCTACTGGGGTGTTTTCGAGGCATACTCTACTGCCAACAAGCGCATTGTGGTTCCCAAACTCATTCGTGAGGTGGTGGTGCGTGTGTTGCTCGTCGGCGTGTTCGTCCTCTACGGATGGCACGTGGTGGGGCGTGACGGTTTTGTGGCCACTTTCATTGCAGTCTATGCCGTGGCGATGTTGCTGATGTTGTTTTACGTCTCGCGCATCTCCTCGGTGTCGTTGCGTCACGACCTTTTCGGCGTACCTTCCGCATTGCGCAAAGACATGTTGCGCTATACACTCATTTGCATAGTCAGCGCGTTGGGCAGCACCATTTTAAGCAAGGTAGACTTGTTCATGCTCAGCTCCGGGATGGGATTCGGCGCGGCGGGTATCTACACCATTGCTTCTTACGTGGGGACGGTCATCGAAGTGCCCTCGCGCGCCATTAATCCCATCTCATCACCGGTGGCCTCAGAGGCCATGAGTAGTGGCGATATGGCAGCAGCCGAGCAACTTTATAAAAAAGTGTCGCTGACGGAATTCATTGCCAGCGGCTTCTTGTTTGTTTTGATATGGAGCAATATTGATAACCTCTTCGATGTCATGCCCAACGGCGAGGTCTACCGTGAGGGGAAATGGGTGGTTTTCTTTATCGGAATTTCCAAAATGGTGACAGCCGTGTTCAGTTTCGGCTCGACTTTGATCGGGTTCTCACGCTACTATTATTGGACAGTCAGTTTTGTGTTTGTCCTTGCCGCCATGGGCATCCTGAGCAACTATTTCCTCATTCCTCTTTTTGGTCTCAGCGGAGCGGCCATAGCTACCTTGCTGACTTGTTGCCTTTCGTGTGCCTTCCAGCAGTGGATTGTGTTGTTGAAAATAAAAAGTAATCCCTTTTCTTGGGGCACATTGAAGATGGTCGTGGTCGTGTTGGTGCTGCTGGGGATTAACGCCCTGTTGCCACGGTTGGGAAACTGCTGGGTCGATGCCGCCTGTCGCACGATTGTTGTCGGCGGAACGGGCATTGCGGCCATTTATTTCGGCAAAGTGTCTGACGATGTGAACGCATTGATTCGCACTGTACTCTCAAAAGTGTTCAGACGACAGTCAGACCGGCAGGCATGAAAAAAGCGACCGAGTGCCCTTTTCACTTTGGCAACCCGCCCGCCCTTAGAAAAAAGTCGGAATTAATTTCTGCGCCCCAAGAATATCATTACGTAATACACCAAGGTAGCAAGTGAACCTAATGCTGCCACCACATAGGTGTAAGCCGCCGATTTCAGTGCATCTTTTGCTTGTTCGCGTGTCTCATAGTCGGTGATGCCGGCCTCGTCAAGCCAGGCCAACGCGCGGCGACTGGCGTCTATCTCCACCGGAAGGGTGATAAACGAAAACAGGGTGGTCATGGCAAAAAGAATGATGCCCGCCAGCATCAACTGCGGAAACATGTGGAGGGTAAGGATGCCTACTAACAAAAGCCAACTCATCCATTGCGAGGCGAAGCTGACCACCGGCACCAACGCAGAGCGCATTTTCAGCGGAGCATAGCCGCGGGCGTGTTGTACAGCATGGCCACATTCGTGGGCGGCTACCGCCGCGGCGGCAATGCTGTCGAGAGAATAGACACTTTCGCTCAGATTGACCGTCTTGTTTTGCGGATTGAAATGGTCGGTAAGGTGGCCTCTGGTGGAAGTAACCTTCACGTCGGTGATGCCGTTTTCTCGTAGCATCTTGTCGGCCACATCACGACCTGTCATCCCGCTGCGGAGACGTATTTGTGAGTACTTCTTGAACTTCGACTGCAAGCGGCTCTGTACAATATGGCTTGCAATGGCAATGGCAATAAAAATGATGTAAACCATATTTTGTCGTATTTGGTGGTAATTATCGATAACGTACGATGCGTGGCGACACGATAAAGGGCTATCGCATGATGGTCTGCTCGCGATCGGGACCCACAGAAATAACCTTGACGGGCACACGCAACTCCCGCTCGATAAATTGGATGTAAGCCATGAACTCGACGGGTAGTTCCCTTTCGTGTTTCAAATGGGTCAGGTCGGTCTTCCAGCCCGGAAACTCTTTATACACCGGCTCGACATTCCCGCCAATATCGAAAGGAAAATCCCTTGTCTCTTTTCCCCCCACCTTGTAGGCGACGCAGGCCTTGATGGTGTCAAAGCTGTCAAGCACGTCACTCTTCATCATGATGAGATTCGTCACTCCGTTAATCATCACGGCGTAGCGCAATGCCACAAGGTCTATCCAACCGCAGCGGCGTGGACGGCCCGTCACCGCGCCGAATTCACACCCCGCAACACGTAGTTGCTCGCCCGTGGCATCGGTCAGCTCCGTAGGGAAAGGACCGCTACCCACCCGTGTGCAGTAGGCTTTGAAAATACCATACACCTCACCGATGTCTTTTGGGGCGACACCTAATCCCGTACATGCCCCGGCACACACAGTGTTAGACGAAGTGACAAACGGATAAGACCCGAAATCGATGTCGAGCATGGTGCCTTGTGCCCCTTCTGCCAACACCCGCTTGCCGGCTTGCAACGCGCGATTGATGACATGCTCGCTGTCTATCCACTCGAACCGACGGAGGCATTCCACGCCTTCAAACCACTCTTCTTCCACAGAAGCCAACCCCTGACAGAAATGACCATACTGGCGCAAAATCTCCTTGTGACGATCAGTGGCCGCCTTATACTTCTCCTCAAAGTTGTGGCAAAGGTCGCCCACACGCAGTCCGACACGACCGATTTTGTCTGTATAGGCGGGGCCTATGCCCTTGCCTGTGGTGCCAATCTTGCCTTGGCCTTTTGCCGTTTCGTAGGCGGCATCAAGCAGGCGGTGGGTAGGTAAGATAAGGTGGGCTTTTTTTGAAATCTTCAGGCGATCGGTGAGTGAGTGTCCAGATTTCGACAGGGAGTCCACTTCGACTTTAAACGAAGCCGGGTCAAGCACTACGCCGTTGCCTATCACATTGAACTTTCCTCCCTGGAATATCCCGGAGGGAATAGAGCGCAAAACGAATTTCAGTCCGCTGAATTCTAACGTGTGTCCGGCGTTGGGTCCGCCCTGAAAACGAGCCACCACGTCGTAGGAAGGCGTCAGCACGTCGACTATTTTTCCTTTACCTTCATCGCCCCATTGGAGCCCCAGCAAAACATCTACTTTCATGTTTTTCTTTATATCGTCGGCGGAAAGCCTGCGGGACAAGCCGGCATCTGACTCTCATCGCCCCTCGTTTTTCTTCATACGACGTTTCTGCTTGCACTTGTTACACAGTCCGTAGACGTAGAGGGAATAAAAACCCGGCTCGAAATAGGCAAAACGACGCGACTGGATAACATTGCGCATGTATTTGTCAGAAAACTTTTTCACCTTACCACACTCGGTACACACCAAATGATGGTGCGTCCTGTCGCTTGCTACCTTCTCGTAATAGGCTTGCTGTTGCGCAGTCTGGTGCTTTATTATCAAACCGCATTGCAGCAACAGTTCGAGTGTGTTGTAAACCGTGGCACGGCTCACCTTGTGGTCTCCTTGCATGTCACAAAAAAGGCTATTGGCGCTGAAGCGGCCGTCTGATTGATAAATGTGTTCCAACACGGCGTACCGCTCGGGGGTCTTCCTGCAATGTCTCCCTTTCAAAAATTCCGAGAACGTCTTTCGAGCTTTTTCTATCGCGTTTTCCTCTTTTTTCATTCGGATGTGTAAAGCTGCGTCCGTCTCCCCCTGAGGGGAGAAAGTAACGCAAAATTACAACAATTTGAGACCCCTGCAAAACCTTTTCGCTTTTTTGTATGTCGGCTCAATGACTAAAAAAACGCCCCAAAACTTCTTTGCGACCTCCTTTCTCTCGTGTATTTACGCAGCGAAAGACTCGTATTTTACACTGTCAATACCCTGTTGCTTGATGGAGTTTTTGCAGAATGCTCAATCGGCTTGTTCTGATATTATAAAAAAACACAAAAAGAAGACTGGCTTCTTTACTGCTCAATACACCAAATTACGGCGTGCAGACTTCCTACAGGCACTCAACTTTTGATGGGAATATCCATTCACAGGAAAAAAAGCACATTTGCAGCAGAAAAAGAAGAAGAAACGATAGTTGTATTCACTATAAATAAATAGATTACAACCGTTTTTGCTTTTGTCTTTTTCAGATGGAAATAATGTCTTGTCGCCAAGGGAGACGACTTTAAATATATGCGACGAGAATGAAAAATAAAATCATACTACTATCTTCGCACACAAAGAAGCACAATTCGAGCCTTTCTCGGTAAGGTTTTGCATTCAAGAATTTTGGAAAAATATTTTTGTTTTTTTATATATAACCTCCGTCTTTTTTACGTCAACGACAGGGAAAAACCACCACAAGTTGCCGTTTTGACACTGTAAGAACGTCATAAAAACGCCATTTCCTCCGTCACTTCGTATGCGATGTAGCGCGACCCCGGTTTTTCGGAGATTGCAAGCCCTTTGATGGCGGTCTCTACCTGTCGGGCAGCGTCGCATCCGCGGCGAGCGATGGCAACGAATCCTAATGCTATAGCTCTGTAAAGAAATAAGTTATCGGTGTCCGACCACTCTATCCCCTTCGACAATAACAAAGGAATGTCGTCGTCGGGCAGTTGGCTGCAAATACGCGCGACGAGGACAAATGCAGTCGTCCTACTCAAATCGTCGCAGGCGGAAAGCAGCTGTATGCACAACTCGCGTGCCTGCGGCATCTTCGAAAAAAGATTCATGCACGCCTGTTCCACCAACTCGATGTGCCGGAAGTCATCTATCCACTGCCGGGCGAGCTGAAGTGT
>CAYPFZ010000013.1:0-1768 GCA_964410225.1 uncultured Paludibacter sp.
TTACGGTGTTTGGCCACGATGAATTCGGCAATGCCCAACAGCGAGTTGCCCTCGGCATCTTCGTTGATGTGGTAATATTCCGGCCGGTGGATGAAGCAGACCATGTCGGCATCCTGTTCGATGGCTCCCGATTCGCGCAAGTCCGACAGGTGGGGGCGCTTGCCTTCGATGCCCGAACGCCCTTCTGGGCCGCGGTTGAGCTGGGAGAGAGCGATGATGGGGATGTCAAGCTCTTTGGCCAAGCCCTTGAGTGAACGCGAAATAGTGCTCACCTCCTGCTCACGATTTTGGAAGTTCATCCCGCTGGCGTTCATCAGCTGCAGGTAATCGATGATGATGCACTTCACGCTGTGTTCTTTGACTAAGCGCCGCGCCTTGCTCCGCAGTTCGAACACCGACAGGCTGGCCGTGTCGTCCACATAGATGGGTGCGTATTCCAATTTCCTTATGCGGCGGTCGAACAAGTCCCACTCTGCCGGGCTGAGATCCCCTCTTTTGATTTTGTCGCCCTCTATCTCGCACACGTTCATGATAAGGCGATTCACCAACTGCACGTTCGACATTTCGAGCGAAAAAATGGCTATCGGTGTTTTGCGGTCCACGGCCATGTTTCTGGCCATTGACAACACGAAGGCTGTTTTCCCCATGGCCGGCCGGGCGGCGATGATGATGAGGTCGGAGCTCTGCCAGCCGGCCGTGATTCTGTCGAGAGCGTGAAAGCCGCTGGCCAAGCCGCTCGCCCCTTCTTTCTTAGCGGCCAAGATGATCCGTTCGCGAGCCTCTTTTGCCACGGAGAAGATGTGCACCGCATCCTTTTTCAAGTTCTGTTGCGTCACTTGGAACAGCATTCCTTCGGCTTCTCCCATCAAATCGTCCACATCTGTCTTTTCGTCAAAGGCTTTTGTCTGTATTTCCGACGAGATGCGTATCAACTCGCGAGCCAGATATTTCTGCACCACGATACGGGTGTGATATTCCAAGTGTGCCGTCGATGACACCTTGGCCGTCAAGAGTGCTATGTAATATGGTCCTCCTACCTCGTCTATCGTACCGTCGCGACGCAGTTGCTCGGTCACCGTATGCATGTCGATAGGCTCTTGCTTGATGGCCAAACGGGTGATGGCTTCATAGATCTTCTGGTGAGTAGTCTTGTAGAAACACTCGGGTTTCAGCATTTCCGACACCATTGAATAAGCGTCCGTTTCCAACATGATGGCACCCAAGATGACCTCTTCCAACTCCGGGGCTTGCGGAGGCAGTTTGCCAAATTCGTTGGCGGGGATGGGCGGCGCGGAGGTAGTGCGCTTCGCGTTGCTTCTCTTTTCTGCCATGTGAAATGGGTATATAAATAAATTGCAAAACAGAGCTGTGGTGCACACACAACCCGGCATGCCTTCTTGACACACTTGCCGGTGAACGGGCGAAGCAGACGGGGAGGTCTGCCGTCAATACGGTATGCCATCGGTCGGCTCGGGGGAGTTCTTCAACGGCAGTGCCCCTTCATAGAAGAAACTGAAGGAGCGTGTCTCGCCCTTGCCGGCCACAAGCTCTCCGCTGATAAAATGAGTCTCGCCGGAGATGATTTCAAACTGCCCTCCGTTGACAAACAATGTGTCTTGCGAAGACAGGTCAATGAGGTACGAATTGCCACCGTCGTCGCAGCCGGTCAGGAAAACACGCGTATCCCCGGCCGAAGAACCGTCTGCCGGATAGTAGATGCCCGCAATGTCGTCCGCATCGGAAGGTATCATCAATTGGAGTTGCAAAA
>CAYPFZ010000013.1:1868-11549 GCA_964410225.1 uncultured Paludibacter sp.
TGTGCCGGCCTGTGAGCGTGTCGGCAAAGAAGGCCGCATCGTCGAAACTGTAGGTGGTCACCCGGATGAAGCAGTCGGCCGAACTTTTTCCCATCTGCAAGGTGATGGTGGCTTCGCCCTCGCTTTGTGCTACCACCAAGCCGGAGGCGTCGACCGTAGCCACCGCGTCGTCGCTCGAAGTCCACACAGCAAGCGACTGTTGCCCTTCGGAACCCACCTCGACGTAACCCAACCGGAGGCTGTCGCCCACACCGAGGTATTTGCCTTGCTCGGTAAGCTGCAAGTCGCCCTCATAGCTTCCCACACACGAAAGCAGCATGACGGCCGGCAAAACACAGGCAATTAAAGCGAAAAAATCATGCGCTTTTGTCATGTAATGGTAGTTGGGTTGGCATTGCAAATATAGAAACTAAGCGGAGAATAGGCAATAAAAAATCTGTGCTCCACTCCGGATTTTTCGGCCCGCCCCCTTCTCTTGCGGACACTTGTCGTGTGCCTTCTCTTGCGTACTAACGCGCTGCGAACGGCGTTAGTACGCAAGAGAGGAGGGCTTGCAGGGGTTCTCCCAAGGTGATTCCGCTTCGTATCTTTCCGTGTTTATGGGTTTGTTTTATAGATGGTTATAAAGTTGCTTTGGTAAAGAATGGTATCATGGCGGAAGTAGTTACAAAAAAAGCGCGCCGGGAGCATCGTGCCCCGGCGCGCTTTCATGTCTTGCGGCGCGGATGTGTCAATTGCCGTTCATCGACAGGAGGAACTCCTCGTTGTTCTTCGTGCGTTCCATCCTCTCTTTGAGGAACTCCATGGCTTCCACAGAGTTCATGTCGGAGAGATAGCGACGTAATATCCACATGCGGTTGAGCGTGTCTTGATCAAGCAGCAGGTCGTCGCGACGGGTGCTCGAGGCAGTGATGTCGACCGCGGGGAAGATGCGTCTGTTCGACAGTTTGCGGTCTAATTGCAGCTCCATGTTGCCGGTGCCTTTGAACTCTTCGAAAATCACGTCGTCCATTTTCGAGCCTGTCTCCGTCAGTGCGGTTGCGATGATGGTGAGGCTGCCTCCGTTTTCAATGTTGCGTGCCGCTCCGAAAAAGCGTTTGGGTCGGTGCAGCGCGTTGGCGTCGACCCCGCCGGTGAGTACTTTGCCCGAAGCGGGCGACACGGTGTTGTAGGCACGTGCCAAGCGGGTAATGGAGTCGAGCAGGATGACCACGTCTTGACCGCATTCTACCATGCGTTTGGCCTTCTCGTGTACCATGCTGGCCACTTTTACGTGGCGCTCGGCCGGCTCGTCAAACGTGGAGGATATCACTTCTGCGTGTACGCTGCGCGCCATGTCGGTCACTTCTTCCGGACGCTCGTCTATGAGCAGGATAATCATATACACTTCGGGGTGGTTGGCCGCAATGGCGTTGGCGATGTCTTTCAGCAAAACGGTCTTACCGGTTTTCGGTTGCGCTACGATGAGGCCTCGCTGTCCTTTGCCGATGGGCGAGAAAAGGTCGACAATGCGGCACGAGAGAGGTGTGTCCTTGCCCGAGGAGAGACGGAATTTTTCGTTCGGAAAGAGGGGAGTGAGGTGTTCGAAAGGCACGCGGTCGCGAACGTGGTCGGGCAGGTGGCCGTTGATTTTGGTCACCTTGACCAACGGAAAATATTTCTCTCCTTCTCTTGGCGGACGAATGGGGCCGACGACATTATCTCCTGTCTTCAGACCGAAAAACTTGATTTGCGATTGCGACACGTAGATGTCGTCGGGCGAAGCAAGGTGGTTGTAGTCGGAGGAACGAAGGAAGCCGTAGCCGTCGGGCATGATTTCGAGTGTGCCTTGCCCGTCGAGTATGCCCTCGAAGTCGAACAGTTTTTCGTTGCGTTGGTGGCTCTCGTTGTGGTTGCGCTGGTTGTAGTCTCCGTTGTTGCGTTGGTAGTTGTCGGGATTGACGCGTTGATAGGTGCGGTTGCGCTGATGGGCGGGCATGTTGCCTGCTGTTTGCGGGCTTGTGGTGGTCGCAGCCTGGATATTTTTCGGCTCTTCCGCCTGTTGAGGTTCAGCAGAGGGAGCGGTTTTTTCGGGTTCTTCCGTGGGTTGTTCGGTGGGCGCGGTCGGCTCGTTTTGTTGTGCAGCGGCGGCTTGCTGGGTAGCAGCCCCGGCCAATTCGGCGGCTGCTTTTTCGGCTTTCGAAGGTCTGCCTCTTTTACGCACCGGTTTGACGGCGGGTTGCTCGACCGCATCGGGGGGAGTCGGCGGGGTAGCGGGCTGGGCTTTTTCTTCCACCTTGTCAGGCTCTTTCTCCTTTGTCAAGTCTTGTCCCCTCTCCTTTGTTCTTCCGACTCTCCTTCTTGGGGCATTCTCGTCTTCTTTTGAGCCGGTTGCTCCTCTCGATTGTCTTCTCCTTATGATTTTTTGCTGGCCGTTGCTGATGGTCTTTGCCTGCGAGTTGACCACAGCCTGATAGTCGAGTATCTCATACACCAACTTGTCCTTGGCGATAGACGCGGGCACTTTCATCCCTATCCCTGCGGCGATTTCTTTTAATTCAGAAAGACTTCTTGCATTCAATTGCAAAATGTTGTAATTGCTCATAATGATAGTGTAGGTATTCGGATGGGGTTATCTCCGACGTGGTTCGTATTGGAGATGGTTTAGCGATGTATATTCTCAGTGGCTACAAGAAGGGGAGAAGAATCCTTTTTCCGCTTTATCAGAAAGACGCAGCAAAAGTAGAATAAGTTTTTGAACTTTGCAAGTCGTTATTTTATTTTTGAAAAGAGGGCAGAAACAATCGTTTACGGCCGGTGTCATTACTCTTTTTTGTTCCTTCATTGCCCCCTTCCGCTGCGTGCTTTCCCGTCTCGCGCTGCGTACTAACGCAGCAGAAGAGGTGGTAGTATAGGGGAAAAATCAGCTTTTCCGGTGCGTTGCCACCGGATGTTTTTACTACACCCCATTGCACCTACAGTATATCCTTAATTACCTAATGAATTGCTGATTGCATGTCGAAAGACGGAAGATTGTCCACCTTGTGGGCCGGTGATGCGAACTGTCGGGGCAGACAAACATTCATTCCCTCGGCAAACTCGCGTATGTATGAAAAAAATACTACCTTTGTCATTATCTAAAACGTTCGTATGCACCGGGCGACGAAAGAGGTATTTCGCGGGTGCGTACCTCGTTCATGGGAAGTTCTGAAGATGACAAAGAAAAAGGACATCCGCTATACGATAGGCGTTGTATTCTGGTCGCTTTTTGGGGCGGGGATATTGTGTGGCATCCTCGTGTTCGCTGCGATAAACATGGGCTGGGTGGGCTACCTACCTCCTCTTGACGAGTTGCAGAATCCCAAGAACCGCTATGCCACAGAGATTTATTCGGCCGACGGTGAAGTGTTGGGACGCTTTTTTATGGGTAATGACAACCGGGTGGGCGTGTCGTATGACGGCATTTCCCCCCACGTGGTCAAGGCACTTGTTGCCACGGAAGACGAACGGTTTTACAACCATTCCGGCATCGACGCGAGAGCGTTGGCACGTGCCATTATTTTCACGGGCATCCTGCAAAGAAAAAACATGGGTGGCGGGAGCACCCTCACCCAACAACTTGCCAAACAGCTTTATTCTCCTGCGAGCAGCAACATGCTGGGGCGCATGCTGCAAAAGCCCATCGAGTGGGTCATTGCCGTAAAACTCGAGAAGCTGTACAGCAAGGAAGAAATCATCACCATGTATCTCAACCAGTATGATTTCAACTACAACGCCGTGGGTATCAAGTCGGCCGCGCAGGTCTATTTTGGCAAGACTCCTGACAATCTTTCCATGGAGGAGGCCGCCACGCTGGTGGGCATGTGTAAAAACTCTTCGCTCTACAACCCCGTCCGCCGCAGCGAGCTGACCCGCGAACGTCGTAACGTGGTATTCTCCCAAATGAAAAAAAACGGGTATCTGACAGCCCAAGAATGCGATTCGCTCCGGCAGCTGCCGTTGGAGATTAACTTCAACCGCCTGGATCATAACGTGGGGCTTGCACGCTACTTCCGTGAATACCTGCGCGGCGTGCTCACGGCCAACGAACCAAATCCCGACAACTACCCTTCTTGGATGAAGCAAAACTATGAAGACGACTTGTGGGAATGGAACAACAACCCCCTCTACGGATTCTGCAACAAGAACAAAAAGGCAGACGGCACGAGTTATAACATTTACACCGACGGGCTGAAAATATACACCACCATTGACTCGCGCATGCAGCGGTATGCCGAAGAGGCCGTCCGAGAGCACATGGAAGCCCTGCAAAAGACCTTTACGAAAGAGAAAAAGAACAATCCCAATGCTCCGTTTTCTTCCGACATCACCACCGAAGAGGTCAACAGAATCATGCGCCGCGCCATGCAACAGTCTGACCGCTACCGCAAGATGAAGGCCGCCAAGATAGAGGACGAGGAAATCAAGAACGCTTTCGACACGCCGGTGGAGATGAACGTCTTTTCCTACGACGGCTGGGTCGACACGATTATGACCCCTATGGATTCCATCCGCTATCACAAGTTCTTCCTGCGTTGTGGAATGTTGTCGGTAGATGCCCGCAACGGCCACGTGAAGGCATACATAGGAGGCCCCGACTACAACCAGTTCCGGTATGACATGGCCACGGCAGGCCGTCGGCAAGTGGGTTCAACCATCAAACCGTTCCTCTACACCTTGGCCATGGAGGAAGGTATGAACCCCTGCGACGAGGTGCTCAACGAGCCCATCACCATCACGACGGAAACAGGCACGGACTGGACACCGAGGAACGATTCCAAGGCACGGGTGGGCGAATACGTCACCCTGCGGTGGGGGCTGGCGCAGTCGAACAATTGGACATCGGCCTACATTATGAGCCTGTTCACACCCCAATCGTTCGCCAATCTGTTGCGATCGTTCGGCATACGGGGAGAAATTGACCCGGTGTATTCCTTGGCGTTGGGCACTTGCGACGTTTCGGTCAAAGAAATGGTGGGAGCCTATACCTCCTTCCCCAATAAAGGCATCAGAATCGAACCGCTTTTTGTCACCCGCATCGACGATGCCAACGGCAACAACATTGCGAGCTTTTCGCCACAGACGCAAGAAATTTTCAGCGAGACCACTTCCTACAAAATGGTTTCCATGTTGCAAAACGTCATCGACCACGGGAGCGGTCAACGCATAAGATTCCGCTATGGATTGCGCATGCCCATGGGTGGCAAAACCGGTACGACACAAAACAACTCCGACGGGTGGTTCATCGGCTTCACACCCAAACTCGTGTCGGGCGTGTGGGCAGGAGGAGAAGACCGCTCCATACATTTCGACCGCATAGCCCAAGGACAGGGTGCAAGCATGGCACTCCCAATATGGGCATTGTATATGAAAAAAGTGCTGGAAGATGCGGAACTGGAATATTCATCCAAAGATACGTTCGACATGCCCAGCACTTTCGACCCCAATGCCGGTTGTCGGGCAGACAATTTCTGAGCAGAAACCCCTGTAAACCAACTTCGTCTTTTAGTTTTTCTTTATTCGATGACTCAAAAAAATGTGTCTTGCTCCCCTTTGCGACCCCCCTTCCGGCGCGTACCAACTCCGCTTGCGCTGCGTAAGCACGCAGCAAAAATTACGTAAGTGCGCAAGAGAAGACGCGAAACGTTCCGCAGCGGAGAGCCTTTTGCCCGATGGGGATTTGCAAAGGCCTCGAACCGAAACCTCGCAACACAAAGAAACAGCAAGGCACATTGACGGCCAACATTTCTAAAAAATATTCCGGGTACAACGGATGAAAAAAACATTTGTCATATTGCTTCTTTTGCTTCCGGCCGCCTTTTGCTTCCCCCAATGGAACACCGATCGCATTGTGACCATAGGACGCAATGCACTTTATTTCGAAGACTACGTGCTGTCCATACAATACTTCAACCGGGTCATCAACGTCAAACCCCATTTGGCAGAACCGTACATGTATCGAGCCATGGCCAAGGCACAGCTTGGCGACTACCAAGGTGCCGACAACGACTGTACCGAAGCCATCACCCGCAACCCCTTTATACCCCAAGCCTACTACACACGCGGATTTGCCCGTCGCAAATTGGGATACTACAAAGAATCAGTTGACGACTTTACCAAAGCCTTGGAGTTCAGTCCTAACAGCGGTTTCCTACTGCTAAACAGAATGGATGCACGAGCCGCCATGGAAGATTATGAAGAGGCTATGGCTGACTTGGATGAATACATGCGGTTGAATCCTAAGATAACCGAACTGCATTACGAGAAAGGATGGCTGCAACTGGCTCTTAAAGACACCATCGGTGCAGAAGCCACGTTCAACCGCTTCGTGGAGACAGACAAAAAGAACAGCTTGGCGTGGAGCGCGCGAGCCTTGCTGCGCTTGCAGAGAAATGAACTTGACAGCGCATTGGCCGACTACAACGAAGCCATCCGGCTGAATTCGGACTTTGTGGGTGACTATATCAACCGAGGCATCATCCACGTGCAAAAAAACAACTACATGCAGGCCTTGGACGATTACAACCATGCCATAGAAATAGACAAGGACAACACATTGGCCTATTACAACCGCGCTCTGTTGCGTGCCAACTTAGGCGACAGCAACAATGCCCTTGACGATTTGGACAAAGTTATCCGACAAGACTCCGACCACATGGAAGCCCGCTTACAGAGGGCTACGTTGCGCTATGAACTCAACGACTACGAAGGCTCGATAGGCGACTATGACACCATACTGAGCGTATACCCGAACTTCATCCCCGCTTACATGGGCATCGCCTACGCCCAAAAAGCCATGGGCAACAACAAAGAAGCCCAACGCTACGCGCAAATGGCTATGGACGTGGAAGAAGAGCTGAAAAAACAACGGCAAGAAGAAAAGGAGGAAGAAAAGGAAATCGTGGCCGACAACAAAATAGCCGATAAGGGACAACAGGGCACCTCAACGAGACGCATCGAAATGTTCAACCGCTTCACGGCGCAAAACATGGAGCGAGCCGAGCAAGAATCCAAATACAGCAGCGTCACACGAGGCGCGGTGCAACATCATTACACCGACTTGGTGAGCGAGCGGAATTTCGTGCTCAGCTACTATGCAAAAGACGACGAACTGCGTCGCACCAACCACTACCATCCCACCATCGAACTGTATAACAAGGAACAGAAACTCAGCTCCGTACTCAAGATTACCAACAACGAAATACCCCTTACTGAGGAATTGATAGAAATGCACTTCCAGACCATTGACAACATTTCGGCTCAACTCACCGACGAAACCGCAGAGGCCGACGTGTTCTTCAACCGAGCCATGGAGTTCTCTTTGATACAAGACTTTGCCGGTGCCATCGACGACTTGAATAAGGCCATCATGCTGCGTCCCGACTTCGCGCTGGCTTACTTCACCCGAGCCAACATCAGAAACAAGCAAACGGAATACGAAAACAACAACGACGAATCGACAGACTTCAACGAAGACGTAAAACCCGACGTCAACGGCTATGATTTCGATGTTGAAATGATCATCCGCGACTACGACAAAGTCATCGCGCTTGTGCCCGACTTCCAATATGCCTACTTCAACAAAGGGAATTTGTTAGGCAGCCTGAAAGACTTCCGCGGTGCCATATCGAACTACACGAAGGCTATCGAACTCGACCCTGGTTTTGCCGAAGCGTATTACAACCGGGGACTGGTGTACATGTTCATCGGTGAAGACGACAAGGGCATCAGCGACTTGGGTAAAGCCGGAGAATTAGGCGTCTACAAAGTATACAACTTGATACAGCGGTTCAATCAATGACAGCCATTCTCCTGACGAACTCAAAAAGGTCGTTCGCCATCTTGCTTGCGACCTTCCTTTGCCTGCACACCTCACCTTGCTGCGCGCAACTATTGTGGAAAATTGACGGAGGCGGACTGAAGCAAACTTCCTACCTTTTTGGCACGCACCATTTGATACCTGTCACCTTTCTCGACAGCGTGCCCGGTTTGTTTCGTGCCTTTAACAAATGCCATACGGTAGTGGGCGAAATAACCATGAACCATGTCGATGCGGACGACAAAATCATGAAAGCCTCCATGCTCCCGAAGGGTATTACCATCGACAGCCTGCTCTCTGAGGACAACTACGC
Source organism: uncultured Paludibacter sp. (assembly GCA_964410225.1). GTDB lineage: Bacteria > Bacteroidota > Bacteroidia > Bacteroidales > Paludibacteraceae > QVMH01. The sequence goes on from CAYPFZ010000013.1 coordinate 10,019, forward strand.
CTTGGTCGATGCAGAAATAAAGTCGGTGTTGAAAATCGGGCTGAAAGAGCTGTCGCTCATGAAACCGTCGGTCATACACATCATGTACGAAATGGAAATCTACCGACAACACACCGGACACGACAGCGACGTGTCTTCCGACACCTTTTTCCAGCAGGTGGCCATGCAAAAAAACAAGAAAGTAGTGGGCTTGGAAAGCATAGACATGCAAATAAACCTGCTGTTCGGCAGCACGAATCTGAAAGAAGAAGCCCTCCTGTTGGTGGAAGCGGTGCAACACAAAGAGGAGATATTACGCGAAATAGAATCAGTCAACGCCCTCTACCTGAAAGGAGAAATCGAAAAATTGGCAGAATTGGGCAGAGGGCAAGGTAAACTCTCGTCAATGGACGACGAAGAATATGCCCGACTCGTTAAGGAGCGAAACTTCGATTGGATAGAGCAACTCCCTGACCTGATGCTTGAATCACCCTGCTTCGTCGCTGTGGGAGCCATGCACTTGGGAGGCGAACAGGGTTTAATATCTCTACTTAGAAAAAAGGGCTACAAAGTAAAACCGGTGAAATAATCCTACCAACATTCTGCCTTTTCCTAAAAGACAAATTATCGCATTATGGAACATTTGAAGAAACCCGAATGGCTGAAAACACCGTTCAGGAGCAATCTGAAGTTTGAACACGTCAGCCGCATCGTCAAACAACATAATCTCCACACGATTTGCTCCAGCGGCCGTTGTCCCAACATGCACGAATGCTGGAGCCGGGGGACGGCCACCTTCATGGTGCTGGGTGACATCTGCACGCGCAGTTGCCGCTTCTGCAACACAATAACGGGACGCCCCCTTGCTCCCGACTCCAACGAGCCGGAACAAGTGGCCGAGTCAATTCACACCATGCAGTTGCACCATGCCGTGGTCACATCTGTCACACGCGACGACTTGCCCGACCACGGAGCGAGCCATTGGGTGGCCACCATACGCGCTATTAAAGGGCGCAATCCTGACACCACGCTCGAAGTGCTCATCCCCGACATGGACGGGCGCACCGAATTGCTCGATATGATCGTGGCCGAAAAGCCCGACATCATCTCACACAACTTGGAAACCGTGCGCCGCCTCACCCCCGAGGTGCGCGTCAAAGCCCGCTATGAGACGAGCCTCGGGGTGTTGCGCCATCTCTCTTTGCGCGGCGCAACCACTAAGACCGGCATCATGTTGGGATTGGGCGAAACCGAAGAGGAGGTGCTCACCCTCATGGACGACGCTTTGGCGGCAGGCTGTTCCGTCATTACCATCGGGCAATACATGCGCCCTTCGCGCAAGAACCTCCCGGTGAGCGAATATGTTCACCCCGACAAATTCGCGGAATACAAGCAAAAAGGCCTATCCAAAGGCTTTCGCATCGTGGAAAGTGCTCCCCTTGTCCGCTCGTCCTATTGCGCCGAACGCCATATAGCGGCAAGCAAAACAGCGGTTCACTCGACCCGGTGAACGCCGCGGCAACCGGCCGACCGGCGTTCGCCTCTCGCCGGG
>CAYPFZ010000013.1:11649-23863 GCA_964410225.1 uncultured Paludibacter sp.
GCGGGCGGAGCTTCCTTCTGCGTGCCTCTTTTTGCCGGGTTTCGTATCTTCAGATGAGGTCTCCTATCTCGCTCCGGCTGTTGCGCCCGTCGTTTTTCTTGGGATAATCTACCGTGTAGTGCAACCCACGGCTTTCCTTGCGAAGAAGAGCCTGTTTGATAATTAGATATGCTACGCTGATCACATTTCGCAGTTCGCATATTTCGCGCGAAACGACCGCACGTTCGAACAAATCTTCTGCTTCGCGATACAATATTTCCAAGCGCTTCATCGCCCGCGTGAGGCGAAGATTGGAGCGCACGATGCCCACATAGGTACTCATGATTTGCTCCACTTCGCGGAAACTTTGCGTAATCAACACCATCTCTTCCGGCAAGGAAGTCCCCTCATCGTCCCAATCGGGTATTTTTTCGTTGAATGTTATCGTTTGCAGATCTGTTATTGCGTCTTTCATTGCCGCGTCCGCATAGACAACCGCTTCTATCAGCGAGTTGGAAGCCAACCTGTTTGCACCGTGCAAGCCTGTGTTCGAACATTCGCCTACAGCATACAGGTGGTTGATGGAAGTCTTACCGTTCAGGTCTACGGCAATGCCACCGCAGAGGTAGTGTTGGGTGGGCGAGACGGGGATGTAGTCTTTCGTTATGTCAATGCCCAGCTCCATGCACTTCCGGTAGATGTTCGGAAAATGTTCTTTTGTCTGTTCTGCGTCTTTGTGCGTCACATCGAGATAGACAAAGTCCCAGCCATGTATCTTCATCTCGTTATCGATGGCACGTGCCACGATGTCACGCGGAGCCAACGACCCACGCAAGTCATACCGCTGCATGAACTCTTCCCCGTCTTGTGTGCGCAACACCGCTCCGTAGCCCCGTATCGCTTCGGTAATGAGGAACGAGGGACGGGCACCGGGGCAGTAGAGAGCCGTGGGGTGGAATTGTACGAACTCCATGTCTTTTATCTTCCCACGGGCGCGGTGTACCATGGCGATGCCGTCGCCGGTGGCTACCTCCGGATTGGTGGTTGCGGCATATACATTGCCAATGCCCCCGGTGGCCAGCAGCGTCACTTTCGACAAAAAGGTGTGGATGTGATTGGTGTGCTGATCGAGCACGTATGCTCCGTAGCAATCTATCTCCGGAGTGTGGCGCGTGACAACTTGCCCCAGGTGGTGTTGGGTGAGTATTTCTATTGCGAAAAAATGTTCGTAGACATCGATGTTGGGATGTTCTCGCACGCGCATGGCGAGACTTTCCTGTATCTTGTAGCCCGTGTTGTCCTTATGATGCAGGATGCGAAACTCTGAGTGGCCGCCCTCGCGATGCAGGTCGAAATGTCCTCTGTCATCGTGGTCGAAGTCTACTCCCCACCTCAGAAGTTCCTCGATTTGCGAGGGTGCACTACGTACGACCTTTTCCACCGCAGGATAATAACAATGTCCGTCGCCCGCCACGAGGGTGTCGCGGACATGTTTCTCGAAATTGTCGGGGGCGTATGTCACAGAGGCAATCCCTCCTTGTGCAAACGACGTATTCGACATGTCGAGCGTGTCTTTGCAGAGCAAGGCCACTTTGCCATAGGGTGCTACCTTCAGCGCAAAACTGCTTCCGGCGATCCCTCCTCCGACTACCAAAAAGTCGTACCTGTATTTCATTCCACTGATAATTGGCTACTGCTTTTATTGCAGAATCTCATCTTTCGGCATCGCTTCAGCCATCTCCCTGCGCTTGAAAAAGAACAGCACGGCGGCCGCCAGGCAAACCACCACCCCTACCGTGTAAGAGATTGCCGACGAGAGACCGAAACCTTCGGGAGCCACCAATATGTAGCACACGCTGACCATGGTCATAAACAAAGCCGGGAGCAACGACACCCAATACATCTTCCTGCGTTTGGCCAGATAGACTGTGACGGCCCACAGGGTGAAGACGGCCAATGTCTGGTTGCACCATGCGAAATAGCGCCACAACACGTCGAAGTTGATTTGCAGCACGATGAAGGTCAGCAGGAAAATCGGAGCGGATATGAGCAGGCGTTTCCCTACGGTGCGCTGGTCTACCCGCAGGAAGTCGGCCGCTATCAGTCGTGCCGACCTCAGAGCCGTGTCGCCCGAAGTGATGGGCGCAGCGACCACACCTATCAAGGCTAACAGTCCACCGAAAGTCCCTAACCACGACCTTGAAATGACATCCACCACGACTGCCGCCTTGTTTTCGGTAGGTGCCAGCCCGGCCACAAACTCTTGCAATCCCTCTACCGACCCCCAGAAGCTGGAGGCTGCTGCCGCCCAGATGAGTGCCACCACCCCTTCGGCCACCATGCTCCCGTAGAACACCCGGCGGCCATAACGCTCGTTACGAAGGCAGCGTGCCATCAGGGGTGACTGCGTGGCGTGAAAGCCCGAGATGGCTCCACAGGCTATCGACACAAACATGATGGGAAAGATGGGTAAGCGGTCAACGTGCCGGTTGGCAAATCCCTCCGTATATTCCGGAACCGGGGCGTTGTTGACCAATATGGCCACAAAGATTCCTACGGCCATAAACAAGAGTGCAAAACCAAAAATGGGATAAATCCGTCCGATCAGCTTATCGATGGGCAGCAGGGTGGCCAATACGTAATAGATGAAGATTACCACTATCCAAAATGTCATGTTCAATGATTTTGGGGTCAGTCCGGCCAAAAGACCTGCCGGCCCGGAAACGAACACGGCTCCCACCAATATCATCAGCAACAGGGAGAACACCCGCATGAATTGCTTCACGCCACTTCCCAACTCCTGCCCCACTATTTCCGGCAGACTGGCTCCGTTGCGTCGTAAGGAAATCATGCCCGAAAGGTAATCGTGTACCCCTCCGGCAAATATCGTACCGAGCACTATCCACAGGAAAGCCGCCTGACCGAACATCACCCCCATGATTGCACCAAAAATCGGCCCCAGACCGGCAATGTTCAAAAACTGGATAAGGAAGGCCTTCCACCAGGGAAGCTCTACGTAATCCACCCCGTCGGGATTGGCCACTGCAGGCGTAGGGCGATGGCGATCGCTGCCGAATATACGCTCCACCAGACTGCCATAGAACACATAACCCAAGACGAGGACAACAATTGATAAAATAAAACTGATCATGCGAAATTAAAATTCATCGGTTCATTGTCAGACAAAAATACGATTTTTCTTTTTCTCAACGGTCAATCATGACTTTTTAAGACTTCGGTAAAACGTTCGTCAGTTCAAATATGATGAATTTACGGGGAAATTCGGGTCGTCCATGGTATGAAAACGAGGGAAAGCACGCAGCAGAAGAGGGGTTGCCTATCCGCTTTCCGCGGAAAATGATTGTCGGCAGTGGCTTGAATATGTGGTTGTTGCAAACAGAAAAAGGCCACGTCTGCTCTATGCACGAGCAGGCGTGGCTTTTGTTGGTTGGTGTGGTGGGAGAGATTTACAGTGTCTTTTTCACTTCCGTTTCTTCGAAACTTTCGAGGATGTCGCCGGTGCGGATGTCGTTGCAATTTCTGATGCTCACGCCGCATTCGAAATTTGCTCCCACTTCTTTCACGTCGTCTTTGAAGCGTTTCAGGGCGGCCATTTCGCCGGTGAAAACGACGATACCGTCGCGAATGAGGCGCACTTTGTTTGAGCGGGAGATTTTCCCTTCGCGCACCAGACAGCCGGCCACCATGCCGACTTTCGAGATTTTGAACACTTCGAGCACTTCGACCGTGGCGGTGACTTCTTCTTTCACTTCCGGTGCGAGCATCCCTTCCATGGCGGCCTTTATTTCTCCGATGGCATCGTAGATGATGGAATAAAGGCGGATGTCGATTTCTTCCTTTTCTGCCGTTTTGCGTGCGGAGGCTGTCGGGCGCACCTGGAAACCGCAGATGATGGCGTTGGAGGCTGCAGCAAGGAGTACGTCGGAATCGGAGATGGCTCCGACGGCTTTGTGAATCACATTCACCCGGATGTGTTCGGTGGAAAGTCTCAACAGCGAGTCTGACAATGCTTCCACCGACCCGTCGACATCTCCCTTGACGATGATGTTCAGCTCTTTGAAATCGCCTAAGGCAATGCGTCGGCCTAACTCGTCTAACGTGAAGTGCTTTTTGGTTCGCAGGTTTTGTTCGCGCTGCAACTGCTCGCGTCGGTTGGCTATTTCGCGCGCTTCCTGTTCGGTGCCCATTACGTTGAACTTGTCACCGGCTTGCGGTGCGCCGTTCAGTCCCAATATCAAGACCGGTTCGCCGGGTTTGGCTTGCTTGATTCGTTGATTTCGTTCGTTGAACATGGCCTTCACCTTGCCGTAGCAAGTTCCTGCCAATACGATGTCGCTTTGATGCAGTGTGCCGTTTTCCACCAACACGGTGGCCACATATCCGCGTCCTTTGTCAAGCGATGATTCGATGATTGCTCCCACGGCGCGACGGTCAGGATTGGCTTTCAGGTCGAGCAGCTCGGCTTCGAGTAGTACTTTTTCGAGCAGTTCCTCCACGCCTATCCCTTTTTTGGCTGATATGTCCTGCGACTGGTATTTACCGCCCCATTCTTCCACGAGGTAGTTCATGTTGGCCAATTCTTCTTTTATTTTTTCGGGACGGGCATCGGGTTTGTCGACCTTGTTGATGGCAAAGACGATTGGCACATTGGCAGCGGAGGCGTGGTTGATGGCTTCTACGGTTTGTGGCATCACGCTATCGTCTGCGGCCACGATGATAATGGCGATGTCTGTCATTTTAGCTCCCCTGGCGCGCATGGCTGTAAAGGCCTCATGGCCGGGTGTATCCAAAAAGGTGATGCGTTGCCCGCTTTCGAGCGTCACGTTGTATGCCCCGATGTGTTGGGTGATGCCACCGGCCTCGCCGGCAATCACATTCGTCTTGCGGATGTAGTCAAGCAGCGAGGTTTTGCCATGGTCGACATGCCCCATGACAGTGACAATGGGTGCCCGTGGCAAGAGGTCTTCATCCGAGTCGGGTTCATCATTACCGATGGCCTCTACCACGTCGTGGCTTACATATTCGGTTTTGAAACCGAATTCCTCTGCCACGATATTGATGGTTTCTGCGTCTAAACGCTGGTTGATGGAGACCATTATACCGATGCTCATACAGGTGGCGATAACCTCGTTAACCGATATGTCCATCATGTTTGCCAGTTCGCTGGCGGTGACGAATTCGGTTAGTTTCAGTATGTTTCGTTCTCTCCGTTCTCTTTCGGCCTTTTCCTGCATGCGGGCGTGTATGTTTTCACGCTTTTCGCGACGGTGTTTGACGGCGGCCTTTTTACCGCTGCCCTGCAATCGGGCAAGGGTTTCTTTTACCTGCTTCTGCACGTCTTCTTCGCTGGCCATGCTTCTGCCCGTTCGCTTGTAAAGGGTGTCCTTCGTTTTCGTCTTCTTGGAGAGTTGTTCCTGCGAACCAACTTTGGCCACATCGACCTTTTGCTTGATGAAGCGTTCTCGTTTCTTCTTGGGGCGATTTTCTTCTTGTTCCGGGGTTTTACCTACCGAGGTGGCCGGTTTTTCCCCGTCTTTCTGCGCCCGGTTCTTTTCTTCTCGCTCTTTTCGCTTTTGTTCTTTGGTCTTGGGTTTGGGGCGTGTGCTCTGGTTGATGGTATCCAGATCGATTTTTCCTACAACGACCGGGGTCTTTTTCAGCTCGGGTCGCTGGAGTGCAAAGATTTCTTCCGTTTTCCCTTCTTCTTGCTTTGTGGCAGGCGGAGGTGTCGTCTGTTCTTGTTCTTTTTCGGTAATGGCTTCAGATGCCGTTGGTTCTTCTTTTTCTGTTTCCTGTTCTTCCGCCTTTGAGATGGTCTCTTCCTGTTTTTCTTCTTGTTCCTTTTCTGCGGAAGTCGGCGTTTGATTCGGTGTTTCCTTCGTTGCCGATGTCTCTTCTACTTCGATAATTTCCGTCTTGTTCTCAGAGTCGGCTTCTTCTTTCTGGCTTATTGTTTCTTCTTCTTTTTTCTCTACTTTCTTCGGTTGGGGATCTAAATTAATTTGCCCGACGGGTTTCAATCGAGGCTTTTGTTCTTCGGTGAGGGTTGCACGCACGATTTCCTCTTTTTTTGGAGCTTCACCGTAGCCCTCGATAGACACCATACCTCCCCTCTCTTTGGCCTGGCGTTGTTGGCCAAGTTGCTCAGCTTCTAATTTCAAGGCCATGTCCTTGTTGAATTCTTTCAACAAGAGCATGTGTTGCTCGTCGGTGAGTTTGTAGTTGGGTGACGCCTCTATTTTTTGTCCTTTTTTCGCCAGGAAATCAACAGCGGTGGACAGGCCTACGTTTAAATCTTTAAGTGCTTTACTTAGTCTTACGGGCATATGTTTATCGTTATACGTCCCGTCCTTGGCGTCGGCTGCTTGCTTGGCGGCTTTTGCCGGTGTCAGGGGGAATGGTGTTCTTGTCTTTTAAAAAGCGGGATGAGGGCAACTTTTCGGCGTGTCATCTTCGGTGTTTGCCCCGGCTATTCGTCCTCAAACTCGGAGGCGAGTATGCGCAACACTTCGTCCACGGTTTCTTCTTCCAAGTCGCTGCGGTGGATTAGCTCGTCACGCGGGATAGCCAGCACGCTTCTTGCCGTATCGCACCCGATGGATTTGAGTGTTTCGATAATCCATACGTCTATTTCGTCTGTGAATTCGTCGAGGTAGATGTCTTCTGTTTCCTCTTCGTCTAATTCGCGGAACACGTCGAGTGTGTATCCGGTGAGCATACCGGCCAACTTAATGTTCAAACCGCCTTTCCCGATGGCCTGTGACACTTCTTCGGGACGAAGGAAGATTTCGGCTCGCTTCTCTTCCTCTATTATGCGGATAGACGATATTTTCGCCGGGCTGAGTGAGCGTGAGATGAAAAGATTTATGTTCGTGGTGTAGTTGATAACGTCGATATTCTCGTTACGAAGTTCACGAACGATCCCGTGAATGCGTGCTCCCTTTACGCCCACGCAGGCACCCACCGGATCGATGCGTTCGTCATACGACTCGACGGCTATTTTTGCACGTTCGCCGGGAATGCGGGCTATCTTCTTGATGGTGATCAATCCGTCTTGTATTTCGGGCACTTCAAGTTCGAAAAGTCGCTCGAGGAACACGGGCGAAGTGCGCGAAAGAATGATGCGCGGATTGTTGTTTTTATTGTCGACCATGGCCACCACGGCACGCACCGTGTCACCTTTGCGGTAGAAATCGGTCGGTATCTGTTCGGACTTGGGCAGGTAGAGCTCGTTGCCTTCCTCGTCAAGCAACAGCATCTCTCTTTTCCATATTTGGTACAGCTCTGCACTCACTATCTGACCCACCATTTCGCTGTAACGCAAGTAGAGATTTTCTTTTTGCAAATCCATGATTTTTGATGCCAGCGTCTGACGCAGAGTAAGAATGGCGCGACGGCCGAAACCCACAAAGTCGACCGTGTCGGTCACCTCCTCGCCCACTTCATAATCTTCGTCTATTTTTCTGGCCTCTGACAATGCCACCTGCAAGTTTCCATCCTCCACCTGATCATCTTCCACCACCTCACGATTGCGGTAAATTTCAAAGTCGCCCTTGTCGGGGTTGATTATCACGTCGAAGTTTTCGTCTGTGCCAAACATTTTAGCCAACACGTTACGAAACGACTCTTCTACCACACTGATCAAGGTACTCCGGTCGATATTCTTCGAATCCTTGAACTCCGAAAAAATGTCGACCAGGCTGATTGTTTCTTTCTTACCCATGAATTTATTTGAATCTAAAAATATATTTCGTGGACTTCACTTCGGCGTAGGAAAAGCTCACGGGCTCTTTCACTGTGATTTTACGCTTGGCACCTTCGGGCTTCACTTTCTTTTCCACTTCCAAGGTAAAGTGCCCGGCACAGACTTCCGTGAGCACTCCGGACACCTTCTGCCCGTCGGCGGTTAGCACCTCCACTTGTTTGCCCACGTTCTTTTCGTATTGTTTCAACACCTTGAAGGGAGCGGTGAGTCCTGCAGAGCCAACCTCTAATTCATAATCTTCCACGTTGCGGTCGAGATTCGACTCGATGTGGCGACTTAATTCCGCACAAAAGTCGATACTGACACCCGAGAATGAGTCGACTTCCACGGTGATGCGATTATCAGCCGTGACAGACACCTCCACCAAAAAACATTCGGCGGGAAGCGGGTAACTCTCAACGATGTGGACTATTCGCTCTTTGGAAATCATAACTGAATGCATCCCAACAAAGAAGGGGACTTATAAGGTCCCCTCCTTCATTTCTCCGGATGCGCCGCAAAGATACACAGTATATTTTGAATCTACAACCGAATCCGCAAATTATTGAAGTAAAAAAAACAATGACTTTTCCTTTCGTCATTTTCACGCGGCAGGCCGTCTTCTGCAGCCGGGCGATCAAACGACTCCTAACTTCCTTCGCAGGTTTTCCACTTGTTTGTTCCACAACAACACTTCGTCGTCGCGCTCGCCATCTTCGGCAAAAAAGCTCACCAAAAAAGACAAATCATTTGACATCAGTTCATTTCGTGTGATGCGAAACTCGAAATAGTAAGCGGTGCCGGCATCGTCGTCCCATTGGAAACGCATGTATCCCTGTGGTTTTTCTCTCAATAACACCGCCGATTCGTCGTAGCCGTCCCACGTAAAAACATATCGCGTGTCTGACACCTTCACCCGGTCGGCAAACCACTCCGCCAGCCCGTATTCGGTAGAAATCATATCCCACAACACATTCAGCGAAGCCGACTTCATGGGATATTCCAATACAACTTTCTTTTTTTTCATGCGTCACCCCAAGTTTTCCCGCCAAAACCGGGCAAGACTGCCGAGCGGCGGGTCGGCGAACCGTTTGCCCGCCTCGTCCTTTCGCGCTCGCAATGTATTAATATTCGGCAGACAATACAAATGTTTATGTACAAAAATGCCTAAAAAGAAAAAAAGTACGGGGAGAATACTTCTGTGCAAGAAAAAGAAAGGGTAAGCTGTCTACATCGCACCGCTACAACCTTCTACCCTTGCTGCGGTCAAGCCCTGGGGGAGTTCAAAGGGAGCTGGTCGTGTAGGACTTACCCTGACGCAAAGGTAGAAGTTTTCCCGGGATGCTCCAAATTTTTCTCCGGAAGATTCACGCCCCGAACAATCAGACGCAAAGCGCAACATCCCTCCGAGCTTCTTCCCTCGAAACGTTCATCTCTCGCTTTGTTCCGCATTTTTGGATAAATACCCTCATTATCAGCAAAACAAAAATAAGCATCGAAACCTTTTGTCCCCTCTTCCGCTGCGTGCTTTCCCGTCGCGCGCTGCGTACTAACGCAGCGAAAGAGGGAAAACAAAGGAAGATGCAGCGTGTCATTTTGGCTTTCGGGGGTGATATTGCCGCAATTTTCCTGTCTTTTCCGAACGACAACTCGAGATTTTCTCGCCCAAAAACCACGGAAAAGAAAAAAAGACAGCGACAAAATTCATTTTTTTTCCCCTATCGGCGAATTAGTCACAATTTGTACTTACATTTGCCCGACTCATACATTTATATTTTACACAATGAACATCACAACTTGCAAGGGCGACGACCCTTCCCTTTTCCATTGGATTGGCAACTTGGTTTTGAACAAATCCGTATTGAAATACAACAACAATTTCCCTTTCAAGACGGACGGTCTCTACACGTGGTTCATCGCACACGACGACACGCGGGTACTCGGTTTTATGCCTGTGGATCAACGGAAATCCCGTTACGTGATAAACAATTACTATTTGGCCAACGACGACGCCGAGGTGCTGGTTACGCTGCTGAAGCACGTAATGGACACCTATCAGGACATCAGCGTCCCCTTGGATGCGGTGGCACATAAGCGCCATGCGGAGTTTTTCAAAAAACGCGGTTTCCAGCCCGTGGTCGTTTGGTCGAAATACGTAAGACTGGTTCATGCTCCACGAAAAAAAGAAGAATAACGTCTACGAACTGGCTTTACAACGACTGGAAGTCGTGTTCCGCGATTTCGACAACGTTTATGTGTCGTTTTCGGGAGGAAAAGATAGCGGTGTGCTGCTGAACATGTGCATCGACTACATTCGCCGCAACGGGTTGAGGCGAAAAGTCGGCGTGTTCCACATGGACTACGAAGCGCAGTACAACGAGACGACAAAGTACGTGGAACGAACTTGGGCCGACAATGCCGATGTGCTTGAGCCCTACCACGTGTGCGTCCCGTTCAAAGTGTCGACCTGCACCTCCATGTTCCAAACCTATTGGCGTCCGTGGGACGAGGCACACCGCGATCTTTGGGTGCGCGAAATGCCGAAAGACTGCTACACGAAAGAAGACTTCCCTTTTTACAAGGAGAACTTATGGGACTATGACTTCCAGAACTTTTTCGCCACATGGTACCACAAGAAGAAGCAGGCCGGAAAAACTTGCTGCCTGATCGGCATTCGCACCCAGGAAAGCCTCAACCGCTGGCGAACCATCTACTCCGAAAGACGAGTCTCGCACCACAAAAACCATATTTGGACCAATCGGGTGGAGGACAACGTATATTACGCCTATGTGATGTACGACTGGCTCACCACCGACGTATGGACGGCCAACGGTAAGTTTGGTTGGGACTATAACCGGCTGTACGACCTGTATTATAGAGCCCGCGTGCCCTTGGAGAAACAGCGGGTGGCCAGCCCCTTCATCTCTTCTGCTCGCGAAAGCCTGCACCTCTACCGCGCCATCGACCCCGACATGTGGGGGAAAATGATATGCCGCGTGAATGGTGTCAACTTCACCTCCATCTACGGACGAACGACCGCCAGCGGACGCCTCGTTTCCTCACCGCCGCCCGGACATACCTGGGAGAGTTACATGAACTTCCTGCTCTCCACCCTGCCCAAGGAAATAAGCGACAACTACCGGAAAAAATTGGCGGTGAGCATCGACTTCTGGCGTTCGCGAGGCGGGTGCCTCGACGACAGCACCATCCAAAAACTGCGCGAGGCGGGCATAAAACTCGAAGTGGTGCCCAGCAACTACAAAACCCGCAAGAAGGCAGTCAAAATGGAATATATGGACGATATGAACATCGCCGAGTTCAAAGATCTGCCCACCTTCAAGCGCATCTGTATCTGCATCTTGAAAAACGACCACACCTGCCGCTACATGGGATTCTCGCCCACCAAAGAAGAAAAATTGAGGAAAGAAAGAGTCATGATGCTTTACAACAGCGTCAACGAAAAATAGCTTTCGCAAAAATGGAAGAATTCAAAAGCCCGGTGTATTCCGTCAGGGCAGTGCCCGTCGAAAAAGTACGTGCCAACTCATATAATCCCAACATCGTGCCTCCCCCGGAGATGCAGCTGCTGGAAAAGTCTATCTGGGAAGACGGCTACACCATGCCTTGCGTGTGTTACTACCTGCCCGAAGAAGACGTGTACGAGCTGGTCGACGGCTACCACCGCTATCTGGTGCTGAAAACCTCGAAACGCATTTACGAACGGGAAAAGGGCATGCTCCCGGTGAGCATTATCGACAAAGACCTGTCAAACCGCATGGCATCAACCATACGCCACAACCGGGCGCGGGGAGTGCACAGCGTGGAGTTGATGACGCAGATCGTCTCAGAACTGAAAAAATCGGGAGTGACCGACGCCTGGATCATGAGGAACATCGGTATGGATCGCGACGAGCTCACCAGGCTCAAACAAATATCCGGATTAGCGGAACTATTTGCCGATAGGGACTTTAGCATACCGCAATAGTTCATCGGACAGCGTAACGCGAGCGACGCGACTACGTCTTCCCTCGGTCGCCGAACCCTTCTGCACACGCAAAAGAAAGGGCGCAAACACACAGCCCCAAACCCTCCACACAAAAAACGCAGAAAAAGACAGGCGGAAGCCTCTGCAGAGAGGCTTCCGCTGCGTTACTACGCAATTTTTGCTGCGTACTAACGCGCTGCGAGCTGCGTAAGCACGCAGCAGAAGAGGGGGTACAAAGCATCACAAGTCATTGATTTTGTCCATTGTATATCCTACAAATTCAAATAAGACTTCAAAGTTTTGACGTATTCTTCCAAGGCTGATTTCCCTTCTTCTGTCAAGCGGCATGTCGTGCGGGGCTTTTTCCCAACAAATCCTTTCGTTATCTTGATGTATCCGGCTTTGCTCAATTTGTCCAACTGTACGCTGATGTTTCCGGATGTGGCATTGGTCTGTTCTTTCAGATAGCTGAAATCCGCTTCTTC
>CAYPFZ010000014.1:0-22950 GCA_964410225.1 uncultured Paludibacter sp.
GATGCGCTTTTTATGACTGGTGCAACCAATCATTATACAAAACCGTTGGTACAATGAAGTATATAGTTGCGTGCGTTTTTTGAAGCCGAGCCTTGCGCGTTCCGCCGATTTTTGTTTACTTTGCCTTGGGCGAGGTGGGCGCGCCGCCTGCCGCCCGCGTACTGCATAATTGATTCACAAGGATGAAAATGACTTGCAGAGCCTTTTTTGCCCCGCTGTGCGGGCTGATGATGTGCCTGGCGGCCGGCTGCGACCGGCAGGAGCAGGTGCGCGTGAGCCCCGCCGTCGAAGAGGCCTTTTATGCCATGTTTGCCTCGAACGAGGTGGCGTCGCCCACCTGGTCGCTCACCGACGACGGTTATTTTGTGTGCGAATGCCGCATCGACGGCTACTACAGCCGCGTGTGGTTCGACGTCGCAGGACATTGGTATCTGACCGAAACCTCAGACATTGCCTATCACTACCTGCCCAAGACGGTGCGTGAGCATTTCGAAAGCATGGGGCTGAAAGCCGATGAGGTGTACCGCCTTGACTACGACTACTTTCTGTCGCGCTACGCCATCACCACCGGCAGCTCTTGGGAGCTCTATCTCTTCTCCACGGGCGACTATCTGAAGCGGCAGGAGAGCCACTGGGAGCCTTCGCCCCTGCCCGTCGACGCCTCGATGCTGGCCTTCGTGGAGGAAAATTTTTCCTCTCCGGTCTACCTTCTCGACGCTCGCCTGGGCACGCCGCCTTTGGGGCTGTATCTGTATGAAGGTCAGTGGCAGGTGAAGCGTTACCGTGCGGTGTATTTCGACACGCCCGTCAGGTGGTTGGCCACCACCTGGCAGGTGTTGGAGAGCGAAGTGCCCGGGGCGGTTCTTGACAGTGCGCGCCTCGTGGCCGGCAGTGATACGTGGGAGGCTGTCTGGCGCGTGGATCACCAGCGCGTCTCCAGAGCCTACGGCTTCCGCCTTGCCGGGGAAAGCGAGGGCTTCTTTTTAGACGACGAGGGGCGGCAGGTCGACCTCCGGGAGGTGCCCTTAGAGTAGCCGCCGGGCAGCCGGAGAAGCCGTCGGTCGCTTCCGTTCTACTTTTCGAAATCGATGATGTGGTGAATGGAGATGATGCCCACCACGCGTTGCGAGCCCTCGTGTTCCATCACCGGCAGGGTGGTGATGCGGTGAGTGTCCATCATTTGCAGTGCCTCGGTCTGCAGCTGCTCCCCGGTGATGCGCTTGAAGTGGGGCGTCATCAGGTCGGCGGCCTTCAGCCTCTGGACTTGGCGGTGGTGCTGGAAGGCACGGCGGATGTCGCCGTCGGTGATGATGCCCGTGGGCAGGCCTTCCCGGTTGTAGACAAGGGTCATGCCCAAGCGCTTGCTGCTCACCTGATAGATGACCTCTTCGAAGGCCGTGTCTTCTTCCACACGGGGGATGTCGCGGCTCATGCAGTCTTTCACCTTTCCCAAGAGCTTCCTGCCCAATGCGCCCCCGGGGTGATACAGTGCGAAATGGTCGGCCTTGAATCCCCGCCGTTCCATCAGACACACCGTCAGCGCGTCGCCCATCACCAAGGTGGCGGTGGTCGAACTGGTCGGTGCCAGTCCCAAAGGGCATGCCTCGCGCCTGACCCCCGTGTCGATGACCGTCTGAACACCTTTTGCCAGTGGCGATTGCAGGTTGCCCGTCAGGGCTATCAGGCGACACCCGATGCGCTTCAAAGGGTCTATCAGGCCGACCACTTCAGCCGAGCTGCCGCTGTTGGAGATGAGCATCACGATGTCATCCGGGCTCACCATGCCCAAGTCGCCGTGATGTGCTTCGGCAGCATGGACAAATATCGAGGGAGTGCCCGTAGAGGCCAGCGAGGCGGCTATCTTGCGCCCGATGAGCCCCGTCTTCCCCACACCGATGATGACGAGCTTGCCGCTACAACCGTAGATGAGCTCCACGGCGCGGTCGAACTCCCCGCCGATACGACGGGCCACTTGCGCCAGCTCGTCGATTTCTTCTTGGAAAATCTTCTGTGCTCTCTCGGCGTATGTCATCTGCTCAGAGCCTGTGTTGCGGGTTAGTGTGCGTTGTGTGGCAGGTGCTTTGTGTCAGGCAGGTGGCGTTCGATGATGCGTTCGGCCAGCTCGCGCACGCAGCCCTCTCCGCCTTTTGCCGTCAGCCGGAGGATGCCCGGCAAGGCGCGTATGGCCGTCGTGGCGTCGTGTGGGCAGGCCGGCAGACCGACAGCCTGGAGTGCTTCCAAACAGTTTACGTCGTCACCCACGTAGGCCACCTCTTGCAGCGCGATGCCTTCTTGCCGGCATATCCGGCGGATGGCGTCCAGCTTGCCCTCGTGGCGTGCGCCTTGCACCAAAAAGTCAACCTGGAGTCGTCGGGCGCGTCGGACCACCGTCTCGGAGCTTTCCGAGGTGATGATGCCGGTCTTCACGCCGTGTTGCCGGAGCAGCTGCAGCCCCATGCCGTCGTGTGCGTTGAACTTTTTCAACTCTTCTCCCGATTCGGCGTAGTACATGCCCGCGTCGGTCATCACGCCGTCGACGTCGGTGAGCAGCAGGCGGATGCAGTGTGTGTGCCGGGCGTGTGCCGGCCGGTGGCTCGGCTGCTCGCAGGGCGTGATGCGGGAGGAGGGATGGTTTTTTATCACCGTGTCGATGGCAACGGCTTCGGCTATGATGTCTTCCACAGTGTCAAGATGCAGCTGGTTGGGGCCGTCGGAGAAGGCACGGTCAGGGTCGGGGTGCACTTCGGCAAAGATGGCGTCGACTCCCACGGCTACGGCTGCACGCAGCAGGTGGGGCACCATCTCACGTCGGCCGCCGCTGCTCCCGTCTTGTGCGCCGGGTTGTTGCACCGAATGTGTGGCGTCGAAGACTACCGGGCAGCCCGTGCGGCGCATGTCGACCAGCGCGGTCATGTCAACCACAAGGTTATTGTAGCCAAAGCTGACGCCTCTTTCGCACAGCAGGACGTTCGGGCAGCCTCCCCGGCGGAGCTTGTCGACCACGTGCTTCATGTCCCAGGGGGCCATGAATTGCCCTTTTTTCACGTTCACGGGTTTGCCCGTGCGGGCGGCGGCCAGCAGCAGGTCGGTCTGTCGTGAGAGGAAAGCGGGGATTTGCAGCAGGTCGGCCACTTGTGCCACCGGGTCGCATTGCCACGCCTCGTGTACGTCGGTGACCACAGGCAGCTGAAGCTCCCGACCGACGCGGGCCAGTATGCGCAGGCCTTCATCCATGCCCACACCGCGCGGGGAGCTTGCCGACGAGCGATTGGCTTTGTCGAACGACGACTTGAAGATGAGCTCCACGCCTTGGCGTTGGCATATCTCCTTCAGCCGGTCGGCTGTCTCGAGGGTCATCGCTTCGCTCTCGATGACGCAGGGGCCGGCTATCAGGGCGAAGCGTCGGCCGCCACCGATTGTCACGCGCCCCCCGATCTCGACGGTTTGTGTGGGCAGAAGGTTCATGGTGTGCGGCGGCTTTCGGCTTTAGCGTGCTTGCGCTTTTTTGCTGTTGCGTTTCTTGTCGGGGGTGTCTTCCGGGCGAGGGGCTTCCGGCGTGGCGGCCGCCGAGTAGATTCTTATCCAATCTACCTCTATGAGGCCTTTCGAGGGACGTCGCTGCTCGGGGATGAACGAGCGGAGAGCCATGTAGAGCGTCTCCCGAGTCACCTGACCGGTAGTGCGGAACACTTCCAAGTTGTTGATTTTCCAAACCATCCCGTCGCTGCCCCACATCAGGGTGTACACGTGCGGCTTGCTCACGTTCAGCCCCGTGATGCGGGTCTGTTGTGTGCCCGAAGGGGTGATAAGTCCCATGTTCAGTGCCTTGCCGTCGTGGTGAAAGAATTTGACAAGGGGCAGTTTGCTGTCTCCCTCGAGCCACAGGGCGTGGTGCAGGCGTCCGGTGGTGCGCAGTTTCACCTGGAAGATGCCCTGGTGTTGGCGGAAGCTCCGGGCGGTATTTATCACGGCCGAAGTGTAGTGGAAGTCTTGCATCAGGAAGCCTTTCCGGGCATCCCAGGCGCGAGCGTTGACCGTCTCTCTGCGGGTGATGATGCGCAGCTTGCCTCCGGCACACGAGACATTGGCCGCGCCGCAGTTGGCCTGTTGCTCGTTGGTGTGTGAGTGTTCCTCCACGAGGCGCTCATCGTTGCGGTGATAGCCCGGATGCCAATGCTGCTCGGCGGGAGTGCCTTCCCCGTAGTGAACCGAGAAGGTAGGCACGAAATTTTTCCAAGGTTCGAAGCGGGCGGGGTCTTGCTTCAGAAAGAAGATGATGTCAGGGTCGCGTGCCAGCTCTTTGTAGCGTATCTCCTGCTGCGCTTCGGGGGTTCGTTTCCAGCGTCGGGGGTCGCTCCAGAAACGGTCGCGGGTCTTGAAGTCGTCGGAAGAGACTTTCTCCCGCAGGCTTTCGTATTCCTTTATCAGATAAGACTGGTACAGGCGGATGTAGTTCTTGTAGGCTTTCGAGTGGGCATAGCGGCGGTGGCGTTTGAGCTCCTCCGACTTCTTGACGGCCTTCTTGTCGCTCAGTTGTGCCGCTTCCGGGGTGGCCAGAAAGGCCAAGTGTTCTTCCAGCTCGGGAGAGGCAAGCGTTTTGTAGTAGAGCTTGATGGCGGGCTTCGAAGCCAGCTTGCGCTCTTTGCGCTTGTCGCGATATTCTTCCGTGTCGCGATAGCGCCGGTTGATGAAAATCTTCTTCTTCTCGCGGAATTGGGGAGAGCGAACCACTTGATGCAGCTCTTGGTATTTCGCCAGGATGTCAGATTGGGCTATCTGCTGGTAGCGCTGCATGTCCTGGACGAATTGCGCCATCTGCTTTTCGTACTTGTCAGTGGGGGTGATGCCTCCGGTGAGGGCTTTCCAGAATAGGTTCATGGGCGGTAGGTTTTTTATGTCGGCTTTCGGCCGGGGGCAGTCTGTGAGTCGAGATGTGCAGGCGGCCGTGCCCCGGTCTTCTTGTTAACTGTTTTTGGTCTTGATTTATTGCGTGTCCGGGTGTTTTTTGCGGTGGCTTTCTCCCGGAGGCTTCTCTATGCGTCGATTTGTGCGTAAGTGGCGTTTTCTTCGATAAATTTGCGCCGGGCGGCCACGTCGTCGCCCATGAGCATGGAAAAGACGCGGTCGGCCGAGGCCGCGTTGGCTATCGTCACTTGCTTGAGCAGGCGGCGTGCCGGATCCATGGTCGTCTCCCAAAGTTGCCGGTCGTTCATCTCGCCCAAGCCTTTGTAGCGCTGGGTGTGGATGGAGCCTTCGCTGCCGCCGCCGTGCTTGTTGATGAAGGCCTGCCGTTGCTCGTCGCTCCAGCAATATTCCTTCGTCTGTCCTTTCGAACACAAGTAGAGCGGCGGGGTGGCTATATACAAATGTCCCTGCTCAATCACTTGGGGGAAGTAGCGGAAGAAAAGGGTCATGATCAGCGTGTCGATGTGTGCCCCGTCGACATCGGCGTCGGTCATGATGATCACCTTATGGTAGCGCAGCTTGTCGATGTTGGCTCGCTTGCTGTCATCGCCCTCCACACCGAAGCGAATGCCCAAAGCCTCGATGATGCTGTTGACCTCCTTGCTGTCGAAGGCCTTGTGCCACATGGCTTTCTCCACATTGAGAATCTTCCCCCTCAAAGGGAGAATGGCCTGGAAGCGTCGGTCGCGTCCTGACTTGGCCGACCCGCCTGCCGAGTCGCCTTCGACCAAAAACAGCTCGCATTCGGCGGGGTTCTTGCTCGAGCAGTCGGCCAGCTTGCCGGGAAGGCCTCCCGAAGAGAGGGGCGACTTGCGTTGCACCGACTCCCGGGCGCGACGGGCTGCCACGCGGGCGGTGGCCGCCAAAATGACCTTCTCCACTATCAGCTTGGCTTCGCGCGGATGTTCCTCCAAGTAGTTCGACAGGGCTTCACCCACCGCCTGGTTGACCGCACCGCTGACCTCGCTGTTGCCTAACTTGGTCTTTGTCTGACCTTCAAACTGGGGTTCGGCCACCTTGATGGAGAGCACCGCCGTGAGCCCTTCGCGGAAGTCTTCGCCCGAAATCTCCACCTTGGCTTTCTCCAACTGTTTCGAGCAGGTCTCTTCGGCATATCGCTTCAACACGCGCGTCAGGGCGGTGCGAAAACCGGCCTCGTGCGTGCCGCCTTCCTTGGTGTTGATGTTGTTCACATACGAATGCAGACTCTCGCGGTAGCCGGTGTTGTACATGATGGCACACTCGATGGGCGTGTTCGACTTCTCGGTCTGAATGTATATCACATCGTCAAACAAAAGGGTGTTGCTGCCCGAAAGATAGCGCACAAACTCCTTGACACCCTCTTGGCTGCGGAAGGTCTCGCTACGGGGCTCGTCAGAGGGTTGGCTCACCCGCCGGTCGGTCAGCGTGATGCACAAACCGCGGTTCAAGTAGGCCAGCTCACGCAAACGGGCGCGGAGTATCTCATACTTGTAAACGGTGGTGGTGAAGATGCTCCCGTCGGGCCAGAAAGTCTGACACGTGCCGGTCTGCTCCTCAGGACAGTCGCCCACCACCTTGACCGGGTAAAGGGGCTTGCCACAGGCATATTCCTGCTGGTAGACCTTACCCTGACGAAACACCCGGGTGACCATGCGGCTGGAGAGCGCGTTCACACACGAAACGCCCACCCCGTGAAGACCGCCGGAGACGCTGTAGGACTCTTTGTTGAACTTGCCGCCGGCGTGCAGCACCGTCATCACCACCTCCAAAGCCGACTTCTTCTCGCGCTGGTGCATGTCCACAGGAATGCCGCGACCGTTGTCTTGAACCGTCACCGAGCCGTCGGCATTCACCGTCACGTCTATCCTGTCGCAGTAGCCCGCCATCGCCTCGTCGATGGAATTGTCTACCACCTCATACACCAAATGGTGCAAACCGTTCTCACTGATGTCGCCAATGTACATGGCCGGGCGCTTGCGCACCGCCTCCAAACCCTCCATCACCTGGATGCTGCTGGCAAGATAGGCAGAACCGGCCGCATTCTTTGTCGCTTCTCGTATCGATATTTCTTCCATAGACTTCGAAAACTCATCCCCGAAAAAAGCCCGGGGCTTCAGCGGGGCAACCGGACACAGCGTTTGCGGCCCGGACAAAAACCAAGCAAAGGTAATGTTTTTTTCGTGTGCATGCAAACAACGGAACGCACGACTTTCGCCCACCGCGTGAGCCCCCGGCGCGAAGGCACACACCCCCGGGCGGCAAATAAGGCGGCGCGCGCTGCGTGCCTACGCGGCACAATCTCCCAAAGCACCCGCCCGGACTTACGAAATAAGGCACGGCAGACCGGCCTCCCCCACGGGCGCACAACGCAACGCACCGCACGAGGGCACAACGCCGACCCCTCGAACCGGCGGAAACAAACGCCACAGGGCAGGGTCACACGCAAGGATGCCCCGTCTGAAAATAATGTCGTATCTTTGCAGACGAAAAACAGAGTGTATAGATGTAAGAAAAGAAAAATCAAATTGATTATGAACGTAGTTACAAACACCATCACCTTAGGCGACGGGCGCACCATCACCTTGGAGACCGGCAAGCTGGCCAAGCAGGCCGACGGAGCGGTCATGCTGCGCATGGGCAACACCATGCTGCTGGCCACCGTCGTGTCGGCACAAGAAGCCGCTCCGGGTACAGACTTCATGCCCTTGTCGGTGGACTACAGAGAGAAGTTTGCCTCCAACGGGCGCTTCCCCGGCGGCTTCACGCGTCGCGAAGGGCGTCCGTCGGACTATGAAATCCTCGTCTCGCGCCTGATAGACCGTGCCCTCAGGCCGCTTTTCCCCGACGACTACCACGCAGAGACTTTCGTGAACGTCACACTTTATTCGGCCGACGGGGTCGACATGCCCGACGCGCTGGCAGGACTGGCAGCCTCGGCAGCATTGGCCGTCTCAGACATACCCTTCCAAGGGCCAATCTCCGAAGTGCGGGTGGCACGCATCAACGGAACGTACATCATCAACCCCACCTTCGAACAGCTGGAACATGCCGACATGGACCTGATGGTGGCCGCCACCATAGAAAACATCATGATGGTGGAAGGCGAGATGAAGGAAGTGAGCGAAGACGACCTGCTGGAAGCCCTGAAAGTGGCACACGAGGCCATCAAGACGCAATGTCGGGCGCAGCTGGAAATGATGAAGGCGGTGGGCAAGACCCAAAAGCGCAGCTATTGCCATCAGGAAGACGACGAGGAGCTACGGCAAGACATCCACTCAAAGACCTACTCGAAGGTTTACGCCCTGGCCACCGCGGCCAACAGCGACAAGCACGCCCGAGCCGAAGGCTTCCGCCGGGTGAAGGAAGAATATGTCGCCTCGCTGCCCGAAGAAGAGGCTCAGGCCAAAGCCGCGATGATCGACCGCTACTACCACGCGGTGGAGAAGGAAGCCATGCGCCGCGCCATCCTCGACGAAGGCAAACGACTTGACGGACGCAGCACAACCGACATCCGCCCGATATGGTCGGAAGTGGGCTACCTGCCCGGACCACACGGCTCGGCAGTGTTCACACGGGGAGAAACACAGTCGCTCTCCACGGTGACCTTGGGCACGAAGATGGATGAGAAAATCATCGACGAGGCCCTCACGCAAGGCAAAGACCGCTTTTTGTTACACTACAACTTCCCGCCCTTCTCCACGGGCGAGGCGCGTCCGATGCGCGGGGTGGGACGGCGCGAAATAGGTCACGGCAACCTGGCACACCGCGCCCTGAAGGCGGTCATGCCCGGAGACTATCCCTACGTGGTGCGCGTGGTCTCAGACATACTCGAGTCGAACGGCTCTTCATCCATGGCCACCGTCTGCGCAGGATGCCTGGCACTGATGGATGCGGGCATACCCATCAAAAAGCCCGTCTCGGGTATCGCCATGGGGCTTATCTCCGAAAACAAGGGTACGAACTACGCCGTGCTCTCCGACATCTTGGGCGATGAAGACCATCTGGGCGACATGGACTTCAAAGTGACCGGCACGCGCGAGGGCATCACCGCCACACAGATGGACATCAAGGTTGACGGACTCTCTTACGAAATCCTCGAAAAGGCCCTCCGCCAAGCCAAAGAAGGCCGCCTGCACATCCTCGACAAAATCCAGGAGACGCTCCCGGCACCGCGTCCCGACCTCAAGCCACACGCACCGCGCATCATGGTGATGTTCATACCCAAAGAAATGATAGGCGCGGTCATCGGCCCGGGAGGAAAAATCATACAGAACATGCAGGAGGAAACGGGCGCAACCATCGCCATCGAAGAAATCGGCGACCAGGGACGGGTGGAAATAGCCGCCACCAACAAGCAGTCCATCGACAGCGCCATGCAGATGATAAAAGGCATCGTGGCCATCCCCGAGGTGGGCGAAACCTATTTGGCCACCGTCAAATCCATCATGCCCTACGGAGCGTTTGTCGAGTTCATGCCCGGCAAAGAAGGCCTGCTGCACATCTCGGAGATAGCCTGGCGGCGGCTCGAAAGCATGGAGGCCTCCGGCCTGCACGAAGGCGACAAGGTGGAAGTCAAGCTGCTCGACATCGACGAGCGCACCGGCAAGTTCAAGCTGTCGCGTCGCGCCCTGCTCCCCCGCCCGGAGAACAGCTCCGAGCACCGGTCGCGCCCTGAGGGACACCACACGCCGCGCCGCCGGTCTCACTGACATTCCCGGCCTTGCGCCGTCTGACCGAAAAAAACCGGCCGCGTCAAGACTCGTATGGTCTTCGCGCGGCCGGTTTTTTGTATACCACCATAGGCCTTACGCCATTGAAAGACAGTTTGCGACGCGAGCTTTTCCGGCTTGCGGTGCGTGCTTTGGCGCTGCGTGCTGCCTGCTCAGGCGGCAGCCCCCTAAGCACGCACCACCGGCACTCAGTGTCGGCCTTTGCGGGCGGGGCGGCAGGCCGTCTTGCCAAAGTGGTTTCGCCTACAGCTTCGGACCGGCGGCCACCAAGTCACGCCCGGCTTGGTTGCCGGTGAACTTGTTGAAGTTCTTGATGAACCTTCCGGCCAAGTCTTTGGCTTTCTCTTCCCACAGCTCGGGGGCGGCGTAGGTGTCTCGCGGGTCGAGGATGTGCGGGTCGACACCGGGCAGTTCGCGCGGCACTGTCAGGTTGAAGTAGGGGATGGTCGATGTGGGCGCTTTGTCGATGTCTCCGTTGAGGATGGCGTCGATGATGCCTCGTGTGTCGCGTATGGAGATGCGCTTGCCCGTGCCGTTCCAGCCGGTGTTGACAAGGTAGGCTTTTGCGCCCACTTTTTCCATCCGCTTGACAAGTTCTTCGGCGTATTTGGTGGGATGCAGGCTCAAGAATGCAGCTCCGAAGCAGGCCGAGAAGGTCGGCGTGGGCTCGGTGATGCCTCTTTCGGTGCCTGCCAGTTTGGCGGTAAAGCCGCTCAGGAAGTAATATTTTGCCTGTTCGGAGTCGAGGACAGACACCGGCGGCAACACGCCGAAGGCGTCGGCCGACAGGAAGATCACCCGCCGGGCGTGCGGCCCTTTGGAGACCGGCTTGACGATGTTTTCGATGTGGTAGAGTGGATATGACACGCGCGTGTTTTCCGTCACGCTCTTGTCGGCAAAGTCGATGCGTCCGTCGGCGTCGACCGTCACGTTTTCCAGCAGCGCGTCGCGCCTGATGGCGTGGTAGATGTCGGGCTCGCTCTCTTTATCCAAGTTGATGACTTTGGCGTAGCATCCTCCCTCGTAGTTGAACACGCCCTGGTCGTCCCAGCCATGTTCGTCGTCGCCGATAAGCAGGCGTTTGGGGTCGGTCGAAAGGGTGGTCTTGCCCGTGCCCGAAAGGCCGAAGAAGATGGCCGTGTCGTTCCCCTGCATGTTGGTGTTGGCCGAGCAGTGCATCGAGGCAATGCCGCGCAGCGGATTCAGATAGTTCATGATGGAGAAAATGCCCTTTTTCATCTCTCCGCCGTACCACGTGTTGAGGATGACCTGCTCGTTGGTCTGCAGGTTAAACACGGTGGCCGTCTCGGAGTTCAAACCGAGCTCCCGGTAGTCGTCGACCTTGGCTTTGGCGGCGTTGAACGACACGAAGTCGGGCTCGCCATACGCCTCCAGCTCCTCTTGGGTGGGGCGGATGAACATGTTGGTGACAAAATGCGCCTGCCATGCCACCTCCATGATGAACCTCACTTTCAGCCGGGTGGCCGGGTTGGCACCGCAGAAGGTGTCGACAACGAAGAGCCGCTTGCCGCTCAGCTGTTCCACGGCTTTGGCCTTCAGACGCTCCCAGGTGGCCTCCGAGCAAGGCTTGTTGTCGTTCTTATATTCCTCGGAAGTCCACCACACGGTGTCTTTGCTGGCCTGGTTGTATACAAAAAACTTGTCTTTGGGCGAGCGGCCGGTGTAGATGCCGGTCATCACGTTCACCGCACCGAGCTCGGTCACCTGACCTTTTTCATAGCCCTGAAGCCCCTCTTGGGTCTCTTCGGCATACAGCATGTCGAACGACGGGTTGTAAATGATTTCCTTCACGTCCGTAATACCGTATTTGCTTAAATCCAAATTTGCCATTTTGTTGAAATTTATAGGATTATGGTTGCTTTCTCTTACCGTCACACAGGCGGGCGCAGGGCGCGACACCCCATGCCCGGGCTTGTTGCCGTTCGAGAGTGGCGAAAGTACTTTTTTTAATCATACCAAAAAACAAAAGGACTAAAAACTTTTTCCGTCCGTTTTCGTTCGGTTGATTTTTCCTACAATTGCCTGTTGTTCATGTAGTTTTCGGGAATTGTTGTTCGAGGCTGTGTCGTCTGAATTCGGCACAGACGATGGCGGCGGCCATGGCCACGTTGAGCGATTCTGATGCTGTACCGCCTTGTGCGAAGCGTGGGATGCCGATGCGTCGTGACACACATCGGGCCACGGCGGGGCTGATGCCTTGTCCTTCGCTGCCCATCACCACCACCCCGTGCGGAGTCAGCGTGCCGGGAGCGTAGAGACTCTCGCCGTCCATGAACGTGCCGTAGACGGGTAACTGCTCTGTGCGGCAGCGTGTTAAAAAGACCGGCAGGTCGGTGTAGCAGACCCTCACTCCGGCGATGGCTCCCATGGCGGCTTGCACGGCTTTGGGGGCAAAGGCATCGGCGGTGGCAGGCGAGCAAATCACCCGGCTGATGCCAAACCAGTCGGCCGCCCGCAAGATAGTACCCAAGTTGCCGGGGTCTTGCACCCCGTCGAGTGCCAGAGTCAGCTCGCCGGTGGGCACCGGTGGTTCGTCGTCGTCCGCCGGCAGGCACATCAGAGCCAGCACTCCCTGCGGCGTCTTTTGCCACGAGGCCTGCTGCAGCTCTCGCTCGTCGGCCTCGATGACGGTGTCGGCCTCCGGCCGCCGGTGGGTCGCCAACCAGTCGGGCGTGGCCACAAGCAGCCGGCAGTGCATGCCCCCCTCGAGCAGGTCGAGCACCAACTTGGTGCCTTCGGCCACGAAAAGGCCGGCCTGACGACGGTATTTCTTGAGACCGAGGGAGCGGATGAACTTTATTTTTTGTTTTGAAAGTGCCACGACCGGAGCGGTATTTTTTCGCGGCAAATGTAGCCAAAGAATCGGTTTTTCGGCAAATGTTTTGTCATTTGCATGCACGGACTGCCTCGTCGCACCGGCTTGGCGTGCGGCTTGTTCAGAACATAAAACCAAACCCTTTCTTTTGTGAGGCATCGAATCGTTCGATCTCCACGGCGAGCGATTTCTGCAACTGTCCCGCCATAAAGTCCAAGAAAGGCCGGTTGGTTTCTTCATCCCGGCATTGGCGCAGGGAAAGTATGTATTCTTCTCTATCCTCTTTGAATATCTTGGTCGGAAAGAGGTGGCGGCAAAATTGGATGTAGTTCATCAGCAATCGGGCAGTTCTGCCGTTGCCATCCACCCACGGATGAATCGTCACCAAATTAAGGTGGGCATTAAAGCTCAACTCATACTGTTCGCGAAACATCTTCACGGTCTTTTGTTTCTCTTGCAGAATGGCACAGAGTTCTTCCACCTTGGCGGGAACTTTCGAATGGTTCATATAAGAACGTCCGCCGACTCCGGCCGTAGCACCACACAGACGAAAATCTCCTTTTGAAGAATCAAAAGAGCCCCCACGACACTATGTACACCGCCTGTGATACGCATCAGTGTTCCGTTCAGCCTTTTCAGAAAAGCGGGAGTTACAGGTGCAAAAACGGTCGGCTTCGGTTTTGGCGAGTTCATACGCCTGCTTCAAATCTTCGTTCATCAGGTGATGCAGAAGCGGTTTCCCTTTCGCCGTTACCCCCTCGTCAAAGAGCAGTTGTGTGTCAAGTTCCGTAAGCGTTGAGCCTTCTATGGCTGTGGAATGGGTGATGAGAGAATAGAGGTAGTACTTGTCATAGTCCACCGCTTCACCGATGCCGAGTTCCCGGAACGTCCGGTGTAACTGTTCTATCTCTTGCCAGACACCTTGTTCCATTGTTTTTCATTTAATTCATGTGGGGGGGAGATTTCAGGTGAATGAAAAAAGCCGAGCGTTTGATGACTCAAAAACTCGGCTTTCTTTCGTACCCGGAGCCGGGGTCGAACCGGCATGGAAGTGAATCCACTGGTGTTTGAGACCAGCGCGTCTACCGATTCCGCCATCCGGGCAGTTTCGGCGGCAAAAGTAGGGCATTTTTTCGAAACTGCAAGTGCCCGGCCGGATTATTTTGTTCTCCTTTCTCGATTCCACTTGTCGGGTGCTGTCCGCTTGTATTCTTTCTCTTTTTTCTTCAGGTAGTCGTTTCGTTTTCCTTCGAAGATGTCGTAGCGGCAGTATTGGCATTCCAGAGCTCCGTTCAGCAGTTTGATTTTCGCCGAAGGTCTGAGCCCGATGTGCGTCAGGCTTTCTTCGTTGGAAGAGATAACCCACGCGGTGCTGCCCACGAAGTGATGTTTCAGCAGACGGCCGAGGTCGGAATAGAGTTGGAACAGGTTGTCCGGGCTCATGCGCTCGCCGTAGGGCGGGTTTGTCACGAGCAGACATTTGCCCGGCGGAGCTTCTGCTTGCTGCAGAGGAGCCACTTTGAGCTTGACGTAGCGTGTCAGCCCGGCTGACTGCAGGTTTTCTTTCGCCTTGCGTATGGCTTGTAGCGAGATGTCGGAACCGTAGATGGTGTGGGTGAATTCGCGCTCGTGTGTGTCGTCGTTATAGAGTGTGTCGAACAGCTCCTTGTCGAAGTCGCGCCACCGTTCGAAGGCGAATTCTTTCCGATAGATGCCCGGCGGAATGTTCAGGGCGATAAGGGCGGCTTCGATAAGCAGGGTGCCCGACCCACACATGGGGTCTACAAAATCACTCTGCCCCCGCCAGCCTGCCATCAGCAACATGCCTGCCGCCAATGCCTCGTTGAGGGGGGCTTCGGTCGGGTCTGTGCGGTAGCCCCGTTTGTGTAAAGACTCGCCGCTGCTGTCGAGCGAAAGGGTGCATTGCTGTTGGGCAATGTGTATGTTGAACATGAGCTGCGGGCGGGCCACACTCACCGTGGGCCGACGGTCGTAACGCTCGGTGAAATAATCGGCTATGGCGTCTTTCACCCGATAGGTGACATACTTGGAGTGACGAAAATGATCGGAGTAGACCGTGGCGTCGACAGCAAACGTGCCGTGGGGATGGAGATAATTTTCCCATCGGACTTCTTTCAGGATTTCATACACACGGTCGGCGTCTGAGGCCTTGAAAGTAAGGATGGGCTTGAGTATACGTGAGGCGGTACGGCAATGCAAATTGGCCTTGTACATCATCGCACGGTCGCCGGTGAAGCTCACCGCACGGTGTTGCGTCTGCACGTTGCCGGCACCGAGCTCGACCAGCTCGCGGGCAAGCACCTCTTCCAGACCTGAAAAGGTCTTTGCTATCATTTGAAATTTCACGGCAGGTTATTTTTCGCAGCCAGGGTTGTTATCTTCCGCAACACAGCCGCCGGCACAAGGCGACGGGGCGGAGGTGAAGTAATGTTCTTGCGTCAGCTTTGCCCCGGCCGGCACGTCGTGGTCCACCCATATATTGCCCCCGATGACGGCACCATCGCCGATGCGGACATTGCCCAAAATGGTGGAATTGGCGTAGATGATCACATCGTTACCTATCTTGGGATGACGGTCGATGCCCTTGATGGGGTTGCCGGCCTGATCGAGAGGGAAACTCTTCGCTCCGAGTGTCACCCCTTGATAGAGCTTCACGTTGTCACCGATGACGGCCGTCTCGCCGATGACCACGCCCGTACCGTGGTCGATGGCAAAATAGCTCCCGATAGTGGCGCCGGGATGAATGTCGATGCCTGTCTCCGAATGTGCCATCTCGGTGATGATGCGGGGGATGAGCGGCACCTCCAACAACAGCAGGGCATGGGCGATGCGGTAGTTGCTTATGGCACGTATGGCCGGATAGCAAATGATGACTTCGCCGTAGTTCTTGGCAGCCGGGTCGCCATTGAAGACCGCCTCCACGTCGGTTTGCAGCTGGCGGCGCATGGCAGGCAGCCGCTCGACAAACGCAAAGGCCTTGGCACGCGCGGTGTCTTTAAGACTCTTGTCGCAGGGCAGCGTGCCGTCGAAACACAAGCCTGACTCGATCTGTTGCGAAAGCAAATCCAAAAGCCGCTCCACGCGGACGCCCACGTGATAGAGCAAGGTGCGCCCGTTCACGGCCGCGTGGCCGAAATAACCCGGAAAGAGCAACGAACGAGCGATGTGTACCACCTCTCCCAACACCTCGTAAGAGGGCATCAACACGTTGACACCTTGTTCGTGGCAGATGTTTTTCAAATGCTCCGTTTCGGAGAGCTGTTTTATTATGTGCTGCATGATTTTCATCCTTTCGAATAGTTCCTTGCACGCGCTTCGACGGCCGCCACGGCGCTTTCCCGTCTTGCGCTGCCCTGCCCCTCGATGATGACGCAGGGCGTTCCCAATGCCTCTATTTCTCGGAGATACCAGGCGAAGAAATAGTCGCGGTCGTCGCCGTGTTCGCGCAGCGGGTCGCTCTCCCAGGGCAGGTCGGGAGCACAGAGCAGATAGAGGTCGAAGTAGCGACTCCGAAGCCGGTCGGTCACAAAAGCGGGCACGCGCCGGTAGCAATGTTCGAACCACACCTTGGTGATGACAAGGTCGGTATCGAAGAAAACATATTCGCTTTCAGGAAGATGGTCATACGCCAACTCTTGCTCTATCTGCTTTCGGGCGATGGCCTCCACGTCGGCCTCGGTATATTTTCGGCGGAGGCGACCGACGTATTCGCGGGCGTATTCGGGCACCCACGGCGCACCGAAACGCTCGGCCAGCTCTCCGGCCAGCACCGTCTTGCCTGTCGACTCCGGCCCTACGATTGCTACCTTCATCCTTGTCTCGCTTGTCTTTCGCAGGGCGTCGCCTGCCGCCCGACTCACGGCCGGCAGCCACGAGCACAGCCTCGCACGAGACCGAAGGAAGGCACGGAGACCTTTAACCTTATCCGGTAAAAATCCGTACATTTGTGCGCCACCGAACGCCTCGCTACGAAATCATGCGCAAATTTACGACATTTATTCTGCTTTTTCTTGCCTTAAAGCCCGTTTATGCCCAAAATGCCGACATTTGTCTGTTGCAAAGCATCAACGCGCAGTCGTCGCCGTTTCTCCGGACTTACTCCAACGTGATTTCTCAGACCACTTATGCCGCGGCGGTGGCCGTGCCGGTGGTCATGGGGACGGTGGCTTTGATACAAGGCGACAACCAGCTGTTGGAAAGCACCTTCTGTGTGGGCGGAAGTCTCGTGATAGGCGAGGCCTTGGCTTTCGGGTTGAAATATATCGTAGGTCGCGAACGTCCCTACGAACGCTATCCCGACCTGATTGATGTGATACAGACCTCCTCGTCGCCTTCCTTCCCTTCGGGGCATACCTCCGTCGCTTTTGCCGCGGCCACGGCACTCACGCTGGAATACCCGAGATGGTATGTGGCCGCACCCTGCTATTTCTGGGCTTGCTCGGTGGGCTATTCACGCATGAACCTCGGAGTGCACTACCCCTCCGACGTGCTGGCAGGGGCGCTGCTCGGGGCTGCAAGTGCCTGCGTCACCCATATAGTAAACAAACGGCTTTGGGAAAAACGAGAGCCTAAAGAAATTATATGGTATTAATTTACACCTGCTTATAAGGAACATCGGAGGGAGGTGCGCAGGCATGAACCGCCTTTGTCAGGCCTCTTCCGCTGCGTACGAACCCCGCCGCCGGCGCGTAAGCAGGCAGCAAGAACGGCGTGCTTACCCGGCCGAAATTTCCAAAGCATCCGCCGAAAAGGGGAAAGCAAAGGCCCGCGGCGCGGCGTTCCACAAAGAAAAAGCAACATTCATCATCGGTTTTTTGAGTTATCGTATCCATATACAAAAAAGCAAAAAGGTTTTGCAGGGTCTTACGCCATGAAAATGAAATTAGCCTATCTTTCTGCTGCCATGCTGATTGTCGTCTCGGCAGCCGCCCGTCCGGCGGCCTTTAGCGACGACGCCCGGGTGAGCCTCGTCACCTGCGCACCGGGCAAGGAAGCATACGAACGCTTCGGACACACGGCCTTGAGGGTAAAAGACAGCCGAAAGGGCTTGGACTTGGTTTTCAACTACGGGGTGTTCGACTTCTCTTTCGAGAATTTTTACTGGAAATTCATCAAAGGGGAGACCGATTACAAGCTGGCTGTTTACGATTTCGACGATTTTCTGCCCGAATATGTCGAGCGTCATTCCATGGTGTGGGAGCAGGTGCTCCTGTTGCGCCCCGACGAGAAGCGGCGACTGCTCGACGCGCTGGCTCAGAACTACCTGCCGAAAAATCGGGTCTACCGCTATAATTTCACCTTCGACAACTGCGCCACCCGTCCGCGCCTCAGGATAGAGGAAGCCCTCGACGGTTGCGTGGACTACGGTCGCTTTGCCGAGAGCGTGCCGGATGCCACGTTTCGCGAATGGGTCAACCTGTATGCGGGTCACGAGGGCTGGCTGGCCTTTGGCATCAACATCATCTTCGGTTTGGAAGCCGACCGCACCGCCGGTTGGAAGGAAACCATGTTCCTGCCCGAGATGTTGAAAAACGGGCTTGCCGCAGCCCGCGTGTTGCGCCCCGGCGACGAGCATCCGGCGAGGCTGGCAAGCGAGGCACGCCCCCTGTTGCGTGGATACACAACGCCGCCCGGACTGGGCAAGTCGCCGCTCCCTCCCCAAGCGGCAATGTGGGGCTTGGCACTCTTTTGCCTTGTGACCGTCGTGCTCTCTTCCACGGCTCGGAAGACGACAAGGCTGCCCTTGCGTTTGCTCGACACGCTGTTGCTCAGTGTCGGAGGACTGATAGGATGCGTCATCTTCTTTCTCGACTACGTGTCGATTCACCCCATGGTGGGGGACAACCTGAACATATTGTGGCTCCATCCTCTTTATCTTGTGTTTGCGGTGACGCAGTGGTTTCCGTCGTTGAGGAGGATGCATTTGCTGCTGGGGATTTTTTTCTTTCTCAACTACGTGGCCTTCGGCATACTCATGTTGGTGTTTCACCAGTTTTTCGACAATGCCATCGCGCTGCTGTTTATTTCCCTCTTTTTGCGCGTGGGCGAGAGCACTTCTTATGTACTCAGGTATGATAACAGCCTGCCGGGGAAGAAGTTGTGTGAATTAAAAACGGATAATCGATGAGCAAACCTTTGTCTTTCGTCGGCATCATTCCGGCTCGTTATGCCTCCACCCGTTTTCCGGGCAAGCCTTTGGCCGATATTGGCGGCAAGCCGATGATACAGTTGGTCTACGAGCGCGCCTCGTCGGTGCTTCCCACCGTGTGCGTGGCTACCGACGACCGGCGCATTTACGATGTGGTGCGGGCTTTTGGCGGGCGCGTGGTGATGACCTCGCCCGAACACCGCAGCGGCACCGACCGTTGCCACGAAGCCTACACGCTCATGGGAGAGCCTTACGAGGTAATCGTCAACATACAAGGCGACGAACCCTTTGTCCATCCTTCGCAGATAGAGACGCTGCAGGCCTGCTTTGCCGACCCCCACACGCAGATAGCCACCCTGGCCCGGCCGCTCACCGGCCGACATGCCGACGCACTCGCCGACCCCAACACGGTCAAAGTGGTGATGGACAACCAAGGCAGGGCACTGTATTTCAGCCGTTCGCCCATCCCCTACCTCAGAGGTGCCGACCCGGCCGAATGGACAAAGAGACACACTTACTACAAGCATATCGGCATTTACGCCTACCGCTCCGAGCTGTTGCAAGAAATCACAACCATGCCCCGCTCGCCTTTGGAAATAGCTGAATCGCTCGAACAGCTGCGCTGGATAGAAAACGGCCTGCACATCAAGGTGGGGCTCACAGAGATAGAGACCGTCGGTGTCGACACCCCTGCCGACCTCGAGAGGGCAAGGGCTTTCCTGCAACGGGAGACTCGCGCCGGCGACTCGTGAAAACCGTTCGCTTTCTGTCGCTCCGGCGCCCGGCATTGACCCTTTTCTGCTGCGTGCTTTGGGAATTTCGGCCGGGTAAGTACGCAGCAAAAATTGCGTACTAACGCAACAAAAACTGCGAAAGCACGCAGCGCCGGCCGGGAAAGCACGCAGCAGAAGGGTGATTAACAAGAACTTTACAATGTTTTTTGTCATGAAGAAGATATTCATCATCAACGGGCCCAATTTGAACTTGTTGGGCAGACGGGAGCCTGCGACATACGGCAGCCGCAGTCTCGACGACTATTTCCGCGAGTTGTCCGACGCTTACCGTGGCAGGGTAGTGCTCAGCTGTTTTCAGTCGAATGCCGAGGGTGCGCTTGTCGACAAGCTGCACGAGGCGGGCTTCACAGCTGACGGCATTGTGCTCAACGCGGGGGCGTATGCTCACACGTCGCTGGCTGTGGCCGATGCCATACGCGCCGTGCCCGCCCCGGTGGTCGAAGTGCACATTACCAATGTCTATGCCCGTGAGGAGTTTCGCCGCCACTCCTTCCTTTCCTCCGCTTGCAGGGGAGTTATCGTCGGGTTCGGGCTCGACTCCTACCGCCTGGCCGTTGAAAGCCTTCTGGCCGTGGAGTGACACCCTGCATGCGCCTCGACATGAAAGATTTATACTCTTTGTTTGATAGCTGTTCCCATATTACAAAACCATGGAAAAAGAAGATTGGAAAGAGCGTCTGTCAGCCTTCGGCCGCACTTTGCCTGACGACCGGGTGGCAGATGAGGCATCTTGTAGCCTGACTCCGGTTGCCCGACCTGCCCAGAGCTTGCGGGTGGAGCTTGACAGGCGCCGCGGCAAGTTGGCCACGCTGGTGAGCGGCTTTTCCGGCACTGACGACGAGCTGAAGGAATTGGCCCGTGAGCTCAAGGTGAGCTGCGGTGTCGGCGGTTCGGCGCGCGGTGGCGAGATACTCGTACAGGGTGACATGCGCGTCAAGGTGGCAGAGCTGCTCGAAGGTATGGGGCATAAAGTCCGACGCATCAATTTCAAATGAGCGGCGCTTTTGCCCGACATGCCGGGACGAAGGGCGATGTGAGGGGAGTTCGATGATGTTGATTTTCTGAAAATGCTTACCTTTGTTTGCTTGAACCGTGCAGGCAGAGGCGCGCCTTCGGATGCGCGGGTTGTGCAAACGAACGATAGCCCATGAGTAAATACGTAAAATGGATAGGCGGTGGTCTCGGCTGGGTGCTGGGAGGCCCTATCGGTGCGCTGTGTGGCTTTTTGCTGGGTTCGCTTTTTGACAGCGGCAGCACGCCGCAGCCCTCGCAGCGGGCGGCTCACACGACGGAGGGCGACTTCAAGGTGAGCCTGCTGGTGCTCATTGCGTGTGTGATGAAGGCCGACGGCAGCCCCAAGCGCTCGGAACTCAACGTGGTGAAACGCTTCCTTGTGACCAACTTCGGCGAACAGGGTGCGCTCGAGGCGCTGGGCATTTTAAAAAACCTGCTCAGCCAAGACATCCGTGTGACGGAAGTGGCCACGCAGATAAGCCTCCACATGAATTATTCGTCGAAGCTCGAGCTGCTCCATTTGCTTTTCCAAATAGCTTATGCCGACGGTGTCATTGCCCCTTCGGAGCTGGCCTTGTTGCAGGAAATAGCCACCATTTTCCACATCCGCCCTCTCGATTTCGACTCGCTGCGCGCTCCCTATACCAAACAACAAAATGCCGATTGGGCTTACCAGACCCTCGGTGTGGACAGCTCGGCCACCAACGAAGACATCAAGAAGGCCTACCGCAGGATGGCCATGAAATACCACCCCGACAAGCTGACCGGCTTGGGCGAAGAGGTCAAAAAAGCCGGCGAAGAGAAGTTTCGCTCGGTCAAAGATGCCTATGACTATCTGAAAAAGCAACGAGGTTTCTGACAGCGCGCCCTGTCTGCCTCTGATGCGACAAATATTATCGATTATGGAACTGTTTATATACAACACACTTCGCAGGAGAAAAGAGTTGTTTGTGCCGCTTCACGCGCCGCACGTGGGCATGTATGTGTGCGGTCCGACCGTCTACGGCGACGCTCACTTGGGGCACGCACGTCCCGCCATCACGTTTGACATCCTCTTCCGCTATCTTTTGCACCTGGGCTACAAAGTGCGCTACGTGCGCAACATCACCGATGTGGGTCATCTCGAAGGCGACGCCGACCAAGGCGAAGACAAAGTGGCCAAGAAAGCCCGCTTGGAACAGATAGAACCCATGGAGGTTGTGCAATACTACCTTCACCGCTATCACCGGGCGATGGCACAACTGAACGTGCTCCCGCCCAGTATCGAGCCGCACGCTTCGGGGCATATTATCGAGCAGATCGAGTTTGTGCAGCGAATAATCGACGCCGGCTATGCCTATCAGAGCGAGGGTTCTGTCTACTTCGATGTGGAGAAATATGCCCGCGACCACCACTACGGAATATTGTCGGGTCGCCGTTTGGAAGAGCTGCTCGAGAACACCCGTGAGCTCGACGGACAAAGCGACAAGCGACACAGTGCCGACTTTGCTCTGTGGAAGAAAGCCTCCCCCGAACACATCATGCGCTGGCCTTCGCCCTGGAGCACGGGATT
Source organism: uncultured Paludibacter sp. (assembly GCA_964410225.1). GTDB lineage: Bacteria > Bacteroidota > Bacteroidia > Bacteroidales > Paludibacteraceae > QVMH01. The sequence goes on from CAYPFZ010000014.1 coordinate 22,043, forward strand.
CCCCGGATGGCACTTGGAGTGTTCGGCCATGGGCACAAAATACCTTGGCGAAGAGTTTGACATTCACGGAGGAGGGATGGACCTGATATTTCCCCACCACGAGGCCGAGATAGCCCAATCGTGTGCCGGATTGGGGCACAGCTCCGTGAAGTACTGGATGCACAACAACATGATAACCATCAACGGGCAGAAGATGGGCAAGTCGCTGGGCAACTTCATCACGCTCGAGGAGTTTTTCTCCGGTAGTCACGAGTTGCTCTCTCAGGCCTACAGCCCGATGACGATACGTTTCTTCATCTTGCAAGCCCATTACCGCAGTACGGCCGACTTCAGCAACGAGGCTCTGCAGGCATCATCGAAGGGCTTGGAGCGACTGCTCGAAGGCTACGCCCGACTCAAGGGACTGAGACCTTCGTCTGCATCGACTGTCGACACGCGAGGGTTGCGCCAAAGCTGCGAAGAGGCCATGTGTGACGACTTGAACACGCCTGTTGTCATCTCCCACCTGTTTGACTCCCTGAAAGCCATTAACTTGATACATGAAGGGAGAGAGAGTATCGACGCCGTCGACCTGGCCGAGTTGCAGTCTGCCTTCAAATTGTTCGTGGAAGATATTCTTGGCCTGCGTCCTTTTGATGCGGCAGAAGAGGGCGTCGAGGCATACAAAAAGGCCGTCGATTTGTTGCTGAACATACGTTTGGAGGCCAAACGCAACAAAGACTGGGCTACGAGCGACAAGATACGCAACGAGCTGGCGGCCTTGGGCTTCAAAGTAAAAGATACGAAAGACGGCTTCGAATGGAGTCTGTAGGGGCATGGCTGCCGTCGGCCGGTGCGCACCCGATAGTTTAAAATCGCTGACACGAGACCCCCTGCAAAACTTTGTTGCCTTTTTGTTTTCGGGTTCA
>CAYPFZ010000015.1:0-9752 GCA_964410225.1 uncultured Paludibacter sp.
GAATTTTGATTTAAGGGCAAGGTAACCGGAAATCTGCCTTGGAGACCAATCCTATGTTACCAAAAGGTAAAGAGCCTCTTTCATGACGCTTCTGTCGATGTTCCTGTTCCCCGGCACGCGCCCCTTGAGGAAGCACGCATTCTCATGTGCGATACGCCAACTGTAGCGTCCCGAACGGGTTGAGTTACGTTTTATCTCCCTGCATACGGTCGAGGGATGGACTCCTATCTGTCGGGCAATGGCCTTTTGGCTTTTTCCCTCCCGCAATCCCAAATAGATTGCGTATCTTTGTTCGCGGGTTAAGTTCTTATATTTTATAGAAATACAAAAGTAGTTAATCTGTGGGAGACTTCGGTCTCTTTTTTGTTTTTGTTTTGTATTGCCGGGTGACTTTTTTCGAGCTTATTGCACTTCTATGTTGAATCTACATTGGTTTTCCGAAATTTATTTCACTCTGTTTGCACTGTCTTTACCTTCTGTTTGCACGGCAAAAACCGCGCCTCCTTTTCTCCTATGAAAGTTTATATGATTTTGTTTGTTCTTATTTTTTACGTTTTTCCGAAGTCTTGAATGGTATCATCATGGTCTTCTTCATCTTCTTCGTCGTCCCACACTTTGATGGGTTTCTGCGGGCCTCGGTTTTTGAAGACGAACGACAAAGCCACGCCGACTAACATTCCGGCCAGGTGGCTTTCCCATGAAATCGGGTCGTAGCGTTGCCAGGGGAACACGTGCCACACCATGTTGCCGTATAAAAACACGACGAACAACGAGATGGCCGTCAGTGGGGCATGCCTCCTTATCAAGCCGCTTGCCAGCAGAAAAAACGCCAGGGCGTAGATCAGTCCGCTTGCTCCAATGTGCCAGCCGGATCTTCCGATGCACCACAACACCGCGCCGCTGCACACGCCGGAGAGTAGCAGGATGCGTCCGGCTATGGGGCGATAGAAGTAGCAGAGTGTTGTTGCCAAGACGAGGAACGAAAGCAGGTTGTCAAGCAAGTGCCTCCAATCGGCGTGGATGAACACGCACGTCAACACTCCCCACACACCTTCGAGCCGACAGGGATAAATGCCAGCCTTGTGGAAGTCCCACCCCATCCCTTTTTCAAGGATAAAGCTCAGGAACATCCCTACGGCGAGGACGAAAGGAACAACGACCGCCTGCAGCAGCCTCCTTTTTTCTTCAGCACCGCTGTTTGCCTCCGGGGTGGACGTGTCTTGATATGTCTCCATACATCCCTCCTCTACGGGCAGGACGGCGGTTCAGACCTCTATCTCTTCGTAGAAGGCTACGATGGTGCGGATGCCTTTTTCAAACTGGCTGACCATAAAGCTTTCGTTGGGTGAGTGGATGGCATCTGTTTCCAAACCGAAACCCATGAGGATGGATTTCACACCCAACACCCGTTCGAACACGGGTACCACGCCGATGCTCCCTCCGCTGCGCACCGGCAGGGGACGTTTGCCATACACTTGCCGGTAGGCTCGTTCAGCAGCTTTATAGTGAGGCAGGTTGATGGGACAGACGTAAGCCTGAGCCCCATGAAGCCATTCTACTTTCACATCTACACAAGGCGGTGCGATAGCCTTGATGTAATCGGCCATCAGAGCCGCTATTTTTTCCTGTTGTTGATGGGGAACCAAGCGGGTGGACAGTTTGGCATACGCCTTCGCCGGAATGACCGTCTTGCTGCCTTCGCCGGTATAGCCTCCCCAAATGCCGCACACGTCGAGCGAAGGACGGATGCCCGTACGTTCCACCGTGTTGTAGCCTTTTTCACCCGTCACCTCTTTGATGCCTATACTTTCCTTGTAGTCTGTTTCGTTGAACGGTATTTGTGCGATGAGTTCCCGCTCTTCTTGTGAGACAGTCTCCACATCGTCGTAAAAATGGGGCACGGTTATTTTCCCCTCCTCATCGATGAGACGGGCGATGATTTTCGAAAGTTCGATGATGGGGTTGGGCACCGCTCCGCCGAAGAGTCCCGAATGTAAGTCTCTGGCAGCGGCCGACACCTCCACTTGCCAGTAGGCCAATCCGCGGAGACCGGTGGTGATGCTTGGCACGTCTTCGGCAAACATGCCGGTGTCTGACACGAGGATGGTGTCGCAGGCCAGCAGCTCTTTGTGTTCACGGCAGAAGTCTTCCAAGTTGACCGACCCAATTTCTTCTTCGCCTTCGATCAAGAACTTCACATTCACAGGCAAGCGATTGTTTTTCACCAAATATTCAAACGCCTTCACGTGCATAAACGATTGTCCTTTGTCGTCGTCAGCTCCTCGCGCATAGATGCGTCCGTCCACGATTTCCGGCTCAAAGGGGGCGGTGCGCCATTCTTCCAAGGGTTCGGCAGGCATCACGTCATAATGCCCGTACACCATGATGGTAGGCAGCTGCTCGTCCACCGTCTTTTGGGCAAACACCACCGGATTGCCTTTCGTCGGGAGCACTTCGGCGGTGTCGACTCCGGCTTCAAGCAGCAACTTCTTCCATTGCTCTGCACACCGGTGCATGTCGTCTTTGCGCTCGGGATGGGCACTTACGCTCGGTATCCTTATGAGCGAAAATAACTCGTCGAAAAAACGCGCCCTGTTTTGGGCAATATACCCTTGTATGTCCATGTCGTGTAACGTTAAGTGGTTAGAAATGTAAGTGACTGGTGCAAATGTAAGCCGAATTATTTGAAATATGGCGAATAGATGCTTTTTTTTGAAGATGGCCGAGGAATATGTCGCCCACCTCACGCCTTTTTGCAGCATGTCGACACCCGAATGGAAGCCCCCTCGCCGACCGCCTCCCGAGTAATTAACTGCGAAAAACAAGCATAAAAAACGCGGAGGAATAGAAAAAACTAACAGTTTAATTGTCAAATGGTTTTCTACACAAAAAGAGCTTCGAACGGCAGGAGTTTTTCACAAGAAAAAAGAAGCTCTTCCCTCCTTCCGCTGCGTTAGTACGCAGCGGAAGGGTCATTGCAAAGGAACCGGAGCACGGTGTATCTTCCACCCTGTCAGGCTCTTTAATCAGAGCATTGGTTTTGTTTTTCAAAAACAGGATGCTTTGCTTTTTTATATGCAAATCAAGATTTTGTATTTTTGCATGAAAGGCGACCCGGTTGTACGACGATGAAAAGGAAAACACCCGTCGGCCAATTGCTTTTGTGGTGAGGAAAGAACGGAATCGGAGCGAATTTGCATCATGTCGAAAGCATGATTACTTTCGGCCTGCCCGGTAATAAAGCGGATGGTATGAGTCAGCCCTATGCCGTGGACTACGCGATACCGTCGGGTAGTTTTTTGACTGTGGAGGTTGCGTTGTGGTCTGTCTTCCACTTGATCGCCGGGAAATCGTTGAGAAAATGAACCAGAATGACAAAAGGTTTTCTTATCCGTTTTTGGGGAAATAGAGCGAACAAGAAACAATCTGACAGATTGATGAGAAGCCGAATCGAGGAAGAGAAAAAGGTTGTTGCGAAGATGATAGCCCTGTATTGCCGGAAGAAGGAAGGCCATGCGGATCTGTGTCCCAAATGTCGGGAGCTGTTGGAATATGCCACCGGGCGGCTTGACCGCTGTCGTTTTGCAGACAACAAGCCCACCTGCCTGAAATGCTCTGTCCACTGTTACCGTTCAGACATGAGAGTCCGTGTGAGAGCCGTCATGCGCTGGGCCGGCCCGAGGATGATGATCTATCACCCCATTGCCGGCATCAAGCACCTGATAAGGGAGCGTTTCTGCTAAACAGGGATTTATGGTCACTTTTCTTCGCTGTCGGGTGTTGCCGCAACCCGATGTGCCCCGAAGCCGGAAGGTCAGCGCAGACGGTTGAGAGAGCGCACCAAGGCTTCGTCTTTACCGATGGCGCGAATGGCCAACCAATCGAGCACAGCACACACCAACGGGAATGCCGCCGGGAGGTTCAGACTCCATTCGGCCTCCAAGCTGTGTGCACCCCGGATGACACAGATGAACAGGATGACGTAATAACCCAGCATCAACAACAGATTGACGAACGAAAGGCGCGCTTGCAGCATCCGCTTCTTAAACAACAGCAGTGCGGCCACGGCCAAAAGCGGGATGATGGCCGAAATGATTTTAAGCGACCAAGTGGCCGAATTGTTCATCACCACAAGTTCGGTGCTATCCGTCAGCATCAACCCCCTGTAGTCGAATTTGTAGAGTAAGAAGTTGAACGGGTCGTAAAGGTTGGCCACCGGAGCAAAAAACGTGATACACGAAAGGATGGCTATGGTCAGAAAATAGACGGATTGGATGCGTTGTATCATTGCTTTTGTTCGTTTTTATCGGTTGTTTTCTTGTCTTTGTTTTTTCCACTGCTTGTCGCGCACCTCGTAAATGCGCTCGATGATTTCCACCACTTTCAAGCCTTCAAGTACGTTGGTGGTAATGGGGCTTTTGTCTGAAAGTTTTTCTATCACGTTTTGTATGACGTGGTGGTGATTTTGTGCCGAGCCTTTGTACTGACCGTAGTCATTGGGCGGCCCGGAGGGTGCAAGTGAGGGCATCGTGTAATCTTTCACGTGGCAGTATACCACCTCGTTCATGTACTGCCCTGCTATCTTCACGGTTCCGTTTTCAGCAATCACGGTGAGGCTGCTCTCAAAATTTTTATCCCACACGGCGGTAGAATAGTTGAGGCAGCCCGTACCTCCGTTCACAAAATCGAACGTTATCATGCCACTATCCTCAAAGTCGGTCAGATTGGCATGTGCATGGTCGGCAAAATGCCCCTTGATATGGGTGATGTCGCCGAAAAGCCAATACATAATGTCGATGAAATGGGAGAATTGGGTGAAAAGTGTACCCCCGTCGAGTTGTGCGTCGCCATGCCAGCCGCCGGGTTGGTAGTAGCGGGCATCGCGATTCCAAAAGCAGTCAGCCTTCACCATATATATGTCGCCTAAAATGCGGCGGTGTACCAAATCCTTCAGCCAGACGGAGGGAGGCGAGTAACGATTCTGCATCACACAAAACACGTGGTGCGACGTTTCTATCGACTTGAAAACAATTTTTTCGGCATCGTGTTTGGTCAGCGCAATAGGCTTTTCCAGCACCACGTGTATCTTGGCTTCCAACACCATCTGGGCATAGGCCGCGTGGTAGCCGTTGGGGGTGCAGATGCACACCACGTCGATGGGAACACCCGACGAGAGCAAGCCCTCGATACTCCGAAAATAGGGAACTGACGAGGCAAGCTCACATCCTGTTTCTTCCTTCGGCAACACGTCGCACACGGCTACCAATTCCGAGTTGGCATTGCGCCGTATCATCTCCACGTGGCGTTTGCCGATATGCCCCAATCCTACTACCGCAAATTTTATCATGTCCTATCAATATCAAAAACCATGACCAAACTTCCGCAAAACTTCACTATTTCCCTCTTCCGGCGGGTGCTTAGGGAAATTTTGCTGCGTACTTACGCAATTTTCGCTGCGTGCTAAGGGGTTGCAAGGGTTTTATTCCCTCCAAAAAACGGATGGGAAGTCCTTTACTATTACCGTTTGACATGCTAATGACAGGGCTTGACCGTGTCGCCCTGCAAGAGATAACGCTGACCCGTTGCCGGACAAGCCGCATAGCCTGACGCATCGAAGTGCAAACGGTGTCCCTGCTCGCTCACCCAGCCTATTTGTCTGGCAGGATTGCCCACCACCAATGCGTAAGCCTTGACTGGCCGGGTAACAACCGCCCCTGCACCTATCATGGCGTATTCACCTATTTCATTGCCACACAACACCGTGGCGTTGGCTCCTATGCTGGCTCCGCGTCTCACTATCGTAGGTTTGAATTCGTGTTTGCGAACTACATGGCTGCGAGGATTAATGACGTTGGTGAAAACCATCGAAGGCCCCAAAAACACATCGTCTTCACACGTGACCCCTGTATAAATCGACACGTTGTTTTGCACCTTGACATTCGAACCTAATGTCACACCCGGCGACACGACCACATTCTGCCCGATGTTGCAACGCTCGCCAATGCGGCAACCCGGCATGAGATGAGAAAAATGCCATATCTTCGTGCCTTCACCAACGATGACGTCTTCGTCGATCACGGCTGTTTCGTGGGCAAAATATCCTTCCATTTTCAGCCCTCCGTATATTCAAGTACCGACCGAGTGATATACTCCAATTGTTTGTCTGACAGTTCCGTATGCATCGGGAGCGACAATACGCTGCCACAAAGCCGTTCCGTCACGGGCAAATCGCCTGCCTTGTGGCGCGGACTTCTGTATGCTTCTTGCAAATGCAACGGGATGGGGTAATACACCATAGACGGGATGCCGCGCACCTCCAGATGTTTGCGCAATCCGTCACGATCCACTCCTTCCGGCAGTTGGATGGTGTATTGATGATAGACATGCTCGGATGCTTCGTTGCAAACGGGTGTGAGCAAGCGGTCGGTTTGGGAAAATGCCCGGTCGTAGAAAGCGGATGCCCTGCGGCGCGCGGCTACGTATTCATCCAAATGTCTCAATTTTACTTGCAGGACAGCCGCCTGCACACTGTCTAAGCGCGAGTTCACCCCTATGCGGCGATGATGGTAACGTATGTCCATACCGTGGTTGGCTATGGCGCGTATTTCGGCAGCCAAAGCGTCGTCGTTGGTAAACAAGGCTCCTCCGTCGCCGTAACAGCCAAGATTTTTCGATGGGAAGAAAGAGGTGCAGCCCACCTCTCCCATGCAGCCTGAACGCACCTTGCGCCCGTCGGAAAACGTGTACCATGCCCCTATCGACTGGCAGGCATCTTCCACCACGTACAGCTTGCATTCGGCGGCCAACGCCAGTAAGGCCTCCATGTCGGCGTTTTGACCGAACAGGTGTACCGGTAAGATGGCTTTTGTTCGGGAAGTGACAGCCCGACGTACCGACGAAAGCGAGAGGTTGAACGTGCGTGGGTCTACATCGGCAAAGACGGGAGTAAGCCCCAACAATGCCGCCGCCTCGGCTGTGGCGACAAAGGTGAAAGCCGGGACGACCACCTCGTCACCGGGACGAAGCCCCAAGGCCATCAAGGCGATAAAAAGTGCATCCGTGCCGTTCCCCACCGGTATGACATGCTTCACGCCGAGGTATTGCTCCAAATCGTGGCTGAATTCATCGACCTTTCCGCCTTTGACAAAAACAGCGGTACGGAATACACTGCGGATACCAGCATCCACCTCTTCTTTGATCTTGGCATATTGACCACGCAGATCAACCATCTGTATTCCTTCCATGATGCACTAATTTCTCCGCTCCAACACGAACTCAACTTCTTCGGGTCGGATGCGGACATTGAATATCTTGGGAGAGTGACACACGGGCTGCAAGAGCTGTTTTTCTTGCTTGTTCTTCATTATGTCACGATAGTCGAGCACTACGCTCACCTCGTCGGCAGCAGTACCGTAGTGGCTCAGCCCCACGTTGTAGGTGACATCGACAATGGCCGGAAATGAGCGGACGTCAATACCCTCCGGCACATTGGTAAAAGTGACCGGGACGCGCGCTTTTCTCTCGGTGAACATTTCCACCGCTATTTGCAACCTGACTTCACTGCTCGAAAAACTGACCGAATCAATGGGCTTGAGCGATACCTGCATGTCGACCGAGTCTTTCAAACGGCGCAATTCAACGGGCAAAGTCTCCACCTCGCGCAGTCTGTCAAGCAGCTCGCGCCGTCCGTAAGCAGTCACTTCGCGGGGCGTGACGACTATCGAATCGCTGAGCAAATACTGACGCTCGAGCCGGAGGTCAAGGTCGAGTTTAACGGGAAGGGTCACGGCATCAAGCGGTGCGCACCGCACAACGATGGAGTCGGGAGAGAAGCTGACAACAGAAGTGGTGGGATGAAGACTGTAAGAGAGCCGGGAGAGAATTTGTTCCGAAAGGAGTTTCACCTGCCCCCCACCCCGACCTACATCGGAAAGGTCAACTTCAAGCGGTACGAGCTTTTTTTTTGAATAGGAAAAAAGATTCAGCCCCTCGTCGCGCACAACGAGTTTGATTTCCCGAACCGGCTGATCGATGATGGTGTAGCCGGGAGGTAGCGACACATAGCGGACAGGCAGGGTGATATTGGCTTCCTTGGTCTTGTTGGCCATATTGGAAAACCCGAACGCCGCCGAAAGGAGAAGGAAAAACAAGAAGCTCAAAGCATCTCTCGAGCAAACGAACGCCTTGAACTTTCTTGCCACACCTTTGAGGAACGCTATGACTTCATTGCCCCTCATCCACCCATGCTCGTTATTTTGTCTCGGCAGGGATGTCGTCTGCTGCCAAGTAGACGGAATTCTTGTCTACCTTTATCCTTACATTGTCAGCAATTTCTATCGTGACGATGTTGTCTTTCAGCTCGCGTATCTTACCGTAGATACCGCCGGAGGTCACCACACGATCGCCGGGTTTCATGGCTTCTCGCTGTTTCTTGATTTCTTTCTGGCGTTTGGTTTGCGGACGTATCATGAAAAAGTAGAATACCACGAATATCAGCAGCATCATGATGATACCCGAATAACCGCCCATGGCACCGCCCGTCTCCGGAGCCCCCGTCTGCAATAAAATGCTTAACAAATTCATATCGACGTTTTGTTTGATAGTTTTTCAGTTTACAAATATAGGCCTTTTCTACTTAATCTCAAAGCTGACGACTTTCGTCAGTTTGTTGTCGGCCTTAAGGCGGCTCACGATTTTGTCGAGCACGCCATTGACAAAAGTGCCGCTCTTCTCGGTGCTGAACTGCTTTGAAAGCTCTATATACTCATTGAGTGTCACGTTTACCGGTATGGTGGGGAAATGACACAACTCGGCCAGCGCCACTTGCATGATTACAATGTCCATGAAAGCGATGCGGTCAAGCTCCCAGTTGTGCGTGTTTTCATCGATCAATCGGCGATAGTCTTCCTCGTTGGCGATGGCGGCGGCAAGGAGTTTTTCGCCGAATAGGCGGTCACTCTCGTCCCTATACATGGGGATGAGGGCTTGCGAGGCACCGGCCGACCGGTCGAAACGCTTGATGGTTTTGTCGATAAAGCTGTAAATAATCTCCATGCCACCGACCCAATAGATGCTCTGTTCCTCGATAGCCTCTTCCAAATCGTCACTCTCGGGGAAAACGCGCCTGTATATTTTCCGCCACACTTCCTTGTCAGCTTCGTAACCGGAGGTGGAAGCACCCATGTATTCGGCAAAAAAGTCGGCTGACTCTATCTGTTTGAGAAGGCTTTTTATCAGATCCGGATAGTTGACCCACGAGAGCTTTTGAGCGGAAAGATGCCCGATGAGATGCTCGTTTATTTCAAGCTGGCGCACAAAAGCATTATCGGAAAAGCGGGTGTTAGGACGCAAATCGTCGTCGGTGGGGCGCAGCTTGTTCCGTCTCACTTCGATGCGCCTTTCTGCACAACGTGTCACTTCCACGGAAAGCTGGAGCAAATGAAAATAAAGATCGTACGTCTTGTTCAAGTTGAATGACAATCCCTTTTGCGCCTCAAGAAGCGACCGACCGCCTCCTTTGTAATGAGAATACAAGGTCTGCACCACCTTGACCCGCAATAAAGCCCGGTTAATCATACGTGCTGTGGCGAAGTCTTTTTCTTTCGCGGCGCAAAGATATATTTTTTCGGGAAATAACCAGAGTTCGTCACGCGTGAATAAGCGCCGGCAGAGATACTCCGCGAGCAATCAACCGCCGGAAGGGGCTCTGCTAAGGCTTTGCCGAAGGTGTATGCGCCACGTGACGGCGTGCC
>CAYPFZ010000015.1:9852-18803 GCA_964410225.1 uncultured Paludibacter sp.
TGCCTGACGACAAAGCCGGGGAAAGAGGGAAACTTTTTGAGCAAAACTTGCTACTTTTGCACTCGTTTGCAGACACAAGGCATGCGACCCGCCTGCAAGACGAGCCGCTTTTCATTTTGTCTTTCATGGATGTCATCAAAAAATATTTCCCGCAGCTGACAGACGAGCAGGAGTGGCAATTTGCCGCGCTGGGCGGATTATATGCCGATTGGAACGGCAAAATCAACGTCATTTCGCGCAAAGATATTGGCAACTTGTATGAACATCATGTGCTCCACTCGTTGGCCATTGCCCGGATGGTGAGTTTCACGCCCGGCACGCGGGTGCTCGACGTGGGCACGGGGGGCGGCTTCCCGGGCATACCGCTGGCCATCCTTTTCCCCGAAGCGCGTTTCACGCTTATCGATTCCACGAGAAAAAAAATCATGGTGGGAACGGAAGTGGCGAAAGCCATCGGCTTGCGTAATGTGGAGCTGAAACACCTGCGTGTAGAGGAAGAAAAAGAAAGCTACCATTTCGTGGTGAGCAGGGGGGTCATGCCTCTTGCTGAATTAGTGAAACTTGCACGGAAGAATATCGCCGCCCAACAACAAAACGCCCTTCCCAACGGGATTATCTGCCTGAAAGGAGGCGAACTGCAACACGAGATAGAGCCATTCAGAAAAACGGCCGAGGTGTTTGACATACAAAGTCATTTCAAAGAAGAATATTTCAAGACGAAAAAGATAGTGTACGTGCCTTTATGACAGGCAACCGTCGACTTCACACAAGGCATGCACCTTTCCGTTAGGACAAACTCTGTTTTACCACGCATTATGGAAATAAAGATTTTTACATTCAACCCGTTTCAAGAGAATACGTACGTGCTTCACGATGAAACGAAAGAGGCGCTTGTCGTTGATGCAGGTTGCCTTACCGCCGGTGAACAGGCAACATTCCGTGACTACATCGCCTCGCGTGGGCTTCAGGTGAAACGGGTGATAAACACCCATTTGCATCTCGATCATCAATTCGGTAACCGCTTCATGACCAAGACCTACGGCATTCTTCCGGAAGCGCATCGTCTCGATGAGTTTTTCATTGACACCCTCCTCCAAGAGGCTCAGGCTTTCGTGCCAACTACCGAGCTTGTCGAGGCGCAACCCTTGGGAGGGTATATTGACGACAATGACACGGTAGCGTTTGGTCATACCGAACTGCGGGTCTTGCACGTACCCGGTCATTCGCCCGGCAGTTTGGCCTTTTACCACGAAGGAAAAGGCGTGTTGTTCAGTGGCGACGTGCTCTTTCACGAATCGGTGGGGCGCACCGACTTGCCGGGAGGCGACCGCCACACGCTTGCAAATTCCATCGTCGGCCGGCTTTATACCTTGCCCGAAGAGACGGTAGTGCTCCCCGGACACGGCGGAAGCACCACCATCGGCCATGAGAAACGGCACAATCCTTTCGTCAGGCCATAACGGCGACACGCTGTCTGTACCCCAATTACAGAGATTGCTACCTTTTTTCCTTTCAAAATCACCGTTTGTGCGGGATGCGCTTATCTTTGCGGTGACTCCCGCTCACAGAGCGATGTCTCTGCGGAGCATTCATCTCTTTTTTTGTATCATCTTGATTTAATGGCTCAAAAAACGCCTTCCGTACCCTTTGCATCCCCACTTCTCGTGCATGCTTACGCAGCTCGCGGCGCAAAGTGACACAGCAAGATTTTACAAAGCGTCCGCCGGAAGGTGCATAACGAGCCTTGATAAACAGCGTGTTGTTCAATGAATTTTGCAGAGATTTTAAAGCACGAAGTGTGCGGCGTCTTTTTACAACCGAGTAAACTACAAAAGAACCTGCCATGACAGAAGTTATCAAACTCGACACCGTCGAACAGTTCAATCAATTATGGGGCGTTGAGACCCTGCATCCGCTCGTGGCGGTTGTCGATGCGGCTGACACCACCCGTCAGCTGCCCGATCACACCGTGATAAATTACGGCCTCTATGCCCTCTTCTTGAAGCAGGCAAAGTGTGGTGATTTGCGCTACGGAAGGCAGCCCTACGATTATCAGGAGGGCACTGTGACCAGCTTTTCCCCGGGGCAAGTGGTGGAAGCCACCAATACCACGGATGTGAAACCGCAGTGGTTGGCCTTGGTGTTCCATCCCGACCTTATCAGAGGTACTTCGTTGGGACAAGACATCAAGCAATATTCGTTTTTTTCCTATTCATCGAACGAAGCTCTCCATCTGTCCGACGAAGAGAAAGACATTTACCGTGACTGCCTGAGCAAAATCAAAATGGAGCTTTCGCGCCCGGTTGACATACACAGCAAACGTATCATAGCACGCAATATCGAATTGCTGCTGGATTATTGCATGCGCTTTTACGGAAGGCAATTCACCACCCGCGGCAAGGTGAACAAGGACATATTGGTGAAGTTCGAGAACCTGCTTGATGATTACTTCCACAGCGAAACCCCGGAAACCAACGGGCTGCCGACCGTGAAGTATTTCGCCGACCGGGTCAACCTGTCGCCCAATTATTTCGGTGACTTGGTGAAAAGAGAAACCGGACGCACTGCGCAGGAATACATCCAAAACAAGCTGATAAGCATAGCAAAAGACGAAATCATCGGGTCGAACAAGAATGTAAACGAGATTGCCTATCGCTTAGGCTTTCAATATCCGCAACATTTCACACGCATTTTCAAGAAAAACGTAGGCATCACCCCAACGGAATACAGGGGAGCAAAAGCGTGAAAAGAAGAAACACGGGTCGCATCCGCTGCCATGTCATAAAATCCATGGAGACGCACGGAAAAACGATGGATATCAAGACGGTGAACGAGTGCAACCGCTGTTTGGGCGGCAAGACGTTTCATCCGCATGCCGGACTCATCAATTTGGAACACCCCGACTTTGGAAGCGGAGCGGTGAGGTTTGAATTCTATGCCGTTCTGCTGTTCGAAGAAAATGCCGACGACTGTGGTTGCTGCGGACGCAAGCATTACGATTTTTCCGATTCCACCATGGTATTTCTCACGCCCGGCGAGATGTTCCGCATGGGCAACAATGCCCTGCCCGACAAGGGATGGTTGTTGGCCTTCCATCCGGACTTGCTTTTTCGTACGTCGTTAAAAAAGCACATGAGCGATTACACGTTTTTTGGCTACAACAGAGAGGAAGCGCTCCACCTGTCGCACCGCGAAACGGACATCATCGTGTGTTGCCTGCACAACATAGGCGGCGAACTACTCCACCCCATTGACTCGCACACAAGCACCATACTGGCACGCTACATAGAGTTGCTGCTCGACTACTGCGCGCGCTTTTACGAGCGGCAGTTTATCACCCGCGAAAGCAAAAACAAAGCCCAGTTGAGAGATATGGAGAATTTGCTCGACAGCTACATCGTCACGGGGCAATTGCGCGACGGACAGCTCCCCACGGCAGACTATTGCGCGCAGCAATTAGGCCTTTCCACGGCCTATTTCATCGATCTGCTGAAGATGGAGACAGGGCATACTTTTGAGGAATACTTTCGGAAAAAACGCCTGAACACCGCCCGCCGACTACTCATAAGTCCGGAACATACGCCGACTTCAGTGGCCATGCTGTTGGGCTTCCGAAATGTCCGGCATTTTAACCTGCTGTTCGAAAAACTCACAGGCATCGCACCCGCCGACTACAGGATTTCCACCAACTGACAGCCACTTTTCCACGCGAGCCGGAAACAAGAAAAGATTTTTTCGAAACGGCAATCTGACCGGGTTGCCTGCGCAGCGTGCATGCTCCACATCAATTGTGACTGTCCCTTGAAACAGATAACTTTGAAGGAGACGATTTAAAGTAGCACTTTAGATGTTTCCATCGGTCTTTTTTGTCTCGGTTCTTCTCGGAAACGCGCAAAGTCGAGAAACAAACAGCGGGTCGTAACGCGCCATTACCGATGGTGGTAAGGCATGTTGCGACCCGCTGCATCTTGCCGTCGGACGATCAGCTCGCCATGTTGTGGAAGACGTTTTGCACGTCTTCGTCTTCCTCTATCTTTTCGATCAGCTTTTCCACTTGTGCCTTTTGTTCTTCGTTTACCTCTTTCCAATCGGTCGGGATGCGCTCAAACTCAGCACTGAACAATTCAAAATCGTTTTCTTCTAAATATTTTTGAATCGATGAATAGGAGGCAAAGTCGCCATAGAGCACAAGGGCATCTTCGTCTTCTACCACCTCATCGACCCCGTAATCTATCAGTTCGAGCTCCCAATCGTCGAGCGAAATCCCTTCCTTGGGAGCTACCCTGAACACGCACTTGTGGTCGAACATGAAAAGCACCGAGCCGCTCGTGCCCAACGAGCCGCCATGACGGTTGAAGTAGCTGCGTATATTACCTACGGTACGCGTGGGATTGTCGGTAGCTGTCTCAACCACGATGGCAATACCACAGGGGCCGTAGCCCTCATAGACGATCTCCTTGTAATCGCCCTCATCTTTCGAGGTGGCTCTCTTTATGGCGCGTTCGACATTTTCCTTAGGCATGTTCTCCTTCTTGGCTTGTTGCATCAACGCGCGCAATCGGGGGTTGCCATCGGGGTCGGAACCTCCCTGACGCACAGCGATAGTGATCTGTTTTCCCAATTTGGTAAACACGCGAGCCATGTTGCCCCACCGTTTCAATTTTGTTGCTTTTCTGTATTCAAAAGCTCTTCCCATAATTTTTGTATTTGTCTTTACACATGACCATTCGAAAGCACAAAAGTATCAAAAAAGAGAGACAATCCGGCCTTCCTTCCTATTTTTCGCCACAGATGGCGATGCAAAAGGAGAGACTGTCGGGCTTAAAGAAAGTATTCATCGGGGAAGTTAACCAAGTAGACACGTTCCGTAGCCCGAGTCAGCGCTGTATAAAGCCAGCGGTAATAGGTACTGTCTATCCGGTCTTTCGGCAACAGTCCCTGATCGATAAACACGCGCTTCCACTGCCCCCCTTGCGCCTTATGGCAGGTCACCGCATAAGCAAATTTCACCTGCAAAGCGTTATAAAACTCGTTGTCCAGTACCTTTTTCACCAGCAGCCTGCGGTTAGTTATCTCGGGATAATCGGCTGCCACACGATCAAACAGTTGCCGCGACAGGGCATCCATATCAGCCGGGGAGGCCGACTGCAGCGAATCGTGCCAAATGCGTGCATCGATCTCCCACCCATAGTCGAGTGAACGCAAAGAGAGATCGACAAAACGGAAGTCATACAATTCGCGCCACCGTCCGACGCGTTGCACCTCAAGAATGTCACCATTGGCGATGAAATCAATCCCTTCGTAAGACTTGTTCCAGAAGTAGTTGTTCTTGGTCACCATCAGCAGGTCGCCATTGGCCAATTCGTCTTCTCTCATCAACACGCGGCTGCGGATACCGTTGTTATACAGATTGGCTCGTTTGTTGGAACGCGTGATCACCATGGTCTCTTCCTTACCCACCTCGTCGTAAGCCCGGCAAATTTCTTCCACCAAGTCGTTGCCATACAAACGCACCACGTCGCTGACACCCTCTATGTCAAAAAGAGGAGGATCGTACACCTTTTCATCGGCCAATTGGCAGCGCAAACGGGTGGCGTTGCGAAGGATGCCGCTATCCATGACCTGCCTTACCACATGGGTGAGGGTAAATTCGCTCACATGCAGTCCGCAAGCCTCAAGCGTAACGGCCTCCAAAGCCAGACTGTTGGGCTGCATCACAGGAGGAAGTTGCGCCGTGTCACCCAAAAGCAACAACGAGCAACCCTCACCCGAATAGACATATTTCACCAAGTCATCGAGCAAACGGCCGCTTCCAAAGGTCGCATCAGAAGCAACATTGGCTATCATTGATGCCTCATCGACCACAAAAAGCGTGTGACGATGGAGATTTTTGGTCAATTGAAAGCGAAAATCGGCCATGGACTTCTGACGGTAGATTTTCTTGTGAATGGTGTAGGCGGGAAAACCCGAATAACCCGACAACACCTTGGCGGCACGACCCGTGGGCGCAAGGAGCACCGTTTTCATCTTCAAGGAATGTAAGGCACGCACCAAAGCAGCCACAAGACTCGTCTTGCCGGTGCCCGCATAACCCTTCAGCAAAAACACCTTCGTTTTGTCGGATGAAGCAAAAAACTTGCCCAAACTATCGATTAATTCCGACTGCTGCCCGGTGGGCTCGAAAGGCAATTGCTCCTTGATGCGGGAAGATATGAAATCGTGCAACATACAAAAGGCAAACAATTTTTCCCTACAAAGTTAATACATTCCGCAACAAGCCGGAGGGAAAACCAGGAGTTTGAGACTGGGGAGGCGGAAGCACACGGCCGCACACAAGCCAAAACAGCCCTGAGAAACAGAAAAATATGCACTCTTCCGCTGCGTACTTACGCAATTTCTGCTGCGTACTAACGCGCTGCGTAGTAACGCAGCGGAAGAGATCTTGCAAAGTCTTTGTCAGAGCTTTGGGAAGGCTGCAACCGGCAGGTTGCTACAAGTCTCGCTCAGCGGATGAACAGCAGTTCACGGTATTTGGGCAGCGTCCACATGCGGTCGTCTACAATCAGTTCGAGCTTGTCGATGTGATAGCGGATTTCTTCCAACATCGGCGCGATGTGGTCGTGATAGGAAATGGCCTTTTGTCTGATGGATGTTTCCCGGTTGGCAATCTTCCGGGCTTCTACCATGGCGTCGACATGTTCCTTGATGTAGCTGGTGTGTGCGGCGATCTGCTCTATCAGTTCCAGATTGCGCGCCGACATGCGTGTGGCTTTGTCGGCGGGGTACAGCGATTGGAGTTTATACACGTTGTCTATCAACTCCGTTTGGTACTTGGTTGCCACGGGTATGATGTGGTTCATGGCCAAGTCGCCAAGTACTCTCGCTTCTATCTGGATTTTTTTCGTATACATTTCCCACTTCACCTCGTTGCGTGCTTCCAGCTCTTTGCGTGTCATCACGCCGGTGGCACTGAACATGGTTACGCTACTTTCTGACAGATAGTTGTCGAAAATAATCGGACAACTGGTTTCGCAGTCGAGGCCTCGCTCTTTCGCCTGCTGAATCCATTCTTCGGAATAGCCGTTACCGTCGAAGCAGACAGGCTTGCACTCTCTGATGTAGCGGCGCACGACAGTGAGTATGGCCTGCATCTTTTCTTCTCCCTGCTCGATGAGCGCATCCACATCCTGTTTGAACATGGTGAGCTGGTGAGCCAAAGCAGCGTTGAGGGCAATCATGGCTCCCGCGCAGTTGGCCTCTGACCCAACGGCCCGGAATTCGAAGCGATTTCCCGTAAAGGCGAACGGTGAGGTGCGGTTGCGGTCGGTATTATCAATGAGCAGTTCGGGTATTTGGGGAATGTTGAGCCTCATCTCGGATTTTTTACCCAGCAAGTCGAAATTTTCGCTTTGGCTTGCCTCCAAATGTTCGAGTGCCAGCGAGAGAGCTTTCCCCAAAAACGTAGAAATGATGGCCGGAGGAGCCTCGTTGGCACCTAAGCGATGGGCATTGGTTGCACTCATGATAGCAGCCTTGAGCAATCCGTTGTGACGATAGACGGCCATGAGTGTATTGACAACGAAAGTGATAAAGCGCAAATTTTCTTCGTCGGTCTTACCCGGTGCCATCAATGCAACGCCCGTGTCTGTTCCCAATGACCAATTGCAGTGTTTCCCTGACCCATTGATTCCCTTGAAGGGTTTTTCATGAAGCAGCACCCTGAAGCCATGATTGCGAGCCACGTTGCGCATGAGCGACATGATAAGCATGTTGTGGTCTACGGCCAAATTGCATTCCTCAAAAATAGGTGCCAGCTCAAACTGATTGGGTGCCACTTCATTGTGACGGGTTTTGACAGGTATGCCCAATTGGAGTGCTTGTATCTCCAAATCTTTCATAAAAGCCATGACCCGCCGGGGGATGGCACCGAAATAATGGTCTTCCAATTGTTGATTTTTCGACGCTTCATGTCCCATGAGTGTTCGGCCGGTAAGCAACATGTCAGGGCGTGCGGCATATAGTCCTTCGTCTACAAGAAAATATTCTTGCTCCCATCCCAAGTAGGCGATTACTTTCTTTACATCGGGGTTGAAATAGTGGCATACGTTTGTTGCCGCCTTATCGACGGCTCTCAACGCCCGCAACAAGGGAGCTTTGTAGTCGAGCGACTCGCCGGTGTAAGCGATAAATATGGTAGGGATGCACAGGGTATCATCGACCACAAAGACGGGCGAGGAGGGATCCCAGGCACTGTAGCCACGTGCCTCGAACGTGTTGCGGATACCGCCGTTGGGGAAACTGGATGCGTCGGGCTCTTGTTGTATAAGCAATTTTCCTGAAAATTCCTCGATCATGCCACTTCCCTTGCCCGGCTCGATGAATGCGTCATGCTTTTCGGCGGTGCCTTCTGTCAACGGCTGAAACCAGTGAGTGTAGTGCGTCACACCCAACCCGACGGCCCACTGCTTGATGCCTGCCGCCACTTTGTCGGCCACATCGCGTCTTAACGGGATGCCGTTGTCTATGGAAGAAGCCAGCTCTTCATACACTTCGTCGGGCAAGTATTCACGCATCTTTTCCCGACTGAATACGTATTTGCCAAAATATTCACTTGGCCTTTCCGCCGGGACTGATACCGCGACGGCCTTCTTCTTGAAAGCTTCACCTACTACATTAAATCGCAAAGTAGACATAATAAATTTGATTGATGGAGATTCCAAAAAACATCACTGCTTCTTCTAATATGTCGATTTAAAGGATAAAGAATCGTATCTTTCTTCCTTTGCAATCTCCTTCTCTTGCGTCCTAACCCGGTAAAATTTTCCTAAAGCACGCAACAGAAATTTCATCGGCGCTCAATGCCATGAGTACCTCGGGTGGGGGACGGCACGAATTTCTTTATTTCGCGGCAGGACAAACAGGCCAATTTGCTCCATTTTTTGTTTGAACGC
>CAYPFZ010000015.1:18903-22748 GCA_964410225.1 uncultured Paludibacter sp.
TTTTGTTTGAACGCGCGCCGGCTCGTCCGACAACGACATCGGCTTTGATGTATACGGGATACGCCGGATTGGTAATCAGCATGCGGTTGTTTGCTCGCAGTAAACCGCCAATATTGCTGCAAACGCCTTCCCCGTCAAAAGTCTATTTCCCCTTCGAACATTGCCGGCATCCCCGTTTTCCGTTTCCGAAGGAAAAAGAAAAAGATTTTGCAGTTGTCAATGCAAACGGTCTTCGGCATGCAAGCCCTTCTTCAGGCAGCAAAGGTACGGCTTTTTGCTCACATTTCAGTCCTTGTTCTGTGATTTTCCGGTATAACACAATATAAAACAACGACTTTCTGACTTTCGAAAAGACGAGGGGGCAATGTTTTGTATTATTTCGTTCATCCGATACCCTCATCTGCCGTTGCCGGAAGAGGAAAAAGAAATCAGAATGCTTTTTCAAGCCCTTGCCCCCCTTTCTGCTGCGTTAGTACGCAGCAGAGCGAAGATTGCCCATCCTTTCCCCGCAGCGAGGCGGACGGGCGGATGAGGCAATGAAAAACGCGTTTTAACCTGCTGTATCCCTTGTTTTCATTATTACGGGGACGCTTGCCATCGTGTGATTTTTGCCGGGAGATGAAATACTTTTACAGGAGTATGTGTACCTTTGCAGTGGAAAAAGGTTTTTCTTGATGGAACCACTCAAACACGAATGCGGCGTGGCAATGATACGACTGCTCAAGCCGCTCGAATATTATCAGGAGAAATACGGCACATGGATGTACGGGCTGAAAAAGCTCTACCTGTTGATGGAAAAGCAACGCAACCGTGGTCAGGAGGGAGCAGGGCTGGTGTGTGTGAAGCTCAAGGCCGACCCTGCCGAGGAATATATGTTTCGCGAACGGTCGGCGGGATCGAATTCCATCACCGAGATATTCGACACGGTGCAAAGTCACTTTAAGGAACTGACCGACGATCAAATGGGCGATGCCCGTCTTGCCGAGAAAATCCTCCCCTATGCCGGCGAGCTGTACATGGGTCATCTGCGCTACTCCACTACCGGCAAACGCGGTCTTGCTTACGTACATCCCTTTTTGCGGAGAAACAACTGGCGTGCGAAGAATCTGGCTCTTTGCGGCAACTTCAACTTGACGAACCTCGACGAGATATTTGCCACCATAACCGCCTCCGGCCAGCATCCGCGTCGATATGCCGACACCTACATCATGCTGGAGCAAGTGGGTCACCGCCTCGACAGGGAGGTGGAACGCCTCTACCGCCAATGTGCCGACGAGGGGTTGCAAGGCATGGACATCACCCATGCCATCGAGGAACGCATCGATTTGGCCAACGTGTTGAAGACATCCACTGCCGAGTGGGACGGCGGTTATGTCGTTTGCGGACTCACAGGCAGCGGCGAATGTTTTGCCGTGCGTGACCCCTGGGGCATCCGTCCTTGTTATTGGTACATGGATAGCGAGGTGATGGTGCTCGCCTCTGAAAGACCGGTCATCCAGACTGCATTCAACGTCCCGGCAGAAAGCATCAGCGAACTGCAGCCCGGGCAGGCCGTTTTGCTGAGCAAAAAAGGGGAAATGCGCTTGGAACAAATCAACCCTCCCGGACGAAAGAAAGCCTGCTCGTTCGAACGCATCTATTTCAGCCGGGGAAGCGACAAAGACATCTACAGAGAAAGAAAGACTTTAGGGAGAAAATTAGTACCCGCCATTCTTAAGGCAATAGACTACGACCTGGAGCATAGCGTGTTTTCCTTCATTCCCAACACGGCCGAAGTGGCTTTTTACGGAATGCTGGAAGGTCTTGACCACTACATGAACCGGCTGAAGATGCAACGCATCGAGGCTTTGGGCAATCACCCTGACCACGAAGAACTGACGAAAATCCTCTCGCAACGCATCAGAAGCGAGAAAGTGGCCATTAAGGACATCAAGCTGCGTACCTTCATCACCGAAGGTAATACGCGCAACGATTTGGCAGCCCACGTTTACGACATCACCTACGACAGCATCGTGCCGGAAGTGGACAATCTGGTAGTCATCGACGACAGTATCGTGCGGGGCACCACCCTAAAGCAGAGCATCATCGGCATACTCGACCGCCTGCACCCCCGAAAGATAGTCATCGTCTCCTCTTCGCCTCAGATACGCTATCCGGACTACTACGGTATCGACATGGCCGGTATGGAGCAATTCATCGCCTTTAGAGCCGCCATCGCCTTGCTTGAAGAGAGGGGGATGCACCATGTGCTGGAAAGTGCCTACCGCAAATCGAAAGCCCAGACGAATTTACCTAAGGAGCAGATGGTGAACTACGTGAAGGAGGTTTATGCGCCCTTTACCGATGAGGAAATATCGCGTAAGATGGTGGAACTGCTCACCCCCAAAGGCACGCGGGCAGAAGTTGAAATCGTCTATCAGACGCTCGACGGTTTGCATGAGGCATGCCCTGACTATGCAGGCGACTGGTATTTCAGCGGCGACTTCCCCACACCGGGCGGAGTGAAGAGACTGAACAAGTCTTTTATCGACTATGTGGAACAGACCTACCCTCACTGAGCGAAGCGTGCAGGCCGCTTTATCGCGCCCGGAATCTCTCGCTTGCAAAAAAGGACACACCAAAACAACGAGGAACAGAACAACAACGACACAGGAACGACCATGAGAGACGTGACCCTTATCCTTGACGACGGAAGCCGTTTCCCCGGTAAGTCGTTCGGCTATGAAAAGCCGGTAGCGGGCGAAGTGGTGTTCAATACGGCCATGACCGGCTATCCGGAGAGCCTGACCGACCCTTCGTATGCCGGGCAGTTGATGGTATTGACCTACCCCTTAGTCGGCAACTACGGCGTGCAAGCTTTCACCTTCGAAGACAACGGGCTACCCACCTTCATGGAGAGCGAGAAAATACACGCAGAAGCAATCATAACGAACGACTACAGCGAACGATATTGCCACTGGAGTGCCGTGGAAAGCCTGTCTGACTGGCTCAAACGAGAACAAATACCCGGCATCACCGGCATCGACACCCGACAACTCACCAAGGTGCTTCGCGAACACGGCGTGATGATGGGAAAAATTGTCTTCAACGACACCCCCGACGACGTTCCGCAGGCACAGTATGAAGGAGTGAACTACGTAGACCGGGTGTCATGCAAGGAAATCATTCACTACAATAAAGGAGCGGGCAAGAAAGTCCTGCTGCTCGACTGTGGAGTAAAGGCCAACATCATCAGATGTCTGATCAAGCGCAACGTGGAAGTCATACGTGTCCCTTGGGACTATGACTTTAATGTCATCGACTTCGACGGCCTTTTTATTTCCAACGGTCCGGGCGATCCCGACACGTGCGACGCGGCAGTGCAGAATATTCGCAAGGCAATGGCTAATGAGAAACTGCCTATTTTCGGCATTTGTATGGGCAATCAGCTGCTTTCGAAGGCGGGAGGTGCCGAAATATACAAACTCAAATACGGGCATCGCAGTCACAACCAGCCGGTGAAGTTGGTCGGAACCAACCGTTGCTTCATCACAAGCCAAAATCACGGATATGCCGTTGACAACAATACATTGGGAGAAGACTGGGAACCGCTTTTCATCAACATGAACGACGGTTCCAACGAAGGCATCCGACACAAACGCAATTTCTGGTTTTCCGCTCAGTTCCACCCGGAGGCAGCCAGCGGCCCTACAGACACCGAGTTTTTGTTCGATGAATTCGTAAAGCGGCTGTAGTTTTTTTGTGCCTTGGGGATGGGAAGTTGCCAAGTAATGCAACCGTGATACCTCAGTCATGCTCCATCAAGCAACATGAAATAAAATAATGCTTAGGAAAGAGCCTTTTCG
>CAYPFZ010000016.1:0-1177 GCA_964410225.1 uncultured Paludibacter sp.
TCCCTCTTTTTCAGATGGTATCGGGGTATGCGTGCTGGCGGTGGGTTAGGGCTTCGGATGTAGGAGTTTTTTTGTTTTTGCAAGAAAATATCGAAAAACCGTTTGCAAGTTATGCGGAAATTCATACCTTTGCGGCTTGATAAAAAAGCATAGCAGACAAGGACATCAAACACGAGAGCATGAAAAGTGAAATCCATCCAAAAAATTATCGTCCGGTGGCGTTCAGAGACATGTCTAACGGCGATACGTTCATCACACGCTCGACGGTGAACACCAGAGAGACGGTCGAGATCGACGGGGTGACTTATCCGTTGGTGAAGTTGGAAATTTCGAATTCCTCCCATCCTTTCTACACGGGCAAGCAGAAACTGGTCGACACGGCGGGTCGTGTGGACAAGTTCATGAACCGCTACGCAAAACACATGGAGAGGCGGAAATAATCCGGCCGGCACATATAGGGACGAGAGAATTTGCAGGATTTCCGTGCGAGTTCTCTCGTCTGTTTTTGTGTGTCAATGTGTTTGTTCATATAGCCGGCCATTGCTTCAATTCGGAATAGAGCCGTTGTACGGGCAGCCCCATGATGTTGTAAAACGAGCCCTTGATGTGTTCCACAGCCGCATAGCCTATCCACTCTTGCACGCCGTATGCTCCCGCTTTGTCGAACGGGCGGAAACGCTCCACGTAGAAGGCGATTTCCTCTTCCGTGAGCCGTGCGAAGCGCACTTGCGAGGCGGCTGAGAAGGTCGTTTGGCGGCGGCGTGTGGTGAGCGATATGCCCGTAAACACTTCGTGTGTGCGTCCCGACAGCCTGCGGAGCATCTCACGAGCCTCCCGGTCGCCCGAGGGCTTGCCTAACACCTGCCCGTCGAGCCACACGATGGTGTCGGCCGTGATGAGCAGCGTCTCCTCCCGCAAGGGATAGGCCTCCGCTTTTTTGCGTGACAGATAACACGGTATCTCCGCCCCGGTCAAGGTGTCGGGGTAGCTTTCGTCCACTTCGATGCTTCGCACTTCAAAAGGGATACCCAGCCCCCGGAGCAACTCTTGCCTGCGGGGCGATTGCGAGCCAAGCACAATGTCGTAGCGAGCCAGATGTGACAGCATGATGATTCTCTTTCAGAATGATGATTGTCGTTTACAATTTCTGCGGCGCGCAAAGCAGCAGGCCGCAAAG
>CAYPFZ010000016.1:1277-8320 GCA_964410225.1 uncultured Paludibacter sp.
GCTGTTCGCGGCAGACGGCTTGCGTGTTTTGACAGAGTGGCTTGTGTGCATTCCCTCGTTGCCGTGCGGAGTGGCGAAAGACGGCCGAAGTGCCTTCCCTACCCTGTTTTTTCATTTTGCCGGATGGAAGATGGCGGTGTTGACAAGTTTGGCGTAAAAAGAAACTTTTTTCCGGTGATTATTTCGTACCTTTGAGAGCCTCGCCGGGGCTCTTATCTTGCGTTGGTTGGCGATTTTCGCGGCGTGCTTATGCAGTGCCGGCTGTGTGGTAAGGCGGCAGGATTTTCCTGAGCATGCAGGCGGCAAGGCGAAACGCTGAGGCCGACAGGATGCATGACAGGCTTTGATTATTAAATCCTTACGTCATGGCCGGATGATGTTGCCACGAGGGTGTCGCGCAAGGGCTGCTGCCGCGCCTTTGAAGAGCGTGCCGCCACCTTTCGGTGGCGGGGGGCGGCCGGGTAAAGGAGAGAAGAAATGGACTACCACGTTCCGGTATTGTTGGAGAAGTCGTTGGAGGGGTTGGCCCTCAAGCCGGGCGGGACGTATGTCGACGCCACCTTCGGCGGAGGCGGACACTCGCGGGCGATACTCGCGCGCTTGGGAGCAGGCGGGCGGCTACTGGCTTTCGACCAAGATGAAGACGTGTTGCCACACGTGCCTGACGACGCGCGTTTCACGTTTGTGAGGAGCAATTTCAAATACCTCAAAAACTTCTTGCGCTACCACGGCATCGAGTCGCTCGACGGCATTTTGGCCGACCTCGGCGTGTCGTCACACCATTTTGACGATGCAGCGAGGGGGTTTTCCTTCCGCTTCGACGGCGCGCTCGACATGCGCATGAACCGCCGCTCGTCGCTGACGGCGGCCCGGGTGCTCAACAGCTACACGGCCGCGCGGCTGACGGAGGTGCTCCGCCTCTACGGTGAGGTGAAAAACGCCCGCCGCATGGTCGACGCGGTGCTGCGAAGGCGTGAGCGTGAACCCTTTTCCGACATGGCCTCGTTTGTGGAAACCATCTACCCTCTGTGTGACAAGGGTAAGGAAAAGAAAGACCTGGCAAGGGTGTTCCAGGCGCTTCGCATGGAGGTGAACGGCGAGTTGGATGCCTTGCGGTCGCTGCTGCAGCAAAGCGTGGAGGTGCTCAAACCGGGCGGGCGGATGGTCGTGATAGCCTATCATTCGCTCGAAGACCGCATGGTGAAAAATTTCATACGCAGCGGCAAGGTCGACGGGCCGGTGGAGAAAGATTTTTACGGTAATGTATTGGCTCCGTTGCGCGCGGTGAACTCGCGCGTCGTCGTGCCCGACGACGAAGAAGTGGCGCGAAACCCCCGTGCCCGCAGTGCCAAGCTGCGGGTGGCAGAAAAAACAGGGTGAAGACATTCACACAAAGGAAGATGAAAGGCTTTTCCATCAAAGATATTTTAGGCGGTGACGTGCTGACCAGCGATTTTGTGCGTCGCCAGTATCCGCTGCTCATCATGGTGGCGGTGTTGTTGTTTGGCTACGTGGGCAACCGCTATCATTGTGAGATACAGATGAAAGAGGAGATACGCCTGCGCAAGGAGCTGAGAGATTTGAAATACGAATCGTTAGGCATTTCGGCCGAATTGATGCAGATAAGCCGCCGCTCGAACGTGTTGCGTATGGTCGAAGAGAGAGGGTTGGGGTTGGAAGAATCGGCCGACTTGCCGGTGAAGTTGGATTAATCTCCACAAAGGGGCGTGCAGCAAAGAGTTACTAACGGACATGGCAGACAGACGCACTGACATCATCTTTCGTTTCGGGCTGGTTTACGTGTCATTCATTCTGCTTTTCGCGGCAGTCGTAGGGAAAGCCGTGGTGGTGATGATGGTCGAACGCGACGGTTGGCTTGACCTCCACGCCCGCACTTCGGGCGAGAAACAAGACGTGGTGGAACCGCCCAAACGGGGCAACATCTACGCCGACGACGGGCAGCTGATGGCCAGCTCCGTGCCCACCTACCGGGTGTATATGGACATGAGGGTGGAATACCTCAAAGAGCATCCCGAGGCGTTCTACGACAATGTCGACTCCTTGGCTTTCTGCCTCTCGCGTCTTTTTGGCGACCGCCCGGCCTCCGCCTACAAATCGGCTCTCGCTGCCGCCTTCACGGCAAAAGAGGGTCGCTTCTCCGTCTATCCCCGCCGCATCCCCTATTACCAGTGGAAAGAAGTGCAGGAATTTCCCCTCTACCGCTTGGGACGCTACAAGAGCGGCCTTTTCGCCGACGAATACGTGCAACGTGTCAAGCCTTTCGGCTCGCTGGCCTCGCGCACGGTGGGCGACGTCTATCCCGACCTCTCCAAAGGGGGACGCAGCGGCATCGAGTATTCATTCAACCGTGTGCTCACCGGCAAGCCCGGCCTGTCGACCATCCAGAAAGTGGCCAACCGACGCGAACGGGTCATCGTGCAAGAGCCTGAAGACGGAATGGACATCTACACCACCATCGACATCGACATGCAAGACATCGCCGAAAACGCCCTCATCGAGGTGCTCGCCCGATACAACGCCAAGTCAGGCTATGCCGTGTTCATGGAGGTGGAAACAGGTGAGGTGAAGGCCATTGTCAACATGTATCGAGACAACGAAGGACATTATTACGAAAAGGAGAACGGCGTGTTTTCCGACATGATGGAACCCGGCTCCACGTTCAAAACCTTGGTGCTGATGGCCGCCCTCGATGAGGGCAGGGTGAAACTCACCGACACCGTCGATGTGGGCAACGGACGGCTGAAATACAGCTCCCGCGCCCCGGCAGTGACCGACCACAACGCCGATCGGGGCGGCTACGGACGCATCTCGGTGGCCAACGTCATACACGCATCGTCCAATGTGGGAATGCACAAAATCGTCTATCAAGCCTACGGCAACGACCGTGAAAGCCAGGCCAAGCTGGTAGACAAGCTGCGAGCCATGAAGATAGGGCTGCCGATGGAGTTCGATATAAAGGGAGCGGCCGTCCCCATGATAAAACACCCGGAGGAAAACAAAGACTGGTCGACCGTCACTTCCCTCTCCGCCCTCTCGCGGGGGTATGAGATGAACATGCCGCCCATCTACACACTGGCCTATTACAACGCCATCGCCAACGGAGGAAAACTGCTGCGCCCCTTCCTTGTCAAATCGATAAAAAAAGGCGGAAAGGTCGTCAAGACATACACGACCGAAACTGTCAGCAACTCCATCTGCAAGCCCTCCACGATAGAAGCCATGCAAACCGTGTTGCTCGACGTGGTGGAAGGCCCTATGGGTACTGCCAGGCAGGCCCGGTCAGGCTTTTTGCGGATTGCCGGCAAGACAGGCACCGCCCGCATGGTCGACGAACATACCGGGCGTTATATGACCGGCCACCATCGCGTGTCGTTCTGCGGCTACTTCCCCGCCGACGCTCCGCGATATACGGGCATCGTGGTGGTCAACGACCCCATCGTACCCTCCGCCGGACTGACCTGCGGCGTGGCGTTTAAGAATATTGCCGAGCGAACCATGGCCTTGAAAACCTACACCACCCCAAGGACCATCGCCAACGACTCAAGTCAGATGCGCGACGTGGAGGTGTTGCCACACAGCAAGGGCGGCACCTTCGACGCCCTGCAGACCGTCGCGCGGGGAGTGCGCCTGCCCTTATCAGGGCAGGCGGCAGAGTGGGTCGTCACCGGCGACAACAGCAACGGACTGCAAGTGTCACCCCTGAACGTCGAGCCGGGAATCATCCCCGACGTGCGGGGAATGGGAGCAAAAGATGCCATCTTCCTCCTGGAAAGCTTAGGGCTTGAGGTACACATACAAGGACGCGGAAAAGTGGTCGCACAAAGCGTGCTCTACGGCACACCGGCCACCAAAGGAAGGCCGATAACCCTGACTTTGAGGTAAGAAAAAATCCGAAGCAATACATAAACCCAAAACAAGAAAAAAACGGAAAAAATGACTACCTTGTGGCTGTGTTGCCATTTGCAGCCCCCAAAAACGGGAGTCGCTCCCAACACCGGGCGGCGCGGAAACCCGTCCGGGACAAAACCCCTCCGTCGGCTTCCCTGCCGGGTGCGATTGCCCCTCGCAGCGGATGCTTACCCGGCGGCGGCGCGTAGTAAGGGAGTGAAAATTGCGAAGTAACGCAGTGAAAATTGCGTTACAACGCAAGAGAGCGGGGCAAAGGAAGGGAAGAAAACAGCTGTAAGACAATCACAAACACGAGGCGACCGGACGCCGCCTCCGGCAGACTGTCAGAGACAGCTTTCCGACATCTTGTCGGCGAAGACAACAACGACATGAAATTAGAAACTCTTTTGAAAGACATCGCCTGCCGACAGGTGACGGGCAATGTCGAAACAGACATAAAAGACCTGAAGTGTGACTGCCGTCAGGTGCAGCCCGGCGATTTGTTTGTGGCTGTCAGGGGGACGGTAACCGACGGACACCGGTTTGTTGACGAGGCCATCGAGCGGGGAGCCGTGGCGGTGGTGTGTGAACGTCTCCCGGAGGAACTCCGCCCGCACGTGACCTACGTTTGCGTGCACGACACGGCAGAGGCATTGGGGCTTTTGGCATCCGCACGACACGGGCACCCCTCATCCCGTTTGGTCTTGATCGGGGTGACGGGCACCAACGGAAAGACTACCATCGCCACCCTGCTCTATCGGCTGTTCAAAGCGTTGGGCTACAAGGCGGGGCTGATTTCGACCGTAGTAAACTACGTCGACGATGAGGCGGTGGAAGCCACGCATACCACCCCCGACGCCCTGACCTTGAATGCGCTTTTGGCCCGGATGGTGGAGGCAGGCTGCCGCTATGCCTTCATGGAGGTGAGCTCGCACGCCGTGGACCAACGGCGCATCGCAGGCCTTCGGTTCGACGGAGGCATCTTCACCAACCTCACGCGCGACCACATCGACTATCACAAGACATTCGAACACTACCTCAAATCGAAGAAACGCTTTTTCGACGACTTGCCGCAAGGAGCTTTCGCCCTCTTCAACCGAGACGACAAAAACGGCGCGGTGATGCTCCAAAACACAAAAGCCCGCAAATGTGCTTATTCGCTCCGGGGCATGGCAGACTTCCAGACAAAAATTTTGGAGTGCGACCTCCGGGGCATGTTGCTTTCGATGAACGGCCAAGAGCTGAGCGTGCAGTTTGTGGGCAAGTTCAATGCCGGCAATCTCACGGCCGTGTTCGGTGCGGCGGTGCTTTTGGGGCAGGACAAAGCCGAAGTGTTGCGTCTCATCAGCAGCTTGCGCCCCGTTTCAGGACGTTTCGAGACGCTCTATGCACCATCGGGTTACGTGGCTGTGGTCGACTATGCACACACGCCCGACGCGCTGAACAACGTGATGGGCACCATCAAGCAGGTGCTCTCCGGCAAGCCGGGCAGGCTCATCACGGTGGTGGGCTGCGGAGGCAATCGCGACAAAGGAAAACGCCCGATGATGGCACGAGAGGCCGTCAACGGCAGCTGGAAAACAGTGCTCACTTCTGACAATCCGCGCCGTGAAGACCCGCAAGCCATCATCGACGACATGATGGAGGGCGTGGACGAGGCCGACCGCCGGAAAGTGCTGAGCATTCTCAACCGCCGCGAGGCCATACGCACGGCCTGTGCCTTAGCCGCACCGGGCGACGTGGTGCTGGTGGCCGGAAAAGGGCACGAAACCTACCAAATCATCGGCGAAGAAAAACACCACTTCGACGATAAGGAAGAAATAATCAATTGTTTTTGATATGCTCTATCATCTGTTTCATTACTTGGACGCAGCATACGACCTTCCCGGAGCCGGGATGTTCAATTACATCTCGTTTCGCACCGGGATGGCGTTTATCGCCTCATTGCTCGTTGCAACCCTTTTCGGCAAGAGAATCATCCGCTTTCTGCAGAAAAAACAGATAGGCGAAACGATACGCGAGCTCGGCGTGGAAGGACAGCTGAGCAAACGGGGCACTCCGACCATGGGAGGCATCATCATCATCCTGGCCATCCTCATCCCTACCCTGCTCTTTGCCAACCTTACGAATGTCTACATCCGGCTGATGCTGATAGCCACGGTCTGGACGGGAGCCATCGGGTTTCTGGACGATTACATCAAGGTGTTCAGAAAAAACAAAGACGGACTTAACGGCCGCTTCAAAATCGTGGGACAGGTCGGCTTGGGGCTGATAGTGGGGCTGACCATGTGGCTGAGTCCCGACATTGTAATCCGTGAGAACATCGAGATAAAAGGCAGTGAAAACCGCGTGGAGAACGTGGTTTATTCCGCAAACGACATCAAGTCAACCAAAACGACCATCCCCTTTTTCAAGAACAACAACATGGACTATGCCGGTGCCTTCCGTTGGTTGGGCGACAAGGCCCAGACTTTCGGTTGGATATTTTTCGTCATTGTCACCATTTTCATTGTCACGGCCGTCTCCAACGGGGCGAATCTCACCGACGGTCTCGACGGCTTGGCCACCGGTTCTTCGGCCATCATGGG
The DNA here is from genome assembly GCA_964410225.1 of uncultured Paludibacter sp. Lineage (GTDB taxonomy): Bacteria > Bacteroidota > Bacteroidia > Bacteroidales > Paludibacteraceae > QVMH01. The sequence goes on from CAYPFZ010000016.1 coordinate 7,775, forward strand.
GGTGACGCTGGGCATTTTTGCCTACTTGTCCGGACACGTGGAATATGCCGGTTATCTCAACATCATGTACGTCCCCGGTGCCAGCGAGCTGCTCGTTTTTGCCGGAGCGTTCATCGGAAGCACGATAGGGTTTTTGTGGTACAACTCGTTTCCCGCCCAAGTCTTCATGGGCGATGTGGGCAGCCTCATGCTCGGCGGGGTGATAGCCGTGTTCGCCGTAGCCATCCGCAAGGAACTGCTGATACCCATCTTGTGCGGAGTGTTCCTGGTCGAAAGCCTGTCGGTCATCATCCAGGTGTCTTACTTCAAACTCACCAAGCGCAGGTACGGCCAAGGGAAGCGCGTCTTTAAGATGACGCCGCTGCACCATCACTACCAGAAGCCGGGCAACGGCAGCATACAAGCCCTGATACAAAGACCTATCGCCTCCATACCGGAGTCGAAAATCGTGATCCGCTTTTGGATTTTGGGCATGATATTGGCCGCCTTCACCATCATAACGCTTAAAATAAGATAACGAATCAAACCATTTTTCAGACCTTTGCA
>CAYPFZ010000016.1:8420-12408 GCA_964410225.1 uncultured Paludibacter sp.
GAAAAGCACGCAGCGAAAAGAGCTGAAAACGCAAGCGGGAATATGTCGAACGAGCAAATGAAGCGTATCGTAATACTCGGTGCCGGGGAAAGTGGCACGGGAGCCGCCATTCTGGCAAAAAAGCAAGGCTTTGACCTGTTTGTATCTGACTTGGCAGCTGTCAAACCGAAATACCGGCAGCTGCTTGAAGAGCATGACATAGCCTGGGAAGAGGGGCGACATACCGAGTCGCTCATACTCAATGCCGACGAGGTCATCAAAAGTCCCGGTATCCCTGACAAGGCCTCTATTGTCGAGAAGCTGCGCAAAAAGGGCGTCCCTGTCATTTCCGAGATAGAATTTGCCGGGCGGTACACCGATGCGAAAATGATTTGCATCACCGGCAGCAACGGCAAGACCACAACCACGATGCTTATCTATCACATTCTGAAGGGTGCGGGGCTCGACGTGGGCCTGGCCGGCAACGTGGGACAGAGTCTGGCCCTGCAGGTGGCGCTTTGCCCGCACGAGTACTACGTGGTCGAATTGAGCAGTTTCCAACTCGACGGGATGACCGACTTCAAGGCCGACGTGGCGGTGTTGCTCAACATCACGCCCGACCACCTCGACCGCTACGATTACAAGTTTCAGAACTACGTCGACTCCAAATTTCGCATCACCCGAAACCAGACGGAAAAAGACGTCTTTATCTACCCGGAGAACGACCCTGTGATAAAAGCCGAGTTGGCCAAGCACCATATTCATTCCTCCCTTTACCCCTTTGCTTTAGAGCGGGGCGAGAAGACAAGGGCATTCATCGAAGGCGAACAATTAGTCGTGCGGACGCTCGGCTCCATCTTCAGCATGCCTGTCGCCGAGCTGGCGCTGCCGGGCATGCACAACGCCTGCAACTCCATGGCGTCGGGACTGGCCGCCTCCGTGCTCGACGTGAAGAAGGACGTCATCAGAGAGTCGCTGAAAGACTTTCATCCCGTGGAGCACCGACTCGAATATGTGGCCACGGTCAAAAACGTGCGCTATTTCAACGACTCCAAAGCAACCAATGTCAACTCGTGTTGGTATGCACTCAGCAGCATCAATACGCCCATCGTGCTCATTCTCGGAGGCACGGACAAGGGCAACGACTACGCCGAAATAGAGGAATTGGTGTACGAAAAAGTTCGGGCTTTGATATTCTTGGGGAAGGATAACACGCCACTCCACCGTTTCTTCGGCAAAAAAGGCAAGCAAATAGCTGACACCCACTCGATGGATGAGGCGGTGAAGGCGGCCTATAAGCTGGCTCTCGAGGGCGACACGGTGTTGCTTTCGCCTTGCTGTGCGAGCTTCGACCTGTTCGAAAACTACGAAGACCGCGGGCGGCAGTTTAAAGAATGCGTAAAACGACTGTGAGGCATGGGGATGGACACTTTGTTGAAGAAAATCTTCCGCGGTGACGCCACCATCTGGGTTGTCTATGGCGTGCTGATTATCATCTCCGGGCTGTTTATGTACAGCGCGTCGAGTACGCTGGCCTACAGGGCGGCCGACTACTACGCTCCCGTCATGCAACATCTGAAATTCCTGCTGATGGGCATTGTGGCGGCTTTTCTCATCCACCTCATCCCTTATAACGTCCTCCGCCCGCTTGGCTACGCGGGTCTGCTGGCTTCGGTGGCCTTGCTGCTCGCCTTGCAGTTGGGCTTGGGGGTCGAAGAAAACGAGGCCACGCGCTGGATTTCCATTTTCGGCATCAGCTTTCAACCCTCCGAGCTGGCGAAACTGTCGCTCATCATGGTGACAGCCGACATGCTGTCGCGCATCAAAGATGACAACCCGGCCGGCGAGCGAGTATGGTTCCGTCGCATGTTGGTGGTGACGGTCGTCATTTGCGGACTCATCTTGATCGACAACTTTTCGACGGCGGGCATTCTCTTTGTCGTGATATTTTTCATGATGCTCATCGGGCGCATTTCGTGGCGACGACTCGCCCCCATCGTGCTGGCCTGCCTGCTGGTTGTCGGGTGTGTTTACACACTGGGGAAGTTTGCCCCTGACACGTGCCGCAAAGTGCCCGTGCTCGACCGCTGCCCCACATGGTCAGCGCGCATCGATCGCTTCTTTGTGGGAGAAGACGACGCGACCAAGTTTTCCATCAACGACCAAAACCTGCAGGAAAAGCGCAGCATGATGGCCATAGCGGGGAGTGCATTCATAGGAAAAGGAATCGGCAACAGCGTCCAGCGTGATTATCTCCCCCAGGCTTATTCCGACTTTATTTACGCCATCATCATCGAAGAGGGAGGGTTGATAGCCGGGCTTTTGGTCATCCTGCTCTACATGGCGTTGTTGTTTCGCGCCGGGAAAATCGCCTTGAAGTGCAAAACCATCTATCCTGCCATGCTGGTCATCGGCCTTTCGCTCATGATAGTCATGCAGGCATTTGTCAACATGGGAGTGGCCGTAGGCTTAGGGCCGGTCACAGGGCAACCCCTGCCGCTCATCAGCCGGGGCGGCACCTCCATCGTTATCACGTCGGTCTATTTCGGCATCATCCTCGGAGTGACAAGACAGATAAAAGAAGCGGCTCATAAGCGTCCGCCGTCTGCAACAGAGCCAATACCGACCGTCAAGTTAGACGACCTGTAATGTCTCCGGTACGAAGAGACGACCGAACATCTTCAACAAGAAATAAACACACACGGCATGTCAGCCTATCATTCCACACAAAATATGTATCGTTTTATTATCAGCGGTGGCGGTACGGGAGGACATATTTTCCCGGCCATCAGCATCGCCGAAGCGTTAAAGAGACGCTTCCCCGGCAGCACTTTCCTCTTTGTCGGGGCACAGGGGCGCATGGAAATGGAGCGCGTGCCACAAGCCGGCTACACGATCGAAGGACTTCCCGTGCAGGGATTCGACCGCAAAAACATGTTGAAGAACCTCAAGGTGGCATACAATCTCCTGCGCAGCATCCGCATGGCACGACGCATCGTCCGGTCATTCCGCCCCCATGTGGCCATCGGTGTGGGAGGTTACGCCAGCGCCCCCACCTTGAGGGCAGCAGCGGCCGACGGGATACCCTGCCTGCTGCAAGAACAAAACTCGTATGCCGGCGTGACCAACAAGCTGCTGGCCAAAAAAGCCGCACGCATCTGTGTGGCCTACGAGGGCATGGAACGCTTCTTCCCCAAGGAAAAAATCGTGCTGACGGGCAACCCCGTGAGAGAAGATATTCTGCAAACACCCCCTCATGCCCCCGAAGCCTACGAACATTTCGGACTGCGACCCGACAAAAAAACCCTGCTCGTTGTGGGAGGAAGTTTGGGAGCACGCACTGTCAACCAAAGCATCATGTCACATCTCGACAAGCTGGCACAGTCAGAGGTGCAGGTGATCTGGCAAACAGGGAAATACTACATAGACGAAGCCCGACGGGCCACGGCCTCCTATGACCTTTCGAACATGGTGGTCACCGATTTTGTGTCGCGAATGGACTATGCCTATTCCGCGGCCGATGTGGTGGTGTCGAGAGCCGGAGCAAGTGCCATCTCCGAATTGAGCCTGATGCGAAAACCGGCCGTATTGGTGCCCTCGCCCAACGTGGCGGAAGACCACCAGAGACAGAACGCCCTGGCCTTGGTGCGTCACGGCGCCGCAGTGATGATAGCCGACGACGAGGCTCGCGACACGCTCATCCCCACCGCCTTGCAGCTGCTGAACGACGAGGGGCGACTGACAAAACTGTCGGACGCCATTGCCACCATGGCACAACATGACGCTGCCGGGCGCATCGCCGACGAAGTGGCACAGCTGCTGGGTGAAGGCACAACCGCCGGGTGACCCGCAAACGACACACCGGCAAGAGGCACAAGCAAACGACAGGGATGAACGCAAGGCCGACACACTCCCCCGCCCCGCCCGACGGTGTCAAAAAGCTGTCGGAAAAACACCCGGGCTGCGCCTCACACATCGCTCTGTGAGAGGGTGGCGGCGCGTAAGCACG
>CAYPFZ010000016.1:12508-19905 GCA_964410225.1 uncultured Paludibacter sp.
GCGTAAGCACGGAAGCGCAGCACCCTTACAACCGTTTGCCTGAACTCTCGCCGGGGGCACTCCGACCGCTGCGGGTGCTTTCGCCGGCAGGCCGGAAAAGGGCGAAACTCCCCTGCTGCAACCGACTGAAAAACAACAAGAAAATGGAACATTTCTCTGCGTATTACTTTTTGGGAATAGGCGGTATCGGCATGAGTGCTTTGGCGCGCTATTTCCATGCCCGTGGCTTCCGGGTGGCCGGCTACGACCGCGTGGGAAGCGTGGTCACGCAAGGCTTGCAGGCCGAGGGCGTCACGGTGGTGCACAACGAGAGCGTGTCGGCCTTGCCGCCCGCCTTCACCGATGCCGGCTCCACGCTGGTGGTGCTCACCCCGGCCATCCCGGCCGACCACCCCCAGTTGCTCTACTTCCGGCAACAGGGTTTCACCATCCGCAAGCGGGCGCAAGTGTTGGGCGACATCACCCGCCTGATGAAGGGACTGTGCGTGGCCGGCACACACGGCAAGACCACCACTTCGACCATCGCCGCCCACCTGCTGCACCGCTCGAAGGTGGGATGCAGCGCGTTTCTGGGAGGCATAGCCAACAACTACCAAAGCAACCTGCTGCTCTCGCGCGACAGCCGGATTGTGGTGACCGAAGCCGATGAATACGACCGCTCGTTTCATCAGCTCTCGCCTTACATGGCCGTCATCACGGCCGTAGACCCCGACCACCTCGACATTTACGGCTCGCCGGCCGCCTACCGCGAAAGTTTCGAACACTTCTCGTCGCTGGTCACCCCCGGAGGAGCACTCATCGTCCGCAAAGGCCTCGACCTGCGCCTCCGGCCGCAAAAAGGAGTCAGATGTTACAGCTATTCTCTGGCCGACGGGGGCGACTTCCACGCCGAAAACGTGCGTCAGGCGGAAGACGGCATCCGTTTTGACTTTGTCACACCCACCGAACGCGTGAACGACCTTTGCCTCAAAGTCCCCCTGATGATTAATGTGGAGAACAGCGTGGCCGCTCTGGCCTTGGCCCTGCTCAACGGGGTGACGGAAGACGAATTGCGCGCGGGCATTTCGTCGTTCGAAGGCATCTATCGCCGCTTCAACGTGGTGTATAAGAGCGACAAAGTGGTGTATATAGACGACTACGCCCATCATCCTGTGGAGCTGACGGCGGGCATCCGCTCCATCCGCGAGCTCTACCCCGGCAGGAGAGTCACCGGCGTTTTCCAACCCCACCTCTACAGTCGCACGCGAGACTTTGCCTCCGGTTTCGCCGAGGCACTCTCCGAATTAGACGAATTGCTGCTGCTCGACATCTACCCGGCGCGTGAAAAACCCCTGCCCGGCGTGAGCTCGTCGATCATCTTCGATGAGGTGAATTTGAAAAACAAGATCTTGTGTTCAAAAGAAAATCTCTTATCTTTGCTGAGCCAAAAGGAGTTGGACGTGCTGGTCACTTTCGGCGCAGGCGACATCGACCGTTTCGTGCCGGAGATAAGCCGGATGCTGAAAGAAAAGGAAAAGTATTGAACCTCCGCCTCTTGCGGGCAAGGCTGTTTTTGAATGAAGAAAACGAGGTGGCATACCGTGGCTTGGTGTGTGACGGCGGCCGTGGCCGTGGCCTACCTGCTGTTTGCCGTAAAGACCTTCTCAAACCGACAGCAGGCCACCGTATGCACGAACTTGGAGCTCATCTTCACCCGTGACGGCAACAAGCGCTTGATTGCCGACAGCGAGATAGAAGCCATGCTCCACGCTGCCGGACTCCACCCGGTGGGCAAAAAAAGGAACGAGATAAACACCGAACTGATAGAGGAAACATTAGGCAACAGCGAACTGATCAAGTCGGTGGAGTGTTACCTCACCCCGTCGGGCGTGGCGCGAATGCGCATCTGTCAACGCGTTTTGAAATTTCACGTCGTCGGGAGCGACAACTACTATGTCGACAACGAGCGGTGCGTGGTGCACGTACCGCGCGGCTATGCCGCCTACTTGCCGGTGGTGACAGGCAGTGTGACCCGCGAGATGGCATCAGGAGAGATATTCGATTTTGTGACCTTCCTCGAAAGCAACAGTTTCTGGAACGCCCAGGTGGAGCAAATTCATATCCGCCCCGACAAAATGGTGGAGTTAGTGCCCCGTGTGGGTGACAGCATCATCCTCTTGGGCGAACTCGACGGAAGCAAAGAGAAACTCGCCAAGTTGCAAAAGCTCTACACCAAAGGCTTCAATGTGATCGGCTGGAATCGATATAAAACCGTAGATTTGCGTTTCAAGGGACAAGTGGTCTGCACCCGCTACTGACCGGCGACAGACACAAGCCGTCGCACGCCGACGCACACCCGAACCGGACATTTACACCTGTTGGCAGACGAAACAAGAAATTTATGATATACGTAGTGGCAGATTTTGGCAGTTCGCACCTCTCTGTAATGGCAGCAGAGGTGGTCGGCGAGAGGAAAGTCCGCATCGTTTCCGTGGAGACGAAGCAGGCCGAGGGCGTGAGATACGGTTTCGTCGAGCAGCCATCAAGAGTGGCCTTCACCATCAACGAGCTGGCACGCCTGTTACAAAACAGCGCCCACCTGCCGGAGGTAAAAACCCTTTGCGTGAGTCTGAATGCCAAAACGATGAAACAAGTACCGTTTCGTCTGACCCGCCCGGTGGGAAGCGGTCGCAGGGTGACCCCGGAACTGCTCGAAGAAATCGACAGCGAATGTTACATCTCCGTCCGCCAGCCCGACGTCATGGTGTACGATGCCATCCCGCTTCACTACGAATTAGATGGAATCCGCATGGATGACCCGGAGGGGGAACGAGGGAACGAGCTGACCGTATACTACAATCTGATTGTGGGCAATGCCGACATCAAACAAGAGTTGGAACGCTGCTTCGTGCGCACACAAAACCTGACGCTCGACCCCTACATGCCCTTGGGTGTGGAAGCCCTGTCAGAAGTGTTGCTCACCGACGAGGAACGCGAAGCCGGCTGCGCGCTCATCAACCTCGGTGCCACAACCACCACATTGGCCGTCTACGCACAAGGAGTGTTGCAGCAGCTGCTCGTCGTACCCCTCGGCGGGAAAAACATAACCCATGACATCCGGGAGTTAGGCATCAGTCAAAGAGATGCCGAACGGCTGAAATGCCTGAAAGGTTCGGCGCTCAGGCGAATGGTCGGCTCGCCGATTCGCATACAGATACCCTCATCCGAGGCAGGCGCACCCCCCGTGAAAATCGATACCGATTTCCTGGCCACCGTTATAGAAATGCGCCTGACGGAAATGATGACCCCCATCTTCAAAGCATTGACAGAAACACCGTTCGAAATAGCCGCAGGCATCGTGCTGTCAGGAGGTGGAGCCAAACTGCATGCCGTGGCCGACTTTGTGGAAGAAAAAACCGGACTGCCCGTGCGCCTCGGCAGCCACGCAGCCCACCTGAGCGACGACACCGACAAAAGGTTCTCCGACCCGGTCTTTTCACAACAAATAGGCACCGTGTTGCTGCTGCACGACTACACGGAAACAAACCGGCCGACACAAGAGCCGGAACCGGTGAAAACCCCGAAGACAACAAAAAGCAACTCATCAAAGACTTTCGCAGACAAGACACGCACCTGGATGAGAAAACTGTTCGAAGATGATAACTATTTGAAATAAAATGCTTCTGCAACACGCCGCCAAGCAACACGCCGCAGCAAAGCATCGCGCCTCCGCTTGCGTACTAACAGAATTTTTGCTGCGTACTAACTCCGTCGGCGCTGCGTAAGTACGCCGTGAAAATTTCCAAAGCACGCAGCAGAAGAGGGCTTGCAAAGGGGCAAAAGGCGAGTTTTTGAGCCTTTGAATCAAAGAGGTATCAAAACACGAAAAGCAAGGAAGTTTGCAGGAGTTTTGAAAAGATATTCGCGAACCGCGCAATTAAATCGATCGATATGGACTATTTGGAAGAAGAACTGCCCGTTGATTTGCCTGTGGCCGATTCGTCAAAAATCAAAGTTATCGGTGTGGGCGGCGGTGGCGGCAATGCCGTGAGCAACATGTTCCGCCAAGGGATAACCGACGTGTCATTCGTTGTGTGTAACACCGACGAGCAAGCCTTGAGAAAGTCGCCCGTACCGACAAAGGTGCTCATGGGCGACGGATTGGGTGCAGGCGGCATCCCCGAGCGCGGGCGTGAGGCTGCCGAAAAGTCGATTGGCAAGATACAGGAGCTGCTGATAGACGATACCCGGATGGTGTTCATCACGGCAGGTATGGGCGGAGGTACCGGTACGGGTGCCTCACCGGTGATAGCCAGGGCACTGCGCGAGTTGGGCATTCTCACCGTCGGCATCGTAACCATCCCCTTTGCTTTCGAGCGGCGTCCGAAGATTCTGCGCGCCTTGGAGGGTGTGGCCGCCCTGAGCGAATGTGTGGATGCCCTCTTGGTGATAAACAACGAGAGGTTGCATGACATCTACCCCGACCTCTCTTTGAGCAACGCCTTCGCAAAGGCCGACGACGTGCTGACAAGTGCTGCCAAGGGTATCGCCGAGATAATAACCATACCGGCCTACATCAATACCGATTTTGCCGACGTCTACAACACGATGAAAGACGGTAAGCTCGCCATCATGAACACGGGCTTTGCCTCGGGCGAACATCGTATTACGCGGGCCATAGAAGATGCGCTCAACTCTCCTTTGCTGAACACGAACGACGTGCGGGGGGCAAGGAAAATGCTCCTGCAGCTTTATTGTTCCAGCCAAAATCAGATCAAAATAGAGGAAATCAGCAAAGAGCTGAACGAGTTCATGGATAAGGTGGGCGAAGATGTGGATGTCATTTGGGGTGCCGCCTTCGATGACTCTCTTGAGGACAAGGTAAAGATAACTTTGGTTGCCACCGGCTTTGACGTGAGTGACATACCCGGTATGCCCGAAAGGCGGAGAAATGTTGTGTCAAGACAGTCCGTGTCTAAAGTCCCGTTTGAAGTCAACGGCCAGTCGGCGGGAGCGGCCACCGAGCTGACAGGCGGGAGAACGCCCGAAGAGGAGGAACAACTCAGAAGAGCCATGAAGGAATATTACAAGCCGCGCGAAGGCAGCCAAAAAGAAGAGGCGTTTTCAGAGGACGAAATGCCGGAATTCACCCTTGACCAGCTGGAGGACGACCGACAACGAGACTACATCGAGAACGTCCCGGCCTGGAAACGGATGATGCAGAACGACCGCCCCCTGCGATGACCCACTCCGACTGAACTTTATCGGAAGAACAGCCCCTATTGTATGTCCGAGCTTTTAACCATCGTCTTCGTAGCGTTTTACGCATACGTCATCTTCTCGTCTATAGCGGTCATCTTGTTGGAAAACAGGAATCCGTCTAAGTCGCTATCGTGGATATTGGTGCTCATCTTCCTTCCGGGTCTGGGCTTGCTGTTGTTCATCTCCATCGGGCAAGACTACCGGAAGAAGAAATTTGTCGAAAAGAACACGATACAGCATCTCACCGACCGTCCCGTGGCATCGTTCGACTTGTCAAAACTCGACACGAGCTACATAGACAACAACCAACTCAACGTCATCAACCTGCTTTACCGCAACAGCGGTGCTGCGGGCTACAGCCACAACAAGATTGACGTTCTTTCTGACGGGGTGAGCACCTTCGAGTCGTTTTTTCAGGCCATCGAGGGGGCGCGCGACCATATCCACATCGAGTTTTTCATTTTTGCCGACGACGACACTTCCAACCACCTGCGCGAGCTGCTCATACGCAAGGCGCGTGAGGGAGTTTGCGTCAGGATGATTTATGACTACTGGGGCAGTCTGCGACTCTCCATGTCGGCCAAATACATTCATAGTCTGAAAGAAGCGGGCGTGCATGTCCGTCCGTTCCTGCCGTTGGGTCTGCGCGTGGGAAGGAATAAAATCAACTACCGTAACCATCGGAAAATCGTGGTGGTCGACGGGAAGGTGGGCTTCACAGGCGGCGTCAACGTGGCCGACCGCTATCTAAAGGGTAATTATCTTGGCAAGTGGCGCGACACGGTAGTGCGCATCGAAGGGGCTGCCACCCACGGATTGCAGATGCAGTTCCTTCTCGACTGGCATTTTGTGGAGCGCGAGCTGATCACCGACGAGAGGTATTTCCCCGCCCCGAAAAGATTCACTCCCAACTTAGTGCAGATTGTCTCCAGCGGGCCTGACACCGACTGGGAGGCCATCATGCAAGGCATCGCCGCTGCCATCATGTCGGCCACACGATACGTTTACATCCATTCTCCCTACTTCATTCCCAACGATCTGGTGTTGGGTGCCATCCAAATGGCCGCCTTGAGCGGTGTCGACGTGCAGCTGATGATACCGACGCGCTCCGACTCGCGCTTCACCGACGCCAGCACCTCCAGCTACATGGGCCAGGTGCTCGAAGCCGGAGTGCGTGTGTTGCGCTACGGCAACGGCTTCCTGCACAGCAAGGCCATCGTCATCGACGATTTCGTCTCCATCGTCGGTTCGTGCAACTTGGACGAACGCAGTTTCAACCAAAACTTCGAGCTGAACGCCTTCATCTACGACAAGGTAACCGCCTGCCAACTGCGTGAGCTTTTCGTGCGTGACAAAGGAAAATGCAAGGAAATGCGTTTGGAAGACTGGACGAATCGCAAGCGGTGGATAAGACTCTGCGAGTCGGTTGCGCGCCTGTTCAGCCCCCTGCAATAAACTCCCGCATCAGCCGGTCAGATCAGGCCGGAAATCAATCCCACGCATCCTATCACGATGATGATGCTCCCCATGATGACGTTTATCATACCCAGCTGGCGGAACTCCAACTTGTTTTTCACGTGGCTCACAAGATAGGTGAGCAGCAGCCACCACGAGGTGGCACCCAGCAGCATGAACCCTATGCCCACCAGGTGGGCGGCAAAAGGACTCTTGTCTGACAAAAAATTGAAACGTGCGGAGAGCGCGATGAGCACAAAGAGAATGAGCGGGTTGGAGAATGTCAGCCCGAAGGCGGTGGCGCAGTCGCTCAGCAGGCTTCCTTTCGAATTCACGTGAGGTTGCGTCTGCGACGAAGGGCGGCTCTTGATGATGAACGCACCGAAAAAGATGACCACCAGTGCCCCCAACGAGCGAAACACCGATTGGTGCGCCTCGACGAAGCCGATGACAAACTGCAGGAAAAACAGCGTGATGAACATGTAGGTCAAATCGGAGGCGGTGGCACCCAAACCGGTCACAATCCCGTGTTTGCGTCCGCGCACCAAGGTGCGTTGCACGCACAGCATGCCGATAGGCCCCAGAGGAACCGAAACGCACAACCCGATGATGAATCCCTTTATCGCCAGTTCAAGCATGTAACTATCCGCTGCGTTCTATACTGCGTACAAAAATATACATAAATGTCGAAACGGTGAACG
>CAYPFZ010000016.1:20005-21943 GCA_964410225.1 uncultured Paludibacter sp.
GTAAATTTGGCAGCATTTCGATGACATAATTGCAGGCTTCATGATACAACAAGCAGATATATTGGCGGTGAAGCAACGTTTCGGCATAATAGGCACTTCCGAGGCGTTGAATCGTGCCGTGAGCATAGCCATACAGGTGGCACCCACCGACTTGTCGGTGCTCATCACCGGTGAGAGCGGCGTGGGAAAAGAGAGTTTTCCGCAAATCATCCATCACTACAGCCATCGCAAACACGGTGCGTACATTGCGGTGAACTGCGGAGCTATCCCCGAAGGGACGATCGACTCTGAGTTGTTCGGTCACGAAAAGGGTTCTTTCACCGGCGCCACTTCCGACCGCAAGGGCTATTTCGAGGTGGCCGACGGCGGTACCATCTTCCTCGACGAGGTGGGCGAGCTGCCCCTTTCCACCCAGGTGAGGCTGCTGCGCGTGTTGGAAACGGGTGAGTTTATCAAGGTTGGCTCGTCGAAAACGCAGAAGACGAACGTGCGCGTGGTGGCAGCCACCAATCGGAACATGTCTGAGGCTACGCGAGACGGACGCTTCCGTGAAGACCTGTACTACCGGCTCAACACCGTGCCCATCTACGTCCCCCCGTTGAGAGAGCGGAAAGAAGACATCGTGCTGCTGTTCCGTAAATTCGCACACGACTTTGCCGAGAAATACAACATGCCCCCGGTGAGACTGACCGACGGGGCGAAGGCCGCCCTCACGTCGTATTACTGGAATGGCAATGTCCGTCAGCTGAAAAACATCACCGAGCAGATTTCCGTCATCGAGCAAGAGCGCGAAGTCGACGAGCTCACCCTCCGTTCATATTTACCCAAAAACGACATGGAACACTTGCCCGCGCTGCTCGAACCACGCTCCCGGCGGACGTTCAACAACGAGCGGGAGATACTCTACCAAGTGCTCTTCGACATGAAAAAAGACATCAACGACCTGAAAGCGTTGGTGCACGAGATGACAGGCGGCAAAGCCCGCGATTTGGGAGCCGACAACTTGTCATACGGCACACCGGCCATCATCAAACGCGACGACAGCACCCTCTTCGCCCCCACGCCAACGGTGGAATATGTGAACGAAAGACCCGCGACAGACACTTCGCGCTATGCCGGCACGACAGCCGACAACGACGAGGCGGAATACCAGGAAGTGGTCGAACATAAACCCATGACCTTGCAGGAAATGGAGAAACAAATGATAGTCAAGGCACTTGAAAAACACAAAGGCCGTCGCAAGGCAGTGGCCGCCGAATTGCAAATCTCCGAACGCACCCTCTATCGGAAAATAAACGAATATGGCTTGGAGTAAAGGCGGCACGACGCGGGTCACGACTCCTTCTCCACAACCCTCAACCAAATTGATATGAAAAAGCTACACGCATACATGTCTGTTGCGCTATGTGCGGTGATGGTGGCAGCCTGCACCGTGTCGTACAAATTCAACGGCGCGTCCATCGACTACACGAAGACGAAATCCATTTCGATCAGCGACTTTCCGAACATGGCCGAACTGGTCTACGCACCGCTCGCGAGCACCTTCTCCGAAGCCCTCCGCGACAAATACACGCGGCAGACGAAGCTGGAACTGTTGCGCAGCGGCGGCGACCTCGACCTGCAGGGCGAGATTGTGGGCTACGACTACGTGGCGCTGTCTATCGGCACAGATGCCTTGGCCGCACAAACCCGCCTCACACTCACGGTGAACGTGCGCTTCACCAACCGACAAAACCCCGAAGACGATTTCGAGAAACGCTACTCCGCCTCGCAAACCTTTGACAGCAACCAAATGCTGAACGACGTGCAAGACGAGCTGATCACGCTCATGGTAGAAGACATCACCGACCAGATCTACAACGACACGGTGGCCAACTGGTGATCGCTTCCGCTGCCAACTAACGAAAATTTTGCTGCGTACTTACGCGGCGCGCAGCG
>CAYPFZ010000017.1:0-21451 GCA_964410225.1 uncultured Paludibacter sp.
ATGCCCTTCCGGCATGTCTATTTCACGGGCATTGTGCGCGACAAGCTCGGGCGAAAGATGTCGAAGTCGCTCGGCAACTCGCCCGATCCGCTCGAACTGATCGACCAATACGGTGCCGACGGGGTGCGTATGGGCTTGCTGCTCTCCGCCCCGGCGGGCAACGACCTGCTGTTTGACCATGCACTGTGTGAACAAGGGCGCAATTTCAACAATAAAATATGGAACGCCTTCCGATTGGTCAAGAGCTGGCAGCCTGCCCCCGTCGAGCAGCCCGACGCAGCCCGACGAGCCGGCCTCTGGTTTCAAGCGCAACTTGACAAAACCCTCTCCGAGATAGACGACCTCTTCGGCAAATACCGCCTGAGCGAGGCACTCATGCAACTTTATCGACTGTTTTGGGACGAGTTTTCGGCCTGGTATCTCGAAATGGTAAAGCCGACCTACGGCCAGGCGATAGACGAGCTCACCTACCGCACCACGCTCGGCTTTTTCGACGCACAGCTGCGCGCCCTGCACCCCTTCATGCCCTTCATCACCGAAGAACTATGGCAAGCGTTGGAGCAAAGGGCTGAAGGGGAGAGCATCACCGTGGCACCCATGCCCCGACCCGGCCACACCGATCAGGAGCTAATAGAGACATTCGGCCATACGAAGGAAATCATCGCCGGCATCCGAACGGTGCGCCTGCAGAAAAACATTGCACACAAAACTCCCCTCACCCTGCACACCGGCGCGGGGCACAACGCAGCCTTCGATGCGGTCATCCGAAAAATGGGGAACATCGAAAGCATCGAACCTGCCACCGGCAAGGCCTCCGGAGTCGTCTCGTTCTTGGTAGGAACCACAGAGTATGCCGTGCCCATAGGCAAGCTGCTCGACGTGGAACAAGAGAAGAAAAAGTTGCAAGCCGACCTTGCCTATTATGAAGGCTTTCTTGCCTCGGTGATGAAAAAGCTGAGCAACGAGAAGTTTGTGACCCATGCCAAACCCTCCGTGGTGGAAGCCGAACGGAAAAAGAAAGCCGACGCAGAGAGCAAAATCGCCGCCTTGAAAGAAGGTATCGCCGCCCTGCAGTAACTCGACAATTTGAACCTTTACAACCCCCTTTTGCTGCGTACTAACCCGGCTCGCGCTGCGTACTAACGCAATTTTCGCTGCGTTAGTACGCATTTTTTGTTGCGTTAGTACGTAGCAAAATTTTCGTTAGCACGCAGCGGAAGCCTCTCTGCAAAGGTATCGAGCCGATGTCTGCAGAGAAAAAGAGCAGGGAAAGTCAATCGGAAAATTGTTCAGTCATTCACCTTGTTCCTCCGATAGTGCGGGCCGGCTATTTTTTTGAATATCACCAATGAGACGGCTACCGACAAGCCCCCCACGAAATAGCACAGGGGCAAGCCGCCCGCCGTGTCGGCGATGCGCCCCCCTACCATCAGCCCCAAGCCCATTCCGATGTCCCAACTGGTGAGGTAGGTCGATGAGGCCGTGGCGCGGCGGTTGTGTGGCGCCAAGTTGACAAAGAGCGTGTTGTAGGCAGGGAATAGCATGCCGTAGCCCACACCGAGCGCCACGGCCACGCCATAGAAGAGGAGCGTCACCCCTGTGCCGCCGGCCAACAGCTGCAGCTTGAGCAGCGAGGAGAGTGTCAGGTAGGCAAACATCACCACCCAAGTGCCGTTCCCGATGATCGGCAGCAGGAGTCCGCGATCCACCCACCTGCCGGCCAACAGTCTCGAGGCAATAAGCCCCAAGGCCATAAGCAGGAAAAAGATACCCATACTGCTTTCGATGCCCAATTGGCGTCCGTAGATGACCACATAGGTCGTTATCATGCCATAAGGAGCTGCCATGAAAAGCAGGCAGGCACCGCCACCGAGCCCCTTCAGCAAAAAGAAACGGTCGAGCACCATCAACCGACGGGTGTCGGGCTCCAAACGGACATCCGTTTTTTTCGACTTTATCATATTGGCAATCAGAAAACCCATCACGCCGCTGCCCATCACGGCATAAAAGATGGTGGGAAAATGAGCCGTGTGCTCGTAGATGAACAGACTGATCATCGGCCCGGCAGCCATGGCAATGTTGTTGGCCACCCCGAAATAGCCCAATCCCTCACCCCGGCGAGAGGAAGGCATGATGTCGACCACGAAGCTGTGTCCGGCCGTGCTCACCATGCCGTAGGTCACCCCGTGCATGATGCGCACCAGCACCAACATGGCGATGCTCGCGGCCGCCACATATCCCACAAAACAAAAGACGAAAAGGAAATAGGCCAACAGGTAAGCTGGACGGCGGGCATACAGGTCAAATACGAATCCCGCCATCGGACGCACCATCAGCGCGGCCACCGTGTAACACGACACCACCACGCCTACCACCGTCTTGCTCGCCCCAAAGTCCTCCATGATGTAAAGCGGCAATACCGGCAGGAGCAGATAAAAGGCAAATTTCAACAGGAAATTAGACGCGCACATCGCCACGAAGCTCCGCGTCCAAAGTTTTTCCTTCACATAAGCTGTCGCCCGACCGCTGTCCATACACCTTGCCTTATTGTCCGAAACCTTGGGAGAAAGCATCTCCACGCCCAAGGAGGCGTACAAAAGTAGTGCTTTCCCCTGATGCAAAAGCGAGCTTTCAAGCCGAAAAAAATGCCGGCAACCCGGTGCCCCTGTCGGGCGAGACGACAACAAGGGCGCGTTCGTCAAGGAAAAGACCTACCTTTGTAAGCAATCCCACCCCGGCAGTCCGTTCACAGCCGGGGAAAAACAACCTAAACACCAAACAAATGAAAGAACGTATCGCACGCAATTTAGCCGATTTGGTCGGCAACACTCCCCTTGTGTCGCTCAATGCTTATGCCCGGGCGATAGGCGCACAGGCACAACTTGTGGCCAAATTAGAAAGTTTCAACCCCCGCGGCAGTGTCAAAGACCGCGTTGCCCTGGCCATGGTCGAGGCCGCCGAGCGCGACGGCTTGTTGCTCCCGGGAGGCACCATCGTGGAGCCCACCAGCGGCAATACCGGCATCGGGTTGGCATGGGTGGCGGCCATGCGAGGCTACCGACTCATCCTCACCATGCCCGAAACCATGAGCCTCGAACGTCGCCAACTGCTGGCCGCCTTAGGTGCCCGGCTGGTCCTCACCCCCGGCGCGCAAGGCATGTCAGGAGCCATCGCCGAAGCCCAACGCCTGTGCCAAACCAATGGAGGTATCATCTTGAGCCAATTCACCAACCCTGCCAACCCCGCCATACACGCCGCCACCACCGCCGAAGAGATATGGCGCGACACGGCCGGCCGCATCGATCTGTTTGTGGCAGGAGTAGGCACCGGCGGGACGATAAGCGGCACAGGGCGAAGACTCAAGGAACTGCAACCTGCCCTGCGCGTGGTGGCCGTCGAACCGGCCGCATCGCCCGTGCTATCGGGTGGTAAGCCCGGGGCACATCCTCTGCAAGGCATAGGAGCCGGATTCGTGCCCGACATTTACGACGCAACCGTGGTCGACGAGGTGATCACCGTCGCAGGTGACGATGCCCGACGGGCCGCCCGACTCGCCGTGAGCACCGAAGGCCTGTTGGTGGGCATCTCCTCAGGGGCAGCACTCGATGCGGCCGGACGCCTGGCATGCCGACAGGAAAACGCCGGACGCCGCATCGTGGTCATCCTTCCCGACACCGGCGAACGTTACCTCTCCACCGGACTTTTCGACCAAGCATGACACCCCTCCGGCGGATGCTTAGGGAATTTTGCCGCGTACTAACGCAGCGAAAAGGGGCGAATAAACAACAAAAAACGCGGCCTCGCTCAGTGGATTGAAAAACAAAAGGCATACGAGCTGTTTTGCAGCCCGAAAATTATTTATACCTTTGCTTGTATTAAAGCCGCCACCTCCTCAGGATAGTTTTTTCGAGTTTTGATGAATTTGATTGTACACCAAAGAATCGAGGGGTGGCGGTGTTTAAATCCCAAGCAGACATGAACATTCTACTTCTCGGCTCAGGCGGACGCGAGCATGCCTTGGCGTGGAAGATAGCCCAGAGCGAACGCGTGTCGCGCCTTTTTATCGCCCCAGGAAACGCGGGTACCTCGTCGATAGGCACCAACCTGCCCGTGGCAACGGACGATTTTGCCGGCATCCGCCAGGCGGTGACCGAACACGACATCGACATGGTGGTGGTGGGGCCGGAAGACCCGTTGGTGAAAGGCTTGGTTGACTACTTTACCGCCCACGAGGAGCTGAAACACATCCCCGTCATCGGTCCCAACAAAGCCGCCGCCCGCATGGAAGGCAGCAAAGACTTCTCCAAGCAGTTCATGCTCCGTCACGGTATCCCCACCGCTCGCCACCTGAGTGTGACGGACAAGACGGTGCACCGGGCAGTGGCCTTCATGAAAGAGCTGTCTCCACCCTACGTACTGAAAGCCGACGGGTTGGCAGCCGGTAAAGGCGTGCTGGTGATCAACGACTTCTACGAGGCAGTGACTGAGCTCTACGCCATGCTCGAAGGGAAATTCGGAGAGTCGAGCAAAACAGTTATCATCGAGGAATATCTCCGCGGCATCGAATGCTCGGTGTTTGCACTCACCGACGGAGTACACTACAAAATATTGCCCGAGGCGAAAGACTACAAGCGCGTCGGTGAAGGCGATACCGGCTTGAATACCGGCGGCATGGGTGCTGTCTCGCCCGTGCCGTTTGCCAAGGCTGACTTCATGCAAAAGGTCGAAGAACGCATTGTCAAACCAACCATAGAAGGCCTGCGGAAGGAAGGTATCACCTACAAAGGCTTTATCTTCTTCGGTCTGACAAATGTCGACGGTGACCCTTATGTGATTGAATACAATGCCCGTATGGGTGACCCGGAAACCGAAGTGGTCATGCTTCGCATCAAGTCGGACTTGGTAGACCTGTTCGACGGGGTTGCCACCGGCAGCCTCGATCAAAAGACCGTGGAGTTCGACGAACGCTGTGCGGCCACTGTCATGCTCGTATCGGGCGGCTACCCCGAGTCTTACGCGAAAGGATTCCCCATCGAAGGGCTCGACCGGGTGGAAGGCAGCATCGCCTTCCACGCAGGCACAGTCAGCAAAGAAGGGACGACCGTCACGGCCGGCGGGCGCGTCATCGCCCTGAGCTCTTACGGAGCAACGGCGGAGGAAGCCCTGCGGCAGTCGTATGCCAACGCCGAACTTGTCGACTTCGAAGGGAAATACTACCGTCGAGACATCGGAGCCGACCTATAAGGCAAATCTCACGCCGTCTCATTGACATCTGTTATATACACCCACACGCCGCCAACCGTCCGGCAAGCACGGCCTTGTGACAAACACGCGCCGGCGTAAGTCTATCGCAAAAGGGTATTCATGGCACACATACTCGTTGTCGACGACGAGCGGAGCATCCGCCATACGTTGAAAGACATACTCGAATTTGAGCAACACACCGTGACGGTGGCCGAAGGTGCGCCGCAAGCCCTTCAGGCGGTGGACAAAGAATCGTTTGACCTCGTTCTTTCGGATATCAAGATGCCCGGTATGGACGGCATGGAGCTGCTCGAGGCTCTCATGGAGCGGACAACGGACATTCCGGTGGTGATGCTCTCCGGACACGGCACAATAGAGACAGCCGTGGAGGCCATCAAGCGAGGTGCCTTCGACTTCATCGAAAAACCCATCGACCTCAACAGGCTGCTGATAACAGTGCGCAACGCCTTGGACAAAGGCGGCTTGGTGGTGGAGACAAAAGCCCTGAAAAAGAAAATCGGCCGCAAACACCGGCTGATAGGTTGCTCTCCCGGCATAGAGAAGGTCAGGCAACTTGTCGAACGGGTGGCTCCCACCGATGCCCGCGTGCTGATTACCGGTGCCAACGGTACGGGCAAAGAGGTGGTGGCTCATCTGCTGCACCTGCAAAGCCCACGCGCCGGCGCCCCGATGGTGGAGGTGAACTGCGCGGCCATCCCCTCCGAGCTGATAGAGAGCGAGCTTTTCGGACACGAGAAAGGGGCATTCACCTCGGCGGTAAAGCAACGAAAAGGCAAGTTCGAGCAAGCCGACGGGGGCACCATCTTCTTGGATGAGATAGGCGACATGAGCCCGGCGGCCCAGACCAAAGTGCTGCGCGTGTTACAAGAGAGCGAAATCAGCCGCGTGGGTAGCGACAAAACCATCAAGGTCGACGTGCGGGTGGTGGCCGCCACCAACAAAGACCTGAAAAGCGAGATAGAGAAAGGGCACTTCCGCGAAGACCTGTTCCACCGTCTGAACGTCATCCCCATACACATCCCCACGCTCGACGAGCGCAAAGAAGACATTCCTCTTTTGGTCGCTCACTTCTCCGAGCTGATTTGCGCCGAGCAAGGCATCCCCACCCGGATGTTTTCCCCCGACGCAATAGAGGCACTCCGCAGTCGCTCCTGGCCGGGCAACATACGCGAGCTGCGCAATGTGGTGGAGCGACTCATCATATTGGGAGGGAAGCAGATCACCGCCGACGACGTGGCAGCATACGCCTAATACGCCGACCTTCGCAAAACATCCGCATTTTTTATCCTTTAAATTCAATGACTCGAAAAAATCGCCTCTTTTCTCCCTTCGTATCCCTTCTTCTCTTGCGTGCTTACGCAGCGCACAGCGCGTAATAACGCAGCAACGATTGCGTACTAACCCGGCAAAATTTTCGTTAGTACGCAGCGGAAGATTGATTTTTAATACATTACACGCCTCTCATGAAACCTCTCGACGAGCTGAAGATAGCCGTGTGCAGCGATCACGCGGGTTACGAGCTGAAGTGTGAAATCATTCGCCACCTTCAGGCGGCATACGCCTGCTCCATTTGCGACTTTGGGGCTCACTCGGCCGACAGTGCGGACTATCCCGACTTTGCCCACCCGATGGCCGAGGCCGTCGCTACGGGTCGTTGCCAAATGGGCATTGCCTGTTGCGGCAGTGGCAACGGGGTGAGCATGGCAGCCAATCGTCATCCCTTTGTGCGAGCCGCTCTGTGTTGGACTGCCGAGTTGGCCGCCTTAGCTCGTGGCCACAACGATGCCAACGTGCTTTCTCTTCCCGCCCGCTTCATCACCACGGCCGAGGCCATGACCATTGTCGACACGTTTCTTTCCACCGACTTCGAGGGCGGCCGTCACCGGCGACGCGTGGAGAAAATCGAACGTTTTTAATTTCACTTTTCAACAAATGAAACGCACGGAAATAGCCTCTTTGGGCGAATTTGGCCTTATTGAGCGTTTGGCATCACCTTTCAAGAGTGTCAACCCTTCTACCCTGAAAGGGGTGGGCGACGACGCTGCGGTGCTCCATCATGCGGGCAAGCACACCTTGGTCACCACCGACCTGCTTTTGGAGGGCATCCATTTCGACTTGGTTTACGTGCCGCTCCGGCATCTTGGCTACAAGGCAGCCGTGGTCAATTTTTCCGATATTTATGCAATGAACGGTGAGCCGAAACAAATCACCGTATCGCTCGGGGTGTCGAAACGTTTCTCTGTGGAAGATTTGGAGCAGCTTTACGACGGCATCCGCCTGGCCTGCGTGCGCTACGGTGTGGACTTGGTGGGTGGCGACACGTCGGCCTCGCTCACCGGTTTGACCATCAGTATCACCTGCATGGGTGAGGGCGAAGAGGGAAAAATTGTCTATCGCAACGGGGCTCGCCCCAACGACCTCATCTGCGTGTCGGGCGACTTGGGTTCCGCTTACATGGGGCTGCAGCTGCTCGAACGCGAGAAGCTCGTCTTCGACGGACATCCTGACGTACAACCCGACTTTGAGGGGCGCAGCTACATCCTGCAACGCCAGTTGAAGCCGGAAGCCCGTCGAGACGTCATCTTGCAACTGCGCGAGAAGGGCGTAGTGCCTACCGCCATGATGGACATCTCTGACGGATTGTCGTCGGAGTTGATACACATCTGCACGCAGAGCCACACCGGTTGCCGCGTGTATGAAGACAAGATACCCATCAACTACGAAGCCGCTTTGATGGCCGAAGAGTTGAACATGAACATCGTCACCGCTGCGCTGAACGGCGGGGAAGACTACGAGTTGCTTTTCACCGTCAAGCTCGACGACTACGACAAAATCATCGGCATCGACAGCATCGGCATCGTGGGCTATATGACTCCACCGGAGCAGGGTCTGCACCTTGTCGGCCGTCAAGGTGAGGAAATCGCCCTGAAAGCGCAAGGATGGAATCCGCTGCGTGGGTGAGCCGAAGCGCCGCGGTCACTTTCCGCCTGCCCGCAACACCCCGGGAGTAAAGCCTGCATTTCCTGCCTGTTACATTCCGTTTCATTCCTTTTGTTTTTCCTCTTCTGCTGCGTAAGTACGCGGCGCGCGACGGGAAAGCACGCAGCGGAAGGGCTCATTGTAGTGTATTTTTCCCTTAGTTTGAACCCGGCTTGTTGGCCTTCCCCAACAAAAAAAGAGGATGTGTTGTCAGAATTGCAAAAAACAACTACATTTGTGCAGTTTTTTTGCGGTGCAATTTCCGCGGACAAGTATTTTTGACTACTCACCCAAACGACGTAATACATGGATTTCAAGATTGTAGTTCTTGCCAAGCAAGTTCCCGACACGCGCAATGTGGGTAAAGATGCGATGAAGGCCGACGGCACGGTGAACCGCGCTGCTCTTCCGGCCATTTTCAACCCTGAAGATTTGAATGCGCTCGAACAGGCTCTTCGTTTGAAGGAGAGCATTCCCGGTGCGACGGTCACGGTGCTCACCATGGGGCCGATGCGTGCTGCCGAGATTGTTCGCGAGAGTCTGTATCGCGGGGCAGATGCCGGTGTGGTGCTCAGCGGTCGCGAGTTTGCCGGTTCGGACACTTTGGCCACCTCTTACGCTTTGTCGTGTGCCATTGGCAAGATGGGCAAGGTCGACCTTATTGTTTGCGGTCGGCAGGCTATCGACGGCGACACTGCTCAGGTGGGTCCTCAGGTGGCGGAGAAGTTGGGTTGGCCTCAGATTACCTATGCCGAGGAAATCCTTGACCTCTCCGAAGGGCACATCACCGTTCGCCGTCGTTTGGAGCGTGGTGTGGAGGTGGTACGTGGTCCGCTTCCCCTGCTTGTGACGGTCAACGGTTCGGCCGCTCCGTGTCGTCCGCGTCACGCCAAGCTCACGTTGAAATACAAGCGTGCCACCATCCCCTCTGAGCGAACGGGGGAGGAGGAGAATCTCTACGTGCAACGTCCTTATTTGAATATCTGCGAATGGGGTGCGTCTGACATAGAACACGAGAGCCACCTGCTGGGTCTGGCGGGTTCGCCCACGAAGGTGAAACAGATAGAAAGCGTGGTGTTCACCGCCAAGGAAAGCAAGCGTCTTTCTTCGGCCGACGACCAAGTGGAAGACCTGATGAAAGAACTAATAGCAAATCACACGATAGGATAAGCTCGGGCTCGGACGTTGCGAGGAAGAGCCGGCCCGGCATCGACGTTAAATTACGAATCAAGCATGAACAACATAAACAACAGTCAGGAAAAGAGTGTTCGTCCCTCGGCGAGCAAGTCAGGAGACGTGATGGTCTACCTTGAGACGGAAGGCGGCATCGTGGGCGATGTCAGTTTGGAGTTGCTTACCAAAGGCCGTACGTTGGCCGATCGGTTGGGCTGCCGGTTAGGGGCGGTTGCCGCGGGTAGCCGTTTGGATGAGGTCGGCAAGCAAGTGTTCCCCTACGGGGTTGATGCCCTTTATTTGGCCGACGACAGCCGGATGGAGCCTTATACGTCGCTGCCTCACACTTCGCTTCTTGTGAGTTTGTTCAAGGAACTGAGTCCTCAAATTGTCCTGATGGGTGCCACTTCGGTGGGTCGTGACTTGGGACCGCGTGTCTCTTCGGCACTCTCCAGCGGACTGACGGCAGACTGCACCTCGCTCGAGATAGGCGACCATGAAGACAAGAAGGCCGGGAAGACGTATCGAAACCTGCTCTACCAAATTCGTCCCGCTTTCGGGGGCAACATTGTAGCCACGATTATCAACCCGGAATGCCGTCCGCAAATGGCCACCGTGCGTGAGGGAGTGATGAAGAAAGAGATTCGCGACGCACATTACAAAGGTGAAACCATCAGGCTCGACGTAACGAAATATGTCAGCGACGCTGATTTTGTCATCCAAGTGCTCGAACGCCACATGGAGCAGTCGAAAGTGGATTTGAAGTCGGCTTCCATTATCGTCTCCGGAGGTTATGGCGTAGGGTCGGCTGAGAACTTTCAGCTGCTCCACGAGTTGGCCGGCGTCCTTGGTGCAGAAGTGGGCGCCTCCCGTGCGGCAGTGGATGCAGGTTTCGCCGAACACGAACGACAGATTGGCCAGACGGGCACCACCGTCCGCCCGAAACTGTACATTGCCTGCGGCATCTCCGGACAGATACAACACCTTGCCGGGATGCAAGAGAGCTCCATGGTCATCTCCATCAACAGCGACCCGGATGCCCCCATCAACGCGGTGGCCGACTACGTGATCACTGGCACGGTGGAAGAGGTCATCCCGAAGATGATTAAGTACTACAAGAAAAACAGTAAATAGACACCGGACGCCCGGTGCAGACAACAGTCACAACCGAGAGCGACCCGTTTTGAAGGCGGAGGTACGACCCGCCGCGCCGTGGCCGTCTCCTGTCACCATCAACAGCAATGAACTTCTACAAAGACAACCCCGCCCTGAAGTATCAGCTCACCCATCCGCTGATGCCGAAAATCGTTGAACTCAAAGAGCGCGGCTTTGCCGACAAAGACCAATACGACTACGCTCCGGCCGATGTAGCCGATGCACTCGACAGCTACGACAAGGTGCTCGAAATCATTGGCGAGATATGCAGTGAAATCATTGCCCCGAACGCCGAAGGCGTGGATCACCAAGGTCCGCAAGTGGTGAACAACCGGGTCGTTTACGCTCCCGGTACGCAACAGAACCACCAAACCCTGGCTCAAGCGGGTCTTTACGGCATGTCGCTGCCGCGCCGCTACGGAGGCTTAAACTTCTCCATGATTCCTTATGTGATGGCTGCCGAGCTCGTCTCCCGTGCCGATGCCGGTTTTGCCAACATCTGGGGGCTGCAAGACTGCGCGGAAACCCTTTACGAATTTGCCTCCGAAGACATTCGGCAAGAGTTTCTGCCGCGCGTGTGCCGTGGTGAGACCTGCTCGATGGACTTGACCGAGCCCGACGCGGGTTCCGACCTGCAGGCGGTGCAACTTAAAGCCACCGAACGCGACGGACAATGGTATCTCAACGGCGTAAAGCGCTTCATCACCAACGGCGACGCACAAATCAAGTTGGTGCTTGCCCGCTCCGAAGAAGGGACTACCGACGGGCGTGGCCTCTCCTACTTTGTGGTTGACAACAAGCACGACGACCGCATCAAAGTGCGACGTATCGAGAACAAGCTCGGCATCAAGGGGTCGCCCACGTGCGAATTGGTGTTCAGCAATACCCCCGCCAAGTTGGTGGGCACGCGTCGCATGGGGCTCATCAAATACGTCATGTCGCTGATGAACAGCGCGCGTCTTGGTGTGGGTGCCCAATCGGTGGGGCTCTCCCAGGCTGCATACGAAGAAGCCTTGGTGTACGCACGCGACCGCCGTCAGTTTGGCAAAGCCATCATTGAGATGCCTGCCGTCTTTGAAATGGTATCGGTTATCAAGGCCAGACTCGATGCTTCTCGCGCTTTGCTGTATGAGACCACCCGCTTTGTGGACATCTACAAGGCCTACGAGGGCATAGAGCAGGAACGTCGTCTCACCGCCGAGGAGAAAGCCGAATACAAGGAGCATCAGAAAATGGCCGACGCTTTGACTCCGATGCTGAAACTGTTTGCCAGCGAATACGCCAACCAGAATGCTTACGACTGCATACAGGTTCACGGCGGTTCGGGCTTTATGAAAGACTACCCTTGTGAGCGTCTCTACCGTGATGCCCGCATTCTCACCATCTACGAAGGAACTTCTCAGCTTCAAGTGGTTGCAGCTATCCGCCACGTGACCACCGGTACCTATCTGAAGCGCATTAACGAATATGAGTCCATGCCCTGCGCTCCGGCTTTCGAGCCGTTGCGTGCCCGCCTGAAGCAGATGACCGCCCTCTACCGGGAAACCACCGACAAGGTGACGGGAGAGAAAGATACCCAATACCTCGACTTCTGCGCCCGTCGCTTAGTGGAAATGGCCGGTCATATCCTCATGGGGCATCTGCTGGTGCTCGACGCCACACGTCAGGATATGTTTGCTCCTTCGGTGGCTATCTACCTGAACCTTGCCGAGGCCGAAGTGTCCAAACACGCCCGTTTCATCCAGACACTCAGCCCCGGAGAAATCGATACATATAAGATATAGCGGAAAACATCTTTCCGACACATGTCAGAAAAAGGCGAGACGTCGACGTCCCGCCTTTTTTACGTCTTTTTTTGAGAAAGATATTCCACCTGTGCGTCAAATGATTACATACGGACGCATCCCCTCTTCTGTTGCGTACTAACGAAAATTTTGCCGGATGCTTAGGGAATTTTTGCCGCGTACTAACGCAGCAAAAGTTGCGTTAGTACGCAGTTTTCGGCGGCAAAGCACGCAATTTTATGGCGGAAGACATCTTTCTCCAAAGCCTTTCGAGCCGGCTGTCGAGAGAAAATTGCTCTGCGCTCGCTTGCCGTGTTCACGAAAATGCCTACCTTTACGTTTTGAAAGTTCCGTGCCTGAAGCACAGGCTCGTCCGGGCTTTGCGCTTTCACCTTCAGACTTTGCACAGATGGACTACATTTCTTTGTTTAACCGCATCTTCGAGCAATCTGTGCTCGACTATCACCGCCTCGATCAAGTGGATCAGCCCATTGTCAATCCTTACGAGCGTCATTCGTTGGCATATTCCCTTTATTTAAAGAACTGGATTGACACGGTGCAATGGCATTTGGAAGACCTCATTCGCGATCCGCACATCGATCCGGTGGAAGCTCTGTCGCTGAAGCGCCGCATCGACCGTTCGAATCAGGAGCGCACCGATCTGGTGGAGCGCATCGACAGTTATTTTTTGGAGCAGTTCAAGGCCGTGAAGCCTTTGCCTTCGGCCACAGTCAACACCGAAAGTCCCGCCTGGGCCATTGACCGTCTTTCCATCTTGCACCTGAAGATTTACCACATGGAGCAGGAGGTGACGCGTTCGGGCACAGGCCCGGAACATCGTCAGGCTGCTCGTGAGAAGCTCCGTGTGCTTTGTGAGCAACGCGACGACTTGTGCACGGCCATCGGTCAGCTGCTCGACGACCTGGCTGCCGGTCGCAAACACATGAAGGTGTACAAGCAAATGAAGATGTATAACGATCCCGACTGGAATCCGGTGCTCTATCAGTCGGCGGCATCCGGAGACAATCTGTGACTTTCATACGGTTGCGGGATGAAAAACACTTGTTGAAAATGAATCATAACGTACTTTCCTCCGGTCTTTCGGGTCAGCGTGCGGAGCCCATGAAGCTGCTTGTCATGCGTTTTTCGGCGCTGGGCGATGTGGCTATGACCGTACCTGTGATTGACTCGCTGGCGCGCAGCCACCCTCATGCAGACATTACGGTGTTGACCCGTGCCCACTATGCGCCTTTTTTTCGAAGCCTTCCGCCCAATGCCCACGTGCGTGCCGTAGACTTGCACGCCTATCGAGGGCCGTGGGGACTCTGTCGTCTCAGCCGGGAGTTGAAGCGCGAGGGATTCACCCACATAGTCGACCTGCACGACGTTTTGAGGACAAAGTGGATACGCGGGTATTTCCGTCTGCGCGGTGTGCCTGTGGTTGTCATCGACAAGGGCCGAAAGGAGAAACGCCGCCTGACCCGTCGTCGCTCCAAGCAGCTGATTCCTTTGCCCACCACTTTCGAACGCTATCGCCGTACCCTCTCCCGTTTGGGGCTGTCGTTTGAGCCTTCTTTTTGCTCCATCTTCCCCGGCGGGCGCGCCGACCTGAGCCCTTTGCTCCCGATGGTGGGCAAGAAAGGCACGACACGCTGGGTGGGCATTGCCCCTTTTGCCAAACACAAGGGCAAGGTCTATCCCTACATACAGATGGAGCGCATCATCTCTCGCCTCCGTCACGTGGGAGAGGTGCGCATTTTCCTTTTTGGCGGAGGCCGACAGGAGAAGAAGACAGCCGAGCTGTGGGCTTCGACCTATCGTGGTGTCACTTCGGTCGTCGGGTGTGTGAGCATGGAGCAAGAGTTGGCTTTGATGAGCCACATGGACGTGATGCTCACCATGGATTCGGGCAACATGCACTTGGCTTCGCTTGTGGGCGTTCCTGTGGTGTCGGTGTGGGGTGCCACGCATCCTTATGCCGGTTTTCTTGGTTGGGGTCAGACTCCGTCGAACGCCGTGCAGGCCGACCTGCGCTGCCGCCCCTGCTCGGTGTACGGTCAGAAGCCCTGCTTCCGAGGCGACTACGCCTGCATGCGGCGCATTCCCCCCGAAGAAATCATGGAGAGGCTCATTCCCTACCTCCGATAAAGAAATGGACATCAGGAGTATTGAATTTTCCGTCAGCAACAGCGACGTTCGTCAATGCCCCCGCGGGAATCACCCGGAATATGCTTTCATCGGGCGATCCAACGTGGGCAAGTCGTCGCTCATCAACATGCTGGCTCGTCGCAAGGGCTTGGCAAAGACCTCTTCGAAGCCGGGCAAGACCGTGCTCATCAACCATTTTTGGGTCAACGGGCAGTGGTATTTGGTCGACCTGCCGGGCTACGGCTACGCCTTGCAAAGCAAGAGCGTGCGCGACAAGCTGAAGAAACTCATCGACAGCTACATCCTTTTCCGCGAGCAGCTCACCTCGCTGTTCGTGCTCATCGACAGCCGCCTGCCCCCTCAGCAGATCGACTTGGACTTCATGCAGTGGTTGGGCGAGAGCCGCGTGCCGTTCAGTATCGTCTTCACAAAAAAAGACAAGCTCTCGAAATCCCAATTCGCTGCCCGCGTAGATGCCTACCGCGAGAGTCTGTCTGTCGTTTGGGAGGAGCTCCCCCCCATGTTTTTCACCTCCTCGCTCACCGGCGAAGGCCGCCAAGAGCTGCTCGACTACATTGACGAGGTGAACCGTCAGCTCGGAGGTTGACCTTTTTCCCCGCTCCAAAGGCATGCGTATCCCACCTTCTGCCCTTTTGCCTACCCTTCCGGCCGGAGAAGGGAACAGATGCCGTTGTGGCGTATGTTCGATTGAAAAACAAAAGTTTTGTTTTTTGTCGGATGAGACAAGAGCCGACATTTGTTGAGGTTTTGCCGAGGGTGCAAGTTGTCGGTGCGGGGAGAACAGGGTTCGTCTTTTTTTTGTATTTTTGCGGAATAAGGACGCAGTTCCTCCGGGCGATTTTCTCATGGCGAAGAAGGCGGGCGAGACCCCGATGATGAAGCAATTCCACGACATTAAGCGGAAGCATCCCGATGCTATCCTGCTGTTTCGTTGTGGCGACTTCTACGAGACCTATGCCGACGACGCGGTGCGTTCGGCCGAGGTGCTTGGCATCACGCTCACCCGCCGCTCGAGTACCGGCTCGGGCGACGTTCCGATGGCCGGCTTTCCGTATCACGCTATCGACTCCTACCTTCCCAAACTCATCAGGGCAGGCATGCGCGTGGCCATCTGCGACCAACTGGAAGACCCCAAGCTGACAAAGAAGTTGGTCAAACGCGGTGTGACCGAACTTGTTACCCCGGGAGTGTCATATAGCGACACGACACTCAACCGCAAGGAGAACACCTTTCTTGCCGGCGTGCATTTCAACAAAAAACAAGTGGGAGTGTCGTTTTTGGACATTTCCACGGGCGAGTTTCTCCTGACCGAAGGCACGGGCGAATATGTGGACAAGCTGTTGGCCGGTTTCAGTCCCAAGGAAGTGTTGTTCGAACGCTCCAAACGGCAGGATTTCGAGAGCCTTTTCGGCACGAAATTCTTCACCTACGCGATGGACGACTGGGCTTTCACTCCTGAGAGCACGCGCGAACGCCTCCTTCGTCAGTTTGAAACAAAAAATCTGAAAGGCTTTGGGGTGAACGATTTGCCTAACGGCATTGTGGCAGCCGGAGCCATACTCCACTATTTGGATCTTACCCACCATCATCAGACCGGACACATCACCCACCTGTCGCGCATCGAAGAGGAGCGTTACGTGTGGCTCGACCGCTTCACCGCGCGCAATTTAGAACTTTACGGCAGCATTCACGAGGGGGCCGGCACCTTGTTGCAAGTGCTCGACCGCACTTCAAGCCCCATGGGTGCCCGTTTGCTTAAGCGTTGGATAGCCTTCCCGCTCAAAGACGTGGCTCCCATCGACGAACGGCTCGGAGCGGTGGAACATTTTCTGCGGCATCCTGCCCTCAAACAACAGCTCGAACGACACATCACCCTCATTGGCGACTTAGAGCGCATCAGCTCCAAAGTTGCCGTGGGGCGCATCAACCCGCGCGAAGTGGTGCAGCTCAAGACAGCCCTGCGAGCCATCGAAGAAGTCAAACAGGCGTGTTCTCTGTCTGACAATCCCACCCTGAGGAGCATCGCCGATCGGCTCAACGCCTGCTCCGGGATGGCCGACCGCATCGCCCGCGAGCTGAACGACGCCCCCCCGCTGCTCGTCAACCGGGGGGGGACCATCCGCAAAGGCGTCAACGGCGAGCTCGACGAGCTGCGCGAGCTTGCCCTTTCGGGGAAAGACTACTTGGAGCATCTGCAGGAGCGTGAAATCCGCGCCACCGGCATCCCGCTCAAGATAGGCTTCAACAACGTGTTCGGTTACTACATGGAGGTACGCAATACGCACAAAGACAAAGTGCCACCCGACTGGATACGCAAACAAACCTTAGTGCAGGCCGAGCGCTATATCACCCAAGAATTGAAAACTTACGAGGAGAAAATACTCGGTGCGGAAGAGAAAATACTGTCTATCGAGACGCGCCTTTTCGGCGAATTGGTACTGGCTTTGGGCGAATACATTCCCGCCATTCAATTGGATGCTGCGCTGGTGGCTCAGCTTGACTGTCTGCTTTCCTTCGCCGGCGTGTCGGCCGAAAACCACTACGTACGCCCGCAGGTGAACGACGGCGACGTGATTGACATTCGTCAGGGACGGCATCCGGTCATCGAACGACAACTGCCCATCGGCGAAAGCTACGTGGCCAACGACGTATATCTTGACAACAGTACGCAACAAATCATCATCGTCACCGGGCCCAACATGGCCGGCAAATCCGCCCTTTTGCGCCAAACGGCTCTCATTACACTCATGGCGCAAATCGGTTGTTTCGTGCCGGCTCAAAGTGCGCACATCGGCGTGGTCGACAAGATATTCACCCGCGTGGGAGCAAGCGACAACATCTCGGCAGGTGAGTCGACCTTCATGGTGGAGATGAGTGAGGCCGCCGGCATCCTCAACAACCTCTCGCCGCGCAGCCTCGTGCTGTTCGACGAATTAGGCAGAGGCACCAGCACCTACGATGGCATATCCATAGCCTGGGCTATTGTGGAATATATTCACGAGCACCCTTCGTGTCGCGCCAAGACACTGTTTGCCACCCACTACCACGAGTTGAACGAAATGGAGAAATCGTTTTCCCGCATCAAAAACTACAATGTGTCGGTCAAAGAGACAGACAAGCAGGTGGTGTTTCTCCGCAAGCTGGTGCGCGGCGGCAGCGAACACAGTTTCGGCATCCATGTGGCCAAAATGGCGGGAATGCCCAAGAGCATCATCCGCCGGGCAGAAAAAATACTCGATCAATTAGAGAGCGACAACCGGCAGACGGGCGTCTCCAAACCCGTAGCGTCGTTGGCACAGGGGCGCGAAGGCTATCAGCTCAGCTTTTTCCAACTCGACGACCCGGTGCTGACACAGGTGCGCGACGAGATAGCAAACACCGACATCGACCGCCTCACCCCGGTGGAGGCCTTGAACAAACTGAACGAGATAAAAAAAATCATCACGGGGAAGTGACTCCCCTTTCTCTTTCGCCGGCAGTAGCGAGAGAACCACCCGTTGTAACACCGTCTCCCTGACAAGGGAAGAAAAAACATAACGATATATGAGAATCAACATCCTGTTTTCTCTTTTGGCAGCAACCGTATTGTTTGTCGGCTGTCGTAGCACGCGCGGCGTATCATCTGCCACTGCGCCCGCCACATATCATCAATGGGCCGAACTCGTGCAACACAACGAGCCCTCGTTTACCACCTTAGAAGCAAGCAAAATAGCTGTCGGCGTGGGGATAGGCGGAAAGAAAACGGACGTGACGGCCACGGTGAAAATGCACACCGACTCGTTCATCGTCGTTTCCATTATTCCTTTCTTGGGAATTGAGATGTTCACCATCGAGCTGTATCCCGACCGCTGGATACTGTTCGACCGTGTGAATCGCATGTACTACACCGAAAAATACGACTACTTCTACTACAAGTGGGGCGTGCAGGTCGACTTTCAGCTGGTGCAGTCTTTTATCAGCTTCCGGCTGTTCTCCGCAACGGTGCAAGGCACAGACGCACATGAGTGGACCTACACCCCCTTGCCCACGGGCGGAAGCCGCATCGAGCGTCACCAAGGAGCTGTCACCCGTTGCCTGACAACCTCCCCCTCACACGTGGTGGAACGCGTGGAATGGACAGACCGCGAGATTTCCACTGCCTTGACTGCCATCTGCTCGGATCACACCATAAGCCAAGGGATAAACTATCCGAGCAACCTTTCTTTGGCTCTGCAGGCAGACGACATGCCCCAACTCTCCGTCGAAATAAAGCTGCGCAAGGTCTCTTTCAATACCCCCATCAGCTTCACACCCACCGACACGGGTCGCTACAAACAAGGCTCGCCGGGACAGTTAAAATTGTTCTGAATCTCCCTCACCCACACACGACGACTTGCCACATGAAGCCCCTGCATTATCTGTTGTTCACCCTGACACTGTTTGCCGCGTCCCCCATCGCCAACGGGCAAACGGTCAAACAATTGGAAGACGAACGGAAAGCCACCCTGAAAAAAATGGAGGCCACCAACAAGATGATCAACCAGACAAAGCAGTCGCAACAATCGTCGCTCAACAAGCTCAACCTCCTATCAGCCGGCATACGCGAACGGCAAACGCTCATCCGCACCATCAATCGCGAAGTGGAAGGATTAGACAGCGAAATCAGACGACTGGGCGAACGACAAACCGAACTGCAAGACCAACTCTCCAAGGCGAAAGACAGCTACGCCCGCATGCTGCAAGAGAGCTACCTCCACCGGGAAACACAAAGCAAACTCCTGTTCGTGCTATCGGCCGAGACCTTCAACCAATCGTTGCGCCGCATGCGCTACCTGCATCAATATGCCTCCTACCGCCGCAACCAGGCCGAAGAAATCAAACGACTGACAGAAGAAATCGCCCTCCAGAACCTCACCGCCGAACAACACCGACACACACGCTTAGAGGTGCTCAAACAAAAAGAGAGCGAAAACAAACAGCTGGCCGCTGACAGAAAAGAAGAAAACCGACTGCTGGCCAACCTGAAAAACAAAGAAAAAGAACTCCGCGCAGAATTAGCCGCCCAACAAAAACAAGCCACCCGACTCAACGAACAAATAGAGCAACTCATCGCCGAGGAAATCAGGCGGGAAGAAGAACGCCAAAAAGCAGCCTCAAGCTCCCAAGCAGGAAAGGATCAGGCGACAAGCACCACCCGAACCACCCGACAAGAAGAAGACCCGCTGCTCTCGGGCAACTTTGAGGCCAACAAGGGACGACTGCCCTGGCCGGTGGCCGAAGGAGTGATCACCGGCAAGTTTGGCATACACCCACACCCGGTACTCAAAGCCGTGACAACCAACAATAAAGGCATCTATATACAGACACCCGAAAACACGGAAGCCCGCTCAGTCTACGAAGGGGTAGTGACACAATGTTTCTCCATACCGGGCAACAACAACGCCGTGATAGTCAAACACGGAACATATCGAACGGTCTACGCCAACCTCACCTCCCTATACGTAAAAGAAGGCGACAAGCTGAGCCCACGCCAACGAATAGGGAAAATCTACACCGACGACCTCCACGAAAACAAGACGGAACTCTACTTCCAACTCTGGAAAGAAAAAACACTGCTCGACCCCGAGCCGTGGCTCTCAAAGTAATAAGGTAGATAACCCAGCCCCCGCCCATGCGCGCCGAAGAGCCTTCGGCAACGGGGCGGTCGCGCGTAGTCGCGAGATTTTACTCTGCGCAAGTGCGCATTTTTGCCGCATAAACACGCAGGAGAAGCACGTCCTGTAAAAGTCTCACGCGCGGGTTGCGCCTCAAAAAACACCGGTAAAAGCCACCCCACAAAGGCAGCGACGCATGACGCGATGCGCGCAGGCCTATTCCTCGGCGTCTGCAGTGATACCGACATCTGCCCGCCTGCCGTATCTCCCTTTTCTTGCCGTTTGAAAGACAACACCTGCAACCAACAGCAAGACAATGGGCAACCCCACGTTGACAAGTTGCCACAACAGTTTGTCGTCGCGGGTTGCCTTTTTGTTTAGAAGGGTGAGTTTGAAAGTGCGCGAACGCAAATCCATCCACCCGTCGTGGTCAGCCAGATAGAGCACGGCGTTTTGAATGAACTCCTTGTTGCCAAACTGTTGATTGGTAAAGCGATCAAGTCCTAACGGCAGCGGCATCCCGTCAAGCGTTTCGTTGCGGATAATATCGCCGTCGGCAATGACAATTTGGCGGGTAGGCACGCTTTTGTCCATGACGGGTTGCACGTTGAGCAGACCTTCCGGCCTGAAGCGGTTGGTAAACGTCGAGGCAAACACTCCTTCGAGAGCTACGGCCACAGGCACATATCCCGTGTTGAAATAGGCTGCGTCGTCGGTGTCGGGCAGGTCGTTCAGGTCGATGCTTCCCGGCGTACCCATCACGTGCGTATTGTTCGATGTGGCCAGCAGCAGGGTGGCCGACAGGTCTTCATGTTCGCCCACCAATTCCACCATGGAGCAAAACTCGGCCTTCACTTCGGCCACGTTGCGGCTGACGGGGTGGGCATAGGAGGTGAGCAACAGAGGAGCATACGTCCAAGGCATGGATTCGAAATGGGGAGCTTCACCCGCCGGAGCCACGTTCACGGGAATGTCCACACTTTGTACGTCTTGCAGCACCACCGGTTGGATGCGCACACCGTAGCGAAACAGCATATCCTCCAAATTCAATTCGAGCTTGATGGCAGGCGACATACCCGTGGCCGACAGCTGTTCGCGAGCCAGTTGCACCCCTTCGAGCAACCACAACACCCGCCCGCCGCGCATGATGTATTGGTCGATGATGTATTTCTCCTTCTCGGTAAACGGCTGTTGCGGTGCGGCAATGATGATGGCCTTGTAAGTGTCGAGCACCGACGCATCGTCGCCCAGCACGCCCCGGTCTATCTGAAAGTACTTGCTCAGTGCCAGACT
>CAYPFZ010000018.1:0-17957 GCA_964410225.1 uncultured Paludibacter sp.
ACCTGATACTTCCCGCACGCTCCGCTGCGTGCTTACGCAAATTCTGCTGCGTGCTAACCCACTGCGCGCTGCGTACTAACCCGGCAAAAACTGCGAAAGCACGCAGCACGCAGCGGGAAAGCACGCAGCAAAACAGCAAAAACGGCAACAAAAAAACAAGGAAAAAGATGAGGGGGAGGGAAAAAACGAGGGGATGCATCCGGATGACGCATCCCCTCGAAAGGGTCGAAACAATACCTATTAAACCGCGCCCGCTCAGCCGTTGACAGTAGCCATGTGAGCAACCAGATCAAGCACCTTGTGGGAGTAGCCTATCTCGTTGTCATACCAAGAGACGAGCGGGGGCAGTTCCGTTGTCTTACAATAGACTCCACGCTACGGTCAGTCCGGCCATGACGATGGACACCATGCTCATAAGCTTGATAAGGATGTTGAGCGAGGGGCCGGAGGTGTCTTTGAAGGGGTCGCCTACGGTGTCGCCCACCACGGTGGCTTTGTGTTGGTCGCTGCCCTTGCCTCCGTGGTGACCTTCTTCGATGTATTTCTTGGCGTTATCCCATGCTCCACCGGCATTGGCCATGAAGATGGCCAGCACGAAGCCTGCCGACAAGCCGCCGGTGAGAAGACCCATGACGCCGGCCACACCAAATATCAAGCCCGTGAAAACGGGCACGACGATGGCCAACAGAGAGGGGATGAGCATTTCACGTTGCGCTCCCTTAGTTGATATTTCCACGCAGCGGGCATAGTCGGGTGTACCTTCTCCGGTGAGGATGCCCTTGATTTCGCGGAACTGCCTGCGCACCTCTTCCACCATCTTTTGTGCAGCGCGTCCTACGGCGTTCATTGTCAAGCCGCAGAAAAGGAAGGCCATCATCGCTCCGATGAACATGCCCGCCAACACCGACGGATTCATCAGCGTGATTTCGTAGTAGTTCATAAAGTCGCCGAACGACGAGGCTGTTACCTGCGCTTTGTCGAGCATCACGTTGCCCACTTGCACCATCCCGTCGACCGACTTTTCTGCCAGTCGCACTAATCCTATTTTTATCTCTTCGATGTATGAGGCCAGCAAAGCCAACGCTGTCAGGGCTGCCGAGCCGATGGCAAAGCCTTTGCCTGTGGCGGCAGTGGTGTTGCCCAGCGCGTCGAGTGAGTCGGTGCGTCGGCGCACTTCTTCGCCCATGCCGCTCATCTCGGCGTTGCCGCCCGCATTGTCGGCTATGGGACCATAAGCATCAGTGGCCAACGTGATGCCCAATGTGGAGAGCATCCCTACCGCAGCAATACCGATACCATACAGGCCAAGGCTTAAATTTTCCGCGGAAAGCATGTGTGCCACATCAAATTGTATGGCGCAGAGGTAAGACAAGATGATGGCCGCCACGATGGTCACAACCGGAATAGCCGTGGAAATCATACCAAGGCCGAGTCCGGAGATAATGACCGTGGCCGGACCTGTCTCGGCACTTTCTGCCACCTTGCGAGTGGGCTTATAGGAATGTGAAGTGAAATACTCCGTGCCTTGCCCGATGATGATGCCGGACACCAAACCGCAAATGACGGAAAAGGATATGCCGACCCAGTTCTTGATGCCCAACAGGTAAAGGATGAGGAATGTCAGAGCAGCAATGAGCACCGCACTCGTGTTCACGCCTCGGTTAAGCGCGGCCATCAGTTGCTTCATGTTTGCGCCTTCCTTGGTCTTTACCAAGAAGATACCAAAGATGGAGAGGAAAATGCCCACCGCTGCGATAATCATCGGGGCGAGTATGGCCTTGGCTTGCATAGCCGGATTCGTCATGAAGGCAGAAGCTCCGAGTGCCGCTGTGGCCAACACCGAGCCGCAATATGATTCATACAGGTCGGCACCCATACCGGCTACGTCGCCCACGTTGTCGCCCACGTTGTCGGCGATGGTGGCGGGGTTGCGGGGGTCGTCCTCAGGGATGCCGGCTTCCACTTTGCCCACAAGGTCAGCACCCACATCGGCCGCCTTGGTGTAGATGCCGCCACCCACACGGGCAAACAACGCTTGAGTGGAAGCTCCCATACCGAAAGTGAGCAAGGTGGTGGTGACAAACATGGCCTTTTGCGCCGGATCGGGTTCGTCGGAAAAGAAATTCAAAATGAGATACCAAGCCGATATATCAACCAACGCCAGTCCTACAACGACCAAGCCCATGACCGCGCCCGAGCGGAAGGCTACCTGCAGACCCTTGTTGAGTGACTTGGAGGCGGCCTGTGCCGTACGTGCAGAGGCGTAAGTGGCCGTTTTCATCCCAAAATAGCCGGCTAAACCGGAAAAGAAACCGCCCGTGAGAAAGGCGAACGGCACCCAACTGTTCTGCAAACCGAAAAACGCCATCACCGCAAACAGCAAAGCCAACACGACAAACACGATACACACTACTTTGTACTGCTGCTTCAAATACGACATGGCTCCCACACGAACATGCTGAGCAATGGACTTCATGCGATCGGTGCCTTCATCTTGTTTCTTCATCTGCCGGAAGAAATACCAGGCAAATACCAAAGCGGTCACTGCCGCTACCGGAACTAAATAAAAAATACTTTCCATACCTGATTCAAATTAAACATCTATTATTGATTGTCGGATGACCGACTTACGTGGCTGTCTCCATCGTAAAATGGTTCTCCTTGTTGTCGGAAAGTGCCTCAAGTGACTCTAATCGTCGGAGCAAGGTGGGATGTGAATAGTGGAAAAAGACGTAAAGCGGATGTGGCATCAGGTTGCTTAACGACGATGACAGCAGTTTCTTCAAAGCCGAAGCCAACTGCCTGCCCAAGCCATACGAGGCCGCAAAGGCAT
This sequence comes from uncultured Paludibacter sp., assembly GCA_964410225.1. Taxonomy (GTDB): domain Bacteria; phylum Bacteroidota; class Bacteroidia; order Bacteroidales; family Paludibacteraceae; genus QVMH01. The sequence goes on from CAYPFZ010000018.1 coordinate 2,834, forward strand.
CAGCCCGGTGTTCGAAACGGCGCAAAAGCACATTCATCCCCACGTCGAGCAGCAGGGTGACCGGCGAATAGAGAATGGAAAAGGCCAATGCGTTGAGATGGAACGAAGCCCGGCTACCGCCTAATGCCTGAGCAAAAGCGTCACTCTGCAGCACCCACCCGAAAAAGAAGAAAAGCAGCAGCAGATAAGGCACTTCAAGCAGAAATGAGACCAAGGTGTGACGACATTTGCTGTGTCCTATCTCATGAGCCAACACGGCCACAATCTCGTCGACAGACAAGGTGTCAGACAACGTGTCGTAGAGCACAATGCGCTTCTTGGCTCCCAAACCGGCAAAATAGGCATTGGCCTTGGTGGTGCGTTTCGAACCGTCGATCACGTAGATGTCTGACAGCTTGAAACCGGCCTGGGAGGCAAACCGCTCGATGGCCGTACGCAACTCACCCGCAGGCAAAGGCGACTGCTTGTTGAAAAGCGGCACAATAACCTGGGAATAAAACATCGACATAAAAAGGTTGAACAACATCACCACCCCGAAAGCCAACAGCCAAAAATAGTCAGGGGCAAGCTCATAAAGCCATATTACCAACCACAACAGCCCGCCACCCACAACGAGCGTGACAGCCCAAGTCTTGAGCCTGTCGGTTACAAACGTGCCGAGCGTGGTCCGGTTGAAGCCAAAACGCTCCTCGATGCGGAAGGTGGCATACCAGCTGAAGGGAAGCGACAGTATTTCACCGGCAAAAAAGAGGATGCCGATAAAGACGAGCGAAACGGCCGTCGAAGTTTGCACCCAGCCGCGCACTACCCCGTCTAACCACCCGAAACCACCGAAGGCATACATCAATAAAGTGACAAGGAAAACCACTAAAGCGTGGAACATCCCAAAACGGGCATTGGAACGGAAATAATCTTGCTGAAGAGAATAACGCGACGGCTCATACACATCCTGCAGAACCGAAGGAAGGGGCAAACGAGAGTGACGGATGTTCAACACCGCCAAATAGCGCTCGAAAAAAAAGTCGACCACCAAAATGGCGATGATAAGAAAAAACAACCCTTCCGATGACATAATGATACGTAGATGCACACATCCCGGGCGACACCGTCTTGCACAAGGCGTGCCCCTTTTGTGCAGGCAAAGATACAAAAAAAACCGCCCGACACGCCTCTTCATATATGAGTAAAGAGGCAGCGCAAACAATGACACCCGCACACACCTCAAAAGAGACGCCTGACGACCACTTTCAACTTAGACAACCGGCCTTCAAGGGCAGCCACTTCGCTGCGGCGGATGCGAAGCTGCAGACGGCAATCACGACCATAGACCTGCTCCACCACCCGGGCGCCGCTGTCTTTCACCACCCGCATCACATGATTGGTGAGCGGATATTCGAAACACACCTCCATCACCTCGTCCACCGTCCGCTCTACCGGCAGGGCAGCATCCAAGGCTGCCGAAGCGGCTTCCCTGTAAGCCGTAATCAAACCACCCGTGCCCAACAATACGCCGCCGAAATAGCGCACCACGACGACCAACACGTCGGTCAAAGCTCTGGAGTTGATCTGTCCCAAGATGGGGCGACCCGCCGTCCCCGAAGGCTCACCGTCGTCAACGGCACGCCACCGGTCGCGCCCCGCACCCAACACGTAGGCATAACACACGTGCCGCGCGTCGTGATACTCCTTGCGAAAACCGGCAACACACTCCATGGCCTGCTCGACGCTGCACACCGGCAGGGCAAACGAAAGAAACCGGCTGCCCTTGTCCTTGTACAGCCCCCGAGAAGGAGTCGCTATCGTCGTGTAAAAATCGGTCATCTGCGTGGACAGGGAGCGCAACCGCCCGAAAGAAGGTAAATAAAAAAAGCGTCGAAAGCCAAAAGCCCCGACGCTTCCCACGAGCCTTTCACGGGATTCGAACCCGCGACCTACTCATTACGAATGAGTTGCTCTACCAGCTGAGCTAAAAAGGCATTTGCTTCCCGCAGCGGCAAAGGTAAAGCGATTCGTTCGTTTTCGCAAACAATTTTCGCCTTTTTTTGTCGTGGTGTCTCCTTCATTGCTCCATACATGCAACGTTCCCCCTTCACCGGCGGGTGCTTTGGAAAATTTTGCCGCGTTAGTATCCGCCGTGCGCTGCCTTAGTACGCAGCAGAAGGCAGGAATTCATCCGCGAATATATTTCAAAAGACAGTTCAAAACCTAAAAGGAACAGGCTTTTATGGTATTCATAAAGAAACAACCTTCCGAGCTGAAAGTGGCTTTCAAAATCTTATGGAGATAATACTTGAGAGTCTGATGGTGTCTGAGCGCAGGGAGCACCTTCACGAGGGAGGTCTTGCGGGGAAGCACATTGTTGGCGAACTAAAAAACACGGGGGAACGCGACCGCGCTCCCCCGTGTTTGCTTATGGGTGGGTTCTTCCTTTCCTGCCTTATTTATCTTTTGACGAACTTGGTTACTGTGTTTCCGGCTTTCACTAAGTAGATGCCATTGCCCAGATTGTCGAGGCTGATGATGCTTCCGTCGGCAGCCCCCTGCTGCACGGGCACTCCCGCCGCGTTGTAGATGGTGTAAGTTTGCGCACCTTTCACGGTCATGCTGTTACCCATTCCCCACACCTTGATTTCCGTTTTTTCGGCAGCGACAGCCGACAGACCCGATTGAATTATTGTACCTTGGAAGGACACATTTACCTCGAGAGTGGTCGACGAAGCTATTGTCACGCTCACGATGAAGTCCAAATCCAACGTTCCGTCTTTCACGGTAGCACTTGTCGACTTGACGGTAGTTGTCACCATTGACACAGAGGGGCCTTCGAATTCTTCGTCTTTTGTCAGGACAACCGTACCGTCTGCTTCCTCCGACACAGAGACGTTGCTCACTTCCAAGTCGCCCAAGTTGTAGCCTCCATACGAGAAGTTTTCAACGATGATATTGTACTGTTCTCCATCTTCTGTAGCTTCCAAACGGATGGTCGCATCTTGTTCGGTTACGCTTCCCATAAGGTCAAGCGCCATTGTGCCGGTATAGGTTCCGGCTACATCTTGCGCGTGAGCGGCCACCACTATGGCGGCTGTCATGCTTAAAAATACAAGTAATTTTTTCATCATACGTGTTTTTTATCGGTTGTTATTGTTTTTCGTGTTGCAATCGTTCTTTCGTTTGCGGGTCAAAAAGCGTACCCAAAGTTAAGCCTCAGGAAAATGGGGTACATGTTGAAAGCGACGGTTCGGAAGTCTTTCTCGAATACGTCTTTCAGTCCCCACGTCAAGTCCATTCCCACCAACAGGTGCGGGAATGCCCTCCAATCGGCTGCCAGCTGCGCCCCCCAATCCCATCTCGACAGGTTTTTGGAGAAGTCGTAGTAAGCACGTCGTCCGCCTTCGAACACCACCTTTTCTCCCACCGGGCTGCCTTCACGCAGGTAACCGTCGTAGACGCTTCCGGTGAACTGTCTTCCTATGACAAAGGAGCCGTAAGGCCCTATCTTCACGTCCCACCTCGGTGAGGGTTTCCACAGCAAGAGGACGGGAACCGTGAGGTAGTTGTTGCTCACCTGCGTTTCCACCATGCCCCACCACACGCCTGACACTTCCTGCCCGCCGTCGCTCATCGACATGCTGTAGCCCGCCACCCGTGCGTTGGTGGTCATACCTTTCGTTTCCACACGCAGACCGGTGCTATACCCGACCGAGCCATTGAAGTCTTGCACAAATTCCGCTTCGATGGAAAGGTTGATCCCGGGGCTGTAGCCCTGCACCTCCTGTATGTTGAGCGGGATGGGCAGCGGCGAGACTCCCCCGACGGCTATTCCGGCTTTCAGGCGGAACTCCACGCCCGCGGCGGCAGCTCGAAGGATGCCCACGGTGTGGTCTTTGATGCCCGTACGCTTGTGCTTGGTCGCTTCGTCCGACTCTTCCTGTGCAAAGAGAACGTTCGGCAAAGGTATAAAAAAAGTAACTAACAGCAATGCTGTTTTTCTTATTTTTTTTCTCATGGGTCGTTTTCTCACTCGCTGTTGCCTGTCGGCAGGGTCATTCTTTGGTGGTGATGTCTACCTCGTCGACGTAGAGCGTGCTGCCTACGGCTCCCTCGAACTCTCCGCCTTTGGCGCTCGAAGAGAAGACAATGGCGATGTTGTATTTCCCGTCGAGTTGTTTTTCGCGGTCAAAAGCTATCCTTTCGACAAAGGGCACTGTGATTTGCACGTATTCATCGCGCTCAATGTCGTTCACTCTCAAGAGTTCGGCCTGTTCATCTGTCATTTCCGCGATGGAAACGATGTTTTCGGCGGTGGTCACGTTGGTTCCGTCAAGCAGGATGGGGTCACCTTGTGCGTCAAGTTCCGGTTCGTAGAGCACCGCGTAGATTTCCGGTCGGTCGATCCTTTCGGTCAACACGTTGCCTTCGGCATCGGTGTAGTTTTCTCCGGCTTTGTATTTTGCCCAGAAGGAGAATTCGACGGGTTGGTCCATCACGGTAGTCACTCCGAAGTGCGTTGCTTGCAAAGGGTTGAGGAGGTTCAACTCGAACGTGCCAAGGAAGAGATTTCCTGCCGCGATGGGCATGCCCATGCTGCTTCCGAGCACGCCGGTGGAGCGCGTCACCAGTTTGGCACCGTGTCCCGACTTGCCCGCGTTGAGAGCCACGCCGGTGGGGTAGTCGTCGCCCGAGGCATTGCCGGCGGTGATGGAAAAACCGAAATTGCCCGAGTCCCACACTTCTTGTTTGCCCAATTCGGTGTCTATTTCAAAAAATATGTAATAGGGTTTTTCCTGCGAGTAGACTTCGAAATATTCGAAAGAGAAATGGGTGCTGTAGAAGAGGTTTCGGAAAAACGAGAACTCGTAGGTCTTTGTCCACTGTCTGTCTTGTGAAGTGACAAGGAAGTGTTGCGGATAGTTGTAGTTGCCTCTGATGGCTTGGTCGCTCACGTTGTCAATGGTCGCCCCCGGTGTCAGTTCGAACTCGGGTTGCAGCCCGTCCAAGCAGCTTTTCAGCACGCTGTCGGCTCCCGGCGTGATGGCCAAATGAGGGACGCGCACCCGCGTGTTGGTGATGCGTGGGGTGCCTATCTTCAACGAGTCGGGCAGCTCGGGCAGCGTCACGCCGATGATGTCGGCCTCGGAGTTGAGCAGCTCCCCGCGTTCGCACGAAAGCAGAAGCCAGCCGAACAACCCGATGAACGTCGTTTTCAATATGTTTGCACGTGACATAGGCCTGTTTTGTCTTTTTTGTTCCTCTTCGGGCGACAAAGGTAGTGAAAAAAGCTCCTTTTTGCCCGTCTGCAAGAAAACCTGTCGCCGAAGAAGTCGTCTTTATTTATTGTACAAAAGGATGCAGGCGAAGGTAGCTGAGACTGAGGGTGTGCGCACGGCAATATAGACCAATCGGGTGCGTTTTTCGACGAGCAAGCGGGCTCGGGCGGCTCGGTGGTGTCCCTTTCCGTATTTTTCTTGCCTGCGAGGTTGCGCAGACAGGCATGCAAAAAGAGGCTTCTGCTGCGTGCTTTGGCAATTTTTGCCGGATAAGTACGCAGCAAAAATTGCGTACTTACGTAGCCGAAGCGGCGTACTAACGCAGCAGAACACTGCGTGCTTTGTGCGTTTTTGGGGGAAATTCTTGCTTTTTCTGCGCATTGCCTTTGTGTTGAAAATCGATAAAATGGATACAAAAAGTACTTTAGTCGAATTTTATATATGCTTTATCTAATTGTGCGTGTCGGCTTATCATGACAGATTTACCTTCGCAACCTGATACGGTGCAGGCTTTCCGTCGGGTTATGGCCTGCGTAGAAATTGGTGTGATGAAAGGCGACAGACTTATATGGCTTTTTGTGCTTCTGCTTGTGTTTTCTCCTTTACGGGCTCAGCAGGCTGATACGGTGTACCTTCGTTTGTCGCTTCAGGAGGCTCGTCAGGTGGCCGTGGAGCATAACCGCACGCTCAAGAATGCCTCCGTCGATGTGCGCAAGGCCGAAGCCTCCAGGTGGCAGAGCATCGCCGGGATGCTGCCCCAAGTGACCGCTTCACTCGACTATCAGGACATGTTGGGCTATGAAATCCCTTTCCTTTTGGAAGGCACCGGTGTGGAGATGCACATCGCCATGCCCGCTTCCGGCTCTTTCGGGCTGACGGCGGCGGTGGCCTTCAGCGGCGCGCAAGTGGTTAGCGCCTGTTTGGGGACGATAGCCATGCGCATGGCAGACATCACCCTCTTGCAAACCGAACAGCAGATAAGCAATCAAGTCAGGAGCATTTACTATTCCATCTTGGTGATGGAAGAGACCATCGACTTGCTGGAAAAGAATCTGGTCAATCTCGAGAAGCTGCATGCCTTGGCTCAGCATTCCGTGGAGGTGGGTGTGTCTGAGCAGATAGAAGCCGATCAGCTTGCCATCCAGGTGGCAACCATGAAGACCACCATCAGCACTAACCGCCGCTCTCTCGAATTGCTTTACAACTCCATGCGCCTGCAATTGGGCATTGCGGCGGATACGTTTATCGAACTGACACAGCACATCGACGAGCTGGTCAACGTTGAGAGTGCGCTGGCGCTGCTCGGCGAGGAATTCATCATCGGCAACAACTACGACTACCAATTGCTGCAAGAGAGCGTGCGGCAGGCAAAGATGCAGGTGGACCTGAACGCCTGGGCCTACGGGCCTTCGCTGAGTGCCTACTATCAGTACACGGCTATCACCTACTTCGGTAAGCAAAGCGGCTTCAACATGACGCCTCCCAACATGGTGGGAGTGAGCCTGAGCGTGCCCATCTTCTCCTCCGGCAAGAACTTCACGGCGGTAAAGGCGGCCAAATTTGACTATCAAAAGCAGCTCAACACCTTGGCCGACACCGAAGAGAGCCTGCGCATACAACACAGCCAACTGCGCTACAACCTGGCCTCGGCCTACGAGACCTACGACACGCAGAGGCAAAACGTGGAGGTCACCCAGCGCGTTTTTGACAACATTTCCGACAAATACAGACATGGCTACGCCTCAAGCCTTGAGCTGACCGATGCCAACACCAACTTGATTACCGCCCAAAGCAGCTACGTGCAGGCACTGCTTGAGTTGGTCACGGCGCAAATAGAGTTGGAGGAACTTCTCAACAGATAATCCCAATCCCGGGCGGCGCGACAGCACGATGTCCTCACCCTTGGGGCAAGGGGAGGCTTCCGCGCATCCGGTTGACGACACATAATATGTATAGACTAACAAACAAGACGCTCCTTGCGTGCCTGCTCGCCGCCACTCTGCCGGCATGCTCGAAGGGCGCAAAAGGCAACACCGAGTCAGAAGAACGCATCGAGCCGGTCGAAACGCGGGCTATCGAGCTGACCGAAGTGGCACGAAATGTGGAATATGCTACCGTGCTCGAGGGCTATGAAACGCAAAATGTGGCTCCGTCGCTCACGGGCATCATCGAGCGCATCTACGTAGAAGTGGGCACGCGAGTGGGCAGAGGCGATACACTCGTACGCATGGATCAGAACCAGTACAAGACAACAAAACTCACGTATGCCAACCTGCAAATAGAGATGCAGCGTGTAGAAGCCCTCCGGCAGAGCGGCAGCATCTCCGAGCAAACTTACGACCAAACCAAGCTGAGCTACGAACAAACCAAAGAATCGCTCGACTTCCTTGAGGCCAACACCTACGTGCGGGCACCCTTCAGAGGGGTCATCTCTGAGAAGAACTATGAGCACGGCGAGCTCTACAGCGGACAACCTATCTTGGTGCTCACGCAATTGGATGTGCTCAAAGCTCACGTGAGTATCCCCGAGACCTACTTTCCTTTGGTGAAAAAGGGGATGAGCATGAGCCTTCAGACAGACATCTATCCGGGTGAGAGCTTCCCTGCCACCGTGGAGATTGTGTATCCGACTATCGACCCTTCTACGCATACTTTCCAGCTCAAGCTGCGCATTCCCAACACCGACGAGCGCCTTCGACCGGGTATGTACGTGCGCACGACCCTCTCACTAGGCAGAGTAGCAACCATTATCGTTCCTTACCAGGCTGTGTTGAAATTGCAAGGAGCCAACGACCGTTATGTGTTCATCGAGCGAGAGGGAGCTGCCAAGCGCGTGGCTGTGACCTTGGGTCAACGTTTCGACGATCTGATTGAGATTTTCTCCGATGAGATACGGGAAGGCGACCGGTTGGTGGTCAGCGGTCAGGGGCGTCTTATTGACGGAGTGAAGCTGCGTGTGGTAGAATCTTCCACGGCCGTTCCTTCTGTTTCCGACCGTTAAGCGCAGCGGTCTGTTCAAAGCATGTAATCTCCTAAGTTTTTTCACATGAGCATCTACAAGGCTGCCATCAACCGGCCGGTCACGGCCTTGATGGTTTTTTTTGCGGTGGTAGTATTCGGTTTATTTGCTCTTGAGCGGCTTCCGATCGATCAGTTGCCTGAGATCGACCCGCCTTACGTGTCGATTATGACGGCTTATGCGGGGGCAAACAGCAGCGAGATAGAGACAAACGTGACGGAGATACTGGAAAACACGCTCAATTCCATTGACGGTTTGAAGGAAATCACCTCGACGTCGAAGGACAACATGTCGTTGATTGTGCTGGAATTTGACTGGGGAACGAATCTCGACGAGGCGACAAACGACATCCGTTCTGCCATCGACATGGTGACCGAAGAGCTGCCCGACGAGTGTTCCACTCCGTTGATTTTCAAACTAAGCACAAGTATGATGCCCGTATTGCAATACGCAATTACGGCCAAAGAGAGCTATCCGGGGTTGGAGAAGATACTCGACGACCAGGTGGTTACTGTGCTCAACCGCATTGATGGCATCGGCAACATCTCCCTCTCGGGTGCGCCGGAACGATACATATATATAGAATTAGATCCCCAAAAGCTCAACGGCTACGGACTGAGTCTCGAGCAGGTCGGAACGGCAATCAGCGGTAATAATCTGAATTTGGCTTCGGGCTCCGTGAAGATGGGCAAGGAGCAATACCAGCTGAGAGTCGAGGGCGAATTCATCGAAAGTGCGGAGATTGGTGACATTGTGGTCAGTACCACGGCCGACGGCCGTCAGGTGTTCGTGCGCGATGTGGCCTTAGTTCGCGACACAATCAAGGACATCTCCGTCGAAGAACGTGTGAACGGTGAGGAGGGAGTCCGCTTGATGATTACCAAAAGGACCGGCGCAAACTCGGTGCAAATTGCCACAGAAGTGCGCCGGCAGATGGAAATCATTCAGAAGAATCTACCGCACGACATACACTTCGACATTATCTACGATTCGTCAGAAGACATCATAAACGCCATAAAAGGCTTGAGCGAAAGCATCTTTTTCGCCCTGCTTTTCGTGACATTGGTCGTCTTGTTCTTCATCGGCAAATGGCGCGCCACGCTCATCATCTCACTTACTATTCCCATATCGCTACTGACGGCCTTCATATATTTACTGCTGGCCGACAGCTCAATCAACATAATTTCTCTCTGTTCGCTCACTATTGCCGTGGGAATGGTTGTGGACGATGCGATCGTTGTGTTGGAAAATATTGCCAAACACATCGAGAGAGGTTCCCGCCCTCGTGAGGCAGCAATTTACGCGACGAACGAAGTTTGGGTGTCGGTCATCGCCACAACGCTGGTGATTGTCGCCGTGTTCATGCCCCTGACGATGCTTCCCGGTCAGGCCGGAGTTCTGTTCAAAGAGCTCGGGTGGATAGTAACTATCGTAGTATGTACATCCACACTTATAGCCATTTCCCTTACGCCGATGCTCGCATCGAAGCTGTTGAAGGGGAAAAAAGTCACCGTCGACGAGAGCGGACGCTTGGTTGAAGTGGCCTCGAAGCAGGGCTGGTACGAGCGTTTTGTCGTCAAGGGATTGCTCGACAAGATAGATGTTCTCTACTCCCGCCTGCTGGGTTTTTGTCTGAATCATAAGCTGCTTACGCTGCTTGTCGCCGGTGCGATGTTCTGCGTGTCGTTAGTGCCGTTCTTCACGGGAGCCATCGGGACTGATTTCATGCAAGAGCAGGACAACGGCCGAATGAGCCTTACTGTCGAGCTGCAGCGCGGCACTCGCGTGGAGGAAACTGCGCGCATCGCGCGGATAATCGAACAGCGAATCGTCGCGCTCGTGCCCGAAACCCGACTCATTTCTACGTCGCTCGGCTCGAATGACGAGGCAGATTTGTCGGCAATGTTCTCGTCGACCAACAACAACAAGATCTCAATGACCGTCCGCTGCACGAAGAAAAACGCGCGCGATCGTTCTATCTTCCAAATAGCGGAGACCATCAGAAACGACCTGAAAACCATGCCCGAAATCGTCAGCTACAAAGTGGAAAACTCCTCGATGAGCAGCTCGATGGGCTCCACAGGCATAGATGTAGAGGTATATGGTCACTCGTTCGACGAAACGAATCGCTTCGTTCGGGAGCTCAGGGAGCTCATCAGCGCCATACCCGAAGCTCGTGACATCGAGATCAGTCGTGAGGAAGATCGCGCCGAGTTGCAAGTAATCTTCGACAAAGAAAAACTGGCACGACACGGGCTGAACCAGTCGACTGCCGCCACGTATGTACGTAACCGTGTGAACGGAATGAGCTGCGGATACCTGCGCGAAGACGGCGAAGAGTACGACATTGTCGTGCGCCTCGCCGAAGAACACCGCAATACAATCACGCGCCTGCAAAGCATGACCGTCCCGACTGCCGACGGCAGCCTGATCCCTTTGAGCGAACTTGCCACAATAGAAGAGTACTGGTGTCCGCCCGAAATCGAGCGGCAAAGCCGCCAACGCATCGTAACTCTGGCGGTCACGCCCTACGGCATCTCGCAAGGAGAAATGGCAGAAAAAATCAACGGAATACTCGACAAGGTCGACATTCCTCAGGGCGTCAACGTGCATTTGGGCGGTGCATACGAAGACCAGCAGGAGACTTTCGGCGACATCGGAACGCTCTTCCTGCTCATACTCGTGCTCGTCTACGTGGTCATGGCATCGCAATTCGAGTCGTATTCCCAACCTACTATCATCATGATGGCCATACCTTTTGCCATCACAGGCGTTATCATTTCGCTGCTTCTGACCTCGACTTCGCTCGACATGATCGGCGCTCTCGGGGTGGTTCTTCTGGTCGGAATCGTGGTGAAGAACGGGATTGTGCTGGTGGACTTCACCAACTTGATGGTCGAACGCGGGCATCCGCTGCATGAAGCCATCGTACTTTCGGGCAAATCGCGCCTCAGACCCGTGCTCATGACTGCCGTGACAACGATCCTGGGCATGGTACCGATGGCCCTGAACAACAGCGAAGGTTCCGAAATGTGGCAGCCACTCGGAATCGTAGTCATAGGAGGAGCGACCCTCTCGACGCTCATCACGCTGGTCATCGTCCCCGTGCTCTACAGCCTGATCTCACGGCGTTCCGAGGAAAAGAAGAAGAAAGACAGACAGAAACGTTACATCTTCACGCGCCTTTCCCCAAGACAAGCGCGCTAAAAACATGAAGGCTATGAAAGCAACCATGATTATCTTCAACCAGGCTCATACCGAGCGGGTCGAGTTTTTGTTGGATGAACTCGGCGTGAAGGGCTTCACCCTTTTCGAACAAGTTCAGGGGAGAGGAAGTGAAACCGGCGTACCACATCGCGGAACGCACACCTGGCCCGAGATGAATTCTGCCGTCATTGCGGTCACCGACAGCGAGAAAGTCGATGCCATACTGCATGCTGTCAGACAGCTCGACACGCAGAACGAAGAAGTGGGCATACGGGCTTTCGTGTGGAATGTCGAAAGAACCGACTGACCCGCCGCCGTGCAACGCCGGCCGGGGTGCGCTGCTTTCGGGCAGAAGTATCCCGGTTTTTTTTTGGATGTATATAGAGAATGCTTTGGATATATATAAAGAATGTTATCGCAGCCACCGTGTTTCCGCCAGAAAGACGAGCTGCACGCGCCCCGAAGGAGATGAGAAAAAATGCTGCTTGTACCGTGCTTCGCGGAGGATGAACCGTAGCGGCGAAACCGATGCTGCGTAGCATCGTGAAAAAAGCTCAGTAGCTTTCGATGAAAAGCTCAGCAGTTTTTTGAAAAAGCTCAGCAGTTTTTGGTCAAAAACTGCTGAGCTTTTTTTGCGGAGCAAAAAACCTTCTCTGAAGGCGTATATCGGCACTTGCCAGAAAGCCCAGAAATAACCGCCCGTAAGGTCAGAACGGCCGCAAAAAAAGGCGTGTATTCCTCGCGGGAATGCACGCCTTGAGCGGGGTTTTTGCTCGTGGGCGGGCGTCAGATTGCTGTCGAAAGTGCCGCTCCGAGCAGGTTGGCATTAGCAATCTTTACGATTTCAAACTGCACCTGTTTGAGCCCTGTTTTGTCCAAAATCGTGCGGAGGGCGTCGTGCAGAAGCACTCTATATTCGCCCACTTCGCCCGCTGCGCTGTCGGCCAACGAGCCTTCGGCGGCGATGCAGACACGGTGCAAATCGTCCTGTCCCTCGGTCAGAAACGCCACGACACCGGCGAGCGCCGCGGCCGAAAGCTGCGTCGAACGCCGGTAAAGCTCGCGGGCAGTCTCCACCTGCGAGGGCTCAAAACGGTCGGGCGCACAGATAATTCGGGTCAGGTGACGGGCTGTAACTTCCTCGTTGAAAGGATTTATTGGGTGGCGGGCGCTGAACAGCCGCCCCAAATATGCGCCCGATACGGCCTTTTCGAGCCGTTGAGCGTTCGGATTGACCGATATCATATCCACAATATCATCGTAGTGCGTCAGGCAGGGGACAAGAAGATTGCCCGCTTCAATATTCACCGGCAGAGCGGTTTGCACGTGGCGCACGGGCGGGAGCTTCGGTATTCGGTAGGCGGGAATCATTGCCGCGATGTTGAAACCCGTGCCCAAAATGACCGCGATATGTGTGTCGGCAGGGTGCAAGGTGACGGCCGCGTGGAGCGTTGCCGTAGCATCATTCACCACTCTTATGCGGGTAAATCGGGCGGCCGGAAAGTGTCGCTCGAGATATTTCTTGAGTGATCGGCCGACGTAATTACCTTCCATCTTGGTGATTGTTACGCCCTTGGTCCAGCGGATGAGCCGTGCGTCGCCGTCGGGTGTGGGTGTGATAGGGAACGAAAAGCAGTAGCCGATCGGGTAGCGGCCGCTGAGGTTTACCGGCAAAATTTCGGCGTGTTCGGCGAAGAAATGCCGTGCGTGACTGCCGGGGTTGCGTAGCGTGCGCATTTCCCGCCGGTAGGACCGGCCGACGAGGCACGTGCCCCGGCCGCCGGCGGCCATGTTGACGAAGGCCGCGCGAAGGGACGTTCCGCCCAAATCGAAGGTAAGAATAGTTTCGGGTTGTGCCGGGGTTTTGGGCGAAAGATAACTGGGGATGCAGGCCAATTCCTGTTCGTCACGTTCGAGACCTTCGGTCAGACGGGTTTGCATCAGCCGTGCGACTTGGCATAAATCGCCGATGGAAACGGAGAAATTTGATGTTGACATATAAATTTGGTTATGGGTTTATCGGGGCAAGTCGGCGGGTTCGGAGGGCGGAGGCGCTCAGTCGGTGGACGGTTTCACGTAGCAAAGTAAATAAATTGTCGTTAACCTGAGAAACGTCGTCACGGTGATTTCGGGGGGAAAATTAGTGCAGTTTCGGTATTTGTTCTTTTTGTTTTTTGTGTATCTTTGCAGAAAATTACCCGCCCGCCGCGTAGCTCATGCCCCGGTGATATGTGGGCGTGCGGCGAAACGACCGCGCCGATGGATGTACTATATATTATTGTCGGGCTTGCTGCAGGCTTCTTCGCCGCGTGGTTGATAGGGTCGCGCCGGTCGGCGGCCGCCGGAAATACCGCCGCTGCCGAGCTCAAAGAGGCCCTTTGCCGACAAGCGGAGACGGAAAAGCAGCTCTCCGCCGCCGAAAAAGCCGCTACGCTGCACCGCGAGGAGGTACTTGGCCTTCGGCGGGAAGCGGCTGTGCTTCAGGAGCAAATCCATTTGCAACAGGAGCAGATTCTCCTCTCGACGCGCGAGAATGCCATCCTGCAGGCGGACAACCGGAACTTGCAAGAGGCTCTCGAGCAACGTAAAACCGAGATGGCCGACCTGCAGAAACGACTCACAAGCGAGTTTGAACTTATCGCAGGACGCATATTGAAAGAGCGCTCTGCCGAGCTCGTCGGGGTTAATCAGAAACAGCTTGGTGATCTGCTTAATCCTTTGAAAGAGAAGATACAGTCCTTTGAAAAGAAGGTGGATGAGACCTACGACAAGGAGCTTCGTGACCGCGTCAGCCTGCGGGAGGAGGTACGAAAGCTCACGGAGCTGAATGTCCGCGTGAGCGAAGATGCGAACAACCTGGCGCGGGCCTTGAAAGGAGACGTGAAAAAGCAAGGTAACTGGGGCGAGATGGTTCTTGAGCGGGTGCTCGAAATGTCGGGACTGACCCGGGACGTTGAATACAGCGTTCAGGAAGAGCTGCGGGGCAATGACGGCGAACGTCTGCGCCCGGACGTGATAATCAACCTGCCGGACGAGAAACATATCGTTATCGACGCGAAGGTTTCACTTGTGGCCTACCAGCGGATGAGCTCAAGTGAGGATGAGACCGAACGGGCCTTTTTCCTGGAAGAACATATCAAATCACTCCGTCGGCACGTTAAAGAGCTGGGAGAGAAGAACTACCAGAGCGCCGGTCATCTTAATACTCCGGACTTTGTATTGATGTTTCTTCCGATCGAAGCCTCGTTTGCCGTGGCCGTTCAAGCGGGCGATGATCTCTATTCCTACGCTTGGGACCGGAAGATTGTCATCGTCTCGCCCACGACTCTGCTGGCTACCCTGCGCACTGTAGCGTCTATTTGGAAACAGGAGAACCAAACGAAGAACGCACAACACATTGCCAAGCTCAGTGGTGCACTTTACAATAAGTTCGTGGGATTCGTAGAAGACATGCAAAAAGTCAAGTTGGGCATCGAGCGCGCCGCCAAGTCATACGACGATGCCTACAGTAAACTGTGCACCGGCAAAGGTAACATGGTGCGCACCGCCGAGCGCATCCGAGACATGGGCGCCCGAGTGGGAAACAAGTCGCTGCCCACCGACTTCGACCAAGAATAGTCGCAAAGCACTTTTT
>CAYPFZ010000018.1:18057-20794 GCA_964410225.1 uncultured Paludibacter sp.
GGAAACAAGTCGCTGCCCACCGACTTCGACCAAGAATAGTCGCAAAGCACTTTTTTGCCCTCAATTCCGTCATCTTGAGCACTTGCCTTGCGTCATGACACACCTAACTACCGCCTTCAAGGCTTCCCGCCCGGCTTCGTCGGGAAACGAAAGTATCCGCTCTTGCGTGCTTTGGAAAGTTTTGCTGCGTGCTTACGCAATCGTCGCTGCGTACTTACGCCTTGCGTGCCGCCTGCTGACGCACCGGAAGGGTGCATATCGGGTTTTTCCCAGACTCCTTTTTTCTTTGTTGCCATGTACAGCGGCTGGCACCCTCTTGGCGCAGCCGGAAAGCACCGTCCATCGTCAGGTGGCCGACACGACCGTGTGGGAAAGCCCCGCCGACACGCCGGACATCGATGCTCACGACACAGTCTTTTTGGAAGAAATCTCCCGCCTGATGCGGCTGGCGGGGATGGACGAAGACGACATTCACCTTCACCTTGTCGAGGAACCGGAGGTAGACACCACATCTTCCGCCCTCTCTTTTGAGCCCCCTGCCGAACAGAATGAAGAGGCGACAAGGTGTCTGTCGGCCGCAGAGCGCATAGAGGCCGACTCCACACGCCTGACCGACAAGGGCTTCACTCCCGAGCAACTCGACCCGGAGATGTATCGCTACAACCCGCTGTTTGGTGAGTTGGTGTTTCGCCAGGAGCGAGAGCCGCTCTCTTGGCGTGCCAACGACAGCATTTCGCCCTTTTACGGTGTGCCCCGGCGCACCTTAGGCAGCCCGTTTGACAAGCCGTCTATCCCCCGCCCTGACCAAGTGCTCTTCCAACTCAGGCGAGAAGCCCGCGACCACATCACGCGCACCAACGTGCTGCTCTACACTACCACTGCCGACCGCCTGCCCCAGGTAGACTGGACGGACAACAAACGCCTCGACGACCGCCCCATCAAGGACTACGCCATGAGCGAGTACGCTCACGCCCCGGTGGTGACCTCCGACCGCATCGTGGTCAGAAGCAAGGAATACAGCCCCTGGTCATGGCGACTCAATTCGTTGTTGCAATTCTCGCAGACGGCCGTCAGCAAGAACTGGTACGACGGAGGTCACAACTTCTTCCTGTTGTTGGGAGGATTGAACGGCTATCTTAACTACGACAACCGCAAGCGAACCAAGTGGGAGAACAGCTTCGAGTGGCGCATGGGTTTCAACACGGTCACGGGCGACACCATCGGTCCGAAAGGCGGACGGAGTGCCATGCCAAGCGACGACGTGCTGAAGCTAAATAGCAAATTCGGCATACAGGCCACCGGCAATTTTTACTACAGTGCCACCGCCGACTTCCAGACCTACCTGTTCGACAACCCTGCCGAGCTGAACAGCTACGAAGATAAGGCGCGCCTGTTTACTCCCATTCGCATCAACCTCGGGATAGGGATGGAGTATAAATACAACTGGCTGTCGGTCAACCTTTCTCCCTTATCTTTCAAATTTATCTACCTGACCGACACGGCGGTGGTCGACGGTTTCTACATCAAGCCCACGGAGTTCGGTATCGAAGAAGGCGGCAATCGGCTGGCCGAGTTGGGGAGCACGCTGACAGTGGAAACGAAAGACTATTCCCCCATCCCCGAGTTGAAAATCAATTCAAAATTCTACTTCTACACCAACTACAGGAATGTGGAAATCGACTGGGAGATAGTAGCCGAATTTGCCATCAACCGCTTTTTGTCAACGCGCCTGCTGCTCAATCCCCGCTTCGACAACACGGTAATTCTCACCGACGATCAAAAAGCCAAGCTGCAGATGAAGCAAATGCTCACCGTGGGTCTCTCCTACCGTATCCTCTGAGCTGTGCGCCTCGGGACTTTCCGGTCACTCTCCGAACAGGCGATGCATGCGGTCGAAACGCTGCCCCTCCTCCTGCCCGAAGCGCGCCACCTTCGCACGCGCCTCCTCGGGCGTATACATCACATGGGGATGCGATTTGGAGAAAAACTTGTCCGCATAACACACCAATTTCTCCTCCACGCTCACCGGTCGCATCTCGCGGCAGGGCAGAGGATAGCCCCCGCGGCGGATCATCTCCGCGCTCAGACCCATCCCCGTGTGCCGCTCACACACTAAGGCGTGGCGGGGCAAACCCTCTTGGAGCAGCAACCGGGCGCCAAGATAGCCGTGAGCGATATACGGATGCTCGCCGTGACAATGAATGCCGGGCGCCCAACAGAGAAAGATGCCGATGTCATGCAACATGGCCGCCTGAGCCACAAACTCGCCGTCGACACCCGCCAGATGCGGCCGCACGCGAAGTATCTGCAGGGCAAAATCGCGCACGGCACGGCTGTGGCGCAGCAGCAATTCGTGTGCCCGAGGGTTCGATGCGTAGTATTTTGCCAAAAGGGCTTCTGTATCAAGATGCATTCCGTAACCTCCACCCGATGGACAAAGGTATGCATTATCCCCTTCACAATCACCCGCACAAACCTGCTTTGTGAGCTTTTTCTTGCGTGCTTTCCCCGTGAATGCTGCGTACTTTCCCGCCCGCAAGGGGGAAAGCACGCAAGAGAGACCGCCTTCGGATAGTAACAAGGTGATAAAAAAAAGTCGGTCGGGCATGGAGTTGGGAAAAAATGTATACATTTGCCCCGCACATCCTAGATGTGCGTAAGCGTTTATTTAAACAAAAAAAGTATGAAAAAACATGTTTTCAACGCCGGTCCGTGCATATTGCCTCGCCCGGCTATC
>CAYPFZ010000019.1:0-2690 GCA_964410225.1 uncultured Paludibacter sp.
TATTTAAAATGAAAAAGTTGCGCATAATGCTTACATTAAGTAGATAGGTGGTGTCCGAACGACTAACTGCTGTTACTCTGATATGCACAACTTCATCGTAAAGTTCGTTCAAATTCTTGACATCTGCAAGAAAAATGCCGGCTCCACGACCGGCCGTCGCCCCCGTAAGAGAATACAGAATACCCTTAGGCAAGTCCATTCCGGCGGGTGCTTTGGAAAATTCTGCTGCGTCACTTCGCAATTTTTGCTGCGTACTTACGCAACGTAAGCGGAGTTTATACGCAAGAGGGAGGGGGTAAAAAAGGGTAAAAAAAGGCTGATTCCTCTTTTATTTGCATTGCGCACGGCATTTTTCCGTACCTTTGTCCCGCAGGGCGGCAGAAGCCTGTTGCATACCGGGATACAAACTTGAGGGCGGATTTCATCTGCCTGTCCGTCTCCATTCGGTAAGTGCTCCACCACACGAAACAAAAGCGAAACGACCCATGCAACTTTGCATAGATCACGGCAATTCTTGCGCAAAAGCAGGATTTTTCGACGGGAAAAAACTCGTGGAACGTGTCGTATTTCCCCGTTTCGGTTCTCAAGAGGCGGAAGCCTTGCTTTGTCGCCACTCTGTCAATTCGTGCATCTACTCCACGGTAGCCTCACGCGCGGACGAGGCCATCGGCGTGTTGCAAAAAGGCTGTAGAGGTTTCGTTGAATTTACGCATCACACTCCCGTTCCCGTCGACAACCGATATGCCACTCCTCATACTTTGGGTCGCGACCGTTTGGCAGGGGTTGTCGGGGCAGCATATATGCGTCCCGGAGCCGATTTGCTTGTGATCGATGCCGGTTCGGCAGTGACCTATGACTTCATCGATGCGCAGGGATGTTACCACGGTGGGAGCATCTCGCCCGGTTTGAAGATGCGCCTGCGGGCGTTGCACGACTATACCGGTCGGCTGCCGTTGGTCGAAGTTTCTTCCGATGACGTACCGCTGATAGGCTGCGACACTTCCTTGTCCATCCTCTCCGGTGTCATCCATGGCATGGTGTTTGAAATGGAGGGACATATTGCACAGATGCGTGAAGCTTATCCGATGCTTTCGACTTTTTTAACGGGAGGTTGTGCAATTTACTTTGCCGATAAACTAAAAAGTACCATCTTTGCAGAGGAAAACTTGATACTAACCGGATTGAACCGTATCTTGCGATATAATAATGTGTAAGAATATCATACTGTCCTTTGTTGTTATCCTGACGATTAGCACTTTACAATCGGTGGCTGCGCAGAACAACACCAATTCACCTTACACTCGCTTCGGATATGGGGACATCAGCGACAACACCTCCGGCGAACAGCGAGCCATGGGAGGGACGGCCATCGGAGCACGTTCGCCCAACCGCATCAACACGGTGAACCCCGCGTCGTATAGCGTGAGCGACACGCTGACCTTTATGTTTGACTTCGGTGCGTCGGCCTTGTTCTCCACCTTTTCCGACATGCCCTCACGCCGGGTCACTACCTTCAATGGAAATTTGGAGTACCTCTCGCTGCAGTTTCGCTTGGCCAAAGGCTTGGGGCTGAGTGCCGGGTTGCTCCCTTATTCGTTTGCCGGCTACAGCTACTACAGTAGCGACAGCCGGATGTTGCCCACGCACGACAGCGACCCCGATACGGTAAGTTTCACGCAACTCTTTTCCGGGTCAGGAGGAATTAACCAGCTGTTCTTGGGCTTGTCGTACGACCTCTTCAATCATGTGTCGTTGGGGGTGAACGGCTACTACATGTTCGGCAGCTACGACAATAGTCGCAGCCTCACCTTTACAAGCAGCGACTACTCCTCCACAACCGAGACCAGTACCATCGAGGTAAACAGCCTTCGTTTCAGGGTAGGGGCGCAGGTGTATAACACATTCGCAGGCAAACACGACATTACCTTGGGCTTCATCTACGAACCGAAGATGGCTCTCAACGCCACAGCCTCGCGCACGGTCGCCGGCACGGTGGAGACGGTAACCGAGGATATAAGCAACGGCTTCGAACTGCCGCAGATGTTCGGAGGCGGATTGTATTACGTGTATGACCACCGCTTTTCGTTGGCAATAGACTACAGCATCCACCAATGGAGCGATGCCTTGTATTACGGTGCCACTCAGTCGTTGGTCAACAGTTCGAAACTGTCTGTGGGGTTCGAGTATCAACCCGACTACAAGGGGCGGAAGTTCGGAGACCGCATCATGTACCGCCTCGGTGCGAACGTGAGTAACCCTTATTACGAGGTGAACGGCGTGCAGCCGGGAAAAAGTTTCGGCATCACGTGCGGTATCGGATTCCCTCTGCCAAGCAGCAGCCGCACGATGATAAACATGGCTTTTGAATATGGCAAAGTGGGGTCATATAGTACGTTGAAGGAAGACTATTACAAACTGACGTTTAGCTTCTCGTTGGCGGAGACATGGTTCTTCAAGCGACAACTATAATTCTCCTCATGCCAACTTGCCACCCGAAACAGCCGACGGCAACGGCAATACAAAAAGGAAAGAAATACCAAAAGAATGAGTGATATGAAGATAAGAAACTTGGCTATTGCGATAGGATTATTCGCATTTGTCGGTACAACCGGCGCACAAGAAGTGCCAGAAAGCTGCCAGATCAATCTGAGTTTGATGAATGAGTCGGCCAAAAACAGGCAATATGCCGA
>CAYPFZ010000019.1:2790-9723 GCA_964410225.1 uncultured Paludibacter sp.
CCCGCCTACGGCTATTTGGAACAGTCGGTCGACGGCATGGGCGAAAACTGCGAGCTGGAAGTGTTGCGCCAGTTCGTCATGTTGTCAAGCAATATTTATAAAGCCGAACCGGAAACACACGGTGCAAAGTTTGTCACCGACTATCTGAAAGCAAACGAACTCATCGAAAAGCAAGCCAACGACCCGAAGAACAAGCAAGCCGAATTAGCCGGACAAATCAAGTTGTCGCTCGACCAGGTGTTTGCCCAAAGCGGTGCTGCCGACTGCCAAACACTTGACGGCCTCTATGCCGAGAAAGTAAAAGCCAACCTGACCGACTTGGAATACCTGAACACGGTGATGACCCTCTACCGCATGGTAGGCTGCACAGGACAAGACGTCTATTTTGAAGCAGCCTCGGCTGCACACGCCATCCAACCTACCGCCGAATCGGCTGTGGGAGTTGCCGAAATGGCTTACAAGAAGGGTGAATTTGAAAAAGCCATCTCGTACTACAGCAACGCAACCAACCTGTATGAAAGTGCCGACGAAAAGGCAGAGTGCCAGTTCAAAATTGCACAAATCTACTACAAGGACATCAAGAACCTGCCAAGGGCCAAGCAATATGTTATCAAGTCGTTAGACTATAACTCAGGAAGCGGCAAGGCCTATTTCCTTCTGGGCTTGATTTACGCTTCGGCAAAAAACATCTATCCGGATGACCCTGTTTTGTCAAAGACTGTGTTCTGGGTTGCCGTCGACAAATTCAACAGAGCCAAACAGCTTGACTCTTCGTTGGCCGAAGGTGTCAACGAAATGGTGGCCACCTACAGTCAGTATTTCCCGACAAAAGAAGAAATTTTCTTCAGTAAAGACCTGAACGGACTGACGTCGTTCACTGTGGGCGGCTGGATAGACGAAACTACGACGGTGAGGGAAGCCAGGCAATAACCCCTTTCGTGCGATGAACCGACGTTGAAAAAGACTTGCCTAAATATGGGTAAGACATTGGCCATGTTCGTCATGGTCAATGTCTTCTTTTTTTTCCCGTCTTGCAGAAAAGGGAAAACCGAGGTTATCGCCCCCGTTACCGACCGTGAGAATATACCTCAGCTGCATACCAGCGAAATCATGACGATTATTTCCGACTCGGGTGTCACACGCTACCGCATCACCGCTCCTGCGTGGGACATATTCGACAAAGCCGTCCCCCCTTACTGGGAGTTCCCCGACGGGCTGCACCTCGAACGCTTCGACCTTCAACTCAACGTCGATGCCAACATCCACAGCCAATATGCAAAATATCACGAGCCGGACGAGTTATGGGAATTGCGTGGCAAGGTCGATGCCACCAACCTGGAAGGCGAACGCTTTGAGACAGAACGCCTCTACTGGGATCAGAAAAAAGAACTTATCTATTCCGATACCGTCGTCAAAATCACCGATGCCACGGGCACGGTCATCTATGGAGACGACTTCCGGTCAAACCAATCACTCTCCAACTACACGATTCAAAACGGGCGCGCCGACATCATCTTCAAAGAAGAATGAGCCGCTCACAACCTCGTCACTGCGCCAAGGCTTCTTAAATTCAACGCCTTGCGTTGCCGTCAAGTTTTTCCTCCACGAACCTGTCAGCCAAGCGTACGCACTCGACACATGCCGTTTTGTTACGTTTCAATTCGTGACAATAAACAGTGCCAAACTTGCGTTTGAAATCCACCTCAAACCTATCGCGCTCATTCTCACCCACCAAGCGGCTGACAGCGCACAACGTCCCGCAGACCCCGCCCTCCGCTCTCCCGCCACCGTAGACGCGAAAATGCCTGATTTCCTCATCACTGACGGCACATTCGGCTTGGAAGGCTTTCAAAATAGATTGCGCGCAATTCAAATTCTCCGGCTTCCGATACAAATAGGCCTCCGACGGCGTTCGCTCTTTTTTCATGTCAATCATTTTCAGGGGACTCAAGCCGACCATTCGATTGAGGCCGGAACGACCTTCCCCTCCCCGTCGGACAAAGATACGCAAACAGAAGGCAGGAACAAGCTGAAAATACGTTCAAGGCATCAAACAACACGGCACAAATCAAGCTAAGGTTCTTTCCATCAGAGTGTTTTACGGAAATTCCAATAAGGCGTTCATTCTCTCCCTCCTTCTAACGATTTGACAACCAACGAGAAGCGCATTCTTTCCACAAAAGAAGATGCCGTTCTTTTGCCATGTTTTGGAAAATGCTTATTTTCAGCAGATAAGCCAGTGTTGCAACCTGCCTTCCGCTGCGTACTAACGCAAATTTTGCTACGTACTAAGGGAATTTTTGCTGCGTACTAACGCAATTCTCGCTGCGTACTATGGGAATTTTCGCTGCGTACTATGGGAATGGTGGGGTGGTTTGTATTGTTTTGCGCCGGGTAGAGAAGGGCGCATTTTCCTGCTCCTTTGTTCGGTGTGACGACGAAAAAAAGCAAACTCTTTTCTTGTTAAAACGAAATTGTGTACCTTTGCGTGGTTTTTAAAGCACTTCAGGACGAATGCCGAAGTTTGAACAGTACGACATTTTGCTCAAGAACTTTGCGCCCGGTGCCGTGCAGGTGGTGGAATATGTGCTTGATGACGATTTTTTTCGGAAGATAGACAGTCCGGCTGTGCAAAAGGGGCGGGTGGAAGCCTCTGTGAGAGTGAGTTCGAGAGTCGATGCGTTTGAGCTGCAGTTTGCTCTCGACGGCTGCGTGAGCCTGCCATGCGACCGTTGTTTGGACGAGATGGACCTGCCGATTGCCCACCGCGAGAGCCTGCGGGTGAAATTGGGAGAGCGCTTTTCCGAAGAGGGAGATACGGTGGTGGTTCCCGAAAGAGAGGGCGTCGTCAACGTGGCATGGTTTCTCTACGAGTTTGTTGTGCTTAATATCCCTCTCAAACACGTGCATGAAGACGGCCAATGTAACAAGGCCATGTTGAGCAAATTGCAGGAACACATCGCCCGGAGCGACAACGACGACCCGGACAACGACTTGGACGGCGACAGTGAAGAGAGAGGGGAAAGCCTGTGACCGTTCTTCCCGCCGGTGGGGGAAATGCAAAGACGAAAAACAATAATATACAGTAAACAAGTAGGCCTTTTTGTCCGGCCCGGAGGCTGTGAGCAATGCTGAGGCCGTCATTCAAAGAGAAAAAACATGGCACATCCTAAACGAAGACAATCGAAATCGCGTTCCGCCAAGCGGCGGACTCACTACAAGGCACAGCTTCCCACGCTGGCCGTGTGTTCGAACTGTGGTGCGATGCACATTTACCACACCGTTTGTGGCGAATGTGGCTACTACAGAGGTAAGTTAGCTATCGAAAAGCCGGCCGCGGTCTGAGTCGTCGTCCGCTCACAAGTGGAGGTCGTATCCGCAGCTCGCCGCCGGGTCATGTTCTTAACAAAAGCCTTGGATACTTTTTTTCCGGGCTTTTTGTTTATGTTTGTAAGCTGTAACAGAGGAGGAAAATCATGTCAAACAAAATGTACGCCGTCATTACCGCGGTGGGCGGTTACCTGCCCGAATACATACTCACCAATCAGGAGTTGAGCACCATGATGGATACGAGTGACGAGTGGATTATGAGCCGCATTGGCATCAAAAGCCGTCACATACTGAAGGCCGAACATACGGGCACCTCCTTCATGGCCGCCAAAGCGGTGGAAGAAGTACTGGCCAAAAGCGGTGCAAACAAGGAAGAAATCGACTTGGTTATTTGCGCCACCTCCAGCCCTGACCACATTTTTCCCGCCACGGCAGCCGTCACGTGCGAACGGGTCGGCATCAAGGGCGCTTTGGCCTACGACATACAGGCTGCCTGCTCGGGATTTATCGTGGGGCTCACCTCGGCGGCGGCCTTGCTGGAAACGGGTCGCTTTCGCAAAGCCCTTATAATAGGAGCCGAAAAGATGTCGGTAATGGTAGACTACCAAGATCGCGCCACGGCTCCCATTTTCGGCGACGGTGCGGGCGCGGTGCTGCTCGAACCCACCTCTGAATGTCTTGGCGTGATGGATAACATTCTACACACTGACCCCGTGGGAGTAAAACACCTGCACTCGAAAGCCGGTGGTTCGGCCATGCCCCCCTCGCACGAGACGGTGGAACAACGCCTGCATTACGTCTACCAAGAGGGTCAGGCGGTGTTCAAGCATGCCGTGTCCGGCATGTCCGACGTGTCGGTGCAAATCATGGAACGCAACGGACTGAAGAGCGAAGACGTGGCGTGGCTGATACCCCATCAAGCCAACCTGCGAATCATCGACGCGGTGCAACGTCGTACGGGCGTAGACCGCGACAAGGTGATTGTTAACATCGATCACGTGGGGAACACCTCGGCAGCCAGCATCCCGTTGAGTATCTGGGAAAACGAAGAGAAATTCAAAAAAGGCGACAACATCATACTCGCCGCTTTCGGCGCAGGCTTCACTTGGGGAGCCGTGTACCTGAAGTGGGGATACGATAAGTGACGAAAGAAAACGATACGACTATTTCGTTTCTGCCAAAGATGAAGGGCATGTCCGTCTTCTTCCTGACGAACTTCTGCGGGAGAATGTCCGTCTCTTTAAACCGTTGAAAAACAGCTCCCGCTGCGTATTAGCGAAAGTTTTGCGGAGGTTTTGTTTTTGCAATACGTTAGTTATCAATTGCGCAAAGAGCGTTTCTGAGTTTTTGTTTGACTTTTATTGTTCTCCATCATAATTGCATCGAAATAGTCCGTACCTTTGTTTCGGTTGCCGTGTTCTCTTTCTGAGGCAAACCTCGTGATACTTCTTCCTATTTACGAGTGAAGTGTAACTTTTTCAGCCAATGGACGTTCCTGTGCCGCTTATCAGTGTTATCGTGCCCGTGTACAACACGGAGGATTTTTTGGACGAATGCATCGGGAGCATCCTCGCGCAAGAGTTTTCCGACTTCGAATTATTGCTCATCGATGATGGCAGCACCGACCGTTCGCTTTCAATTTGCCTTCGCTACGAGAAAATTGACACTCGGGTGCGCGTATTGCAGCAGCCTAATCAGGGTGTGAGCGTGGCACGCAACCGGGGCATTGACACGGCGCGGGGCGAATGGCTCTGCTTTGTTGACAGCGACGACAAGGTGATGCCCGACTATCTTTCTGCTTTCGTGGAGAAGGGAGTGCTGCGTAGTGACTGCCTCAACCAGCAGGGGAAGCATGTGTTGTGCGACGGAAAAGTGCAACCCGGAAGGCAATATCCCGACGTGATGCTCGAAAAGGGTGAAATGTCAAAAGGCCTTGCCGCACACAGGGTGTTCGACAGCGACTTCCCTCATTCCAAGCTCTTTCATCGGGGCTTGCTCAACGAGTTACGTTTGCGCTTCGACCCCCGTCTGGTCATTCGTGAAGACGCGCTGTTTGTCTACCAATATCGTGCGGCGGTGAGTTGCGTGCGCCTGCTGCCCGTTAACCTTTATCTGCTTCGTCGTGAGCGTCGGCGCATGTCGCTCTCTCACCAGATTCATCCCCACGGGCAGTTTCTTTATCTTAAGGAGATGCTTCCGCCTGCCATTGCCCGCTTTATGGACACTTTTTCACTGTGGGACGACGCGTATGGACGCAGCGTATACAATTCCAACAAATCGACTATTGTGGTGAGTGGTGTAAAGGCGTTGTATGCCCACAAGGTGCGCCGCGACGAAAGGCTGACCGCCCTCGGCGACTTTCTCGGCAATGCGGCTTATTATGGCGACCCGCGTTTCAAACCCGTGGGAATTGCGCGCCGGCTGCATCGTCTGTGGCGGCTGCTCCCGAAGGCAGTACTCGATCTGCTTCTTTTCGCCTTGTTGAAACCTTATTACAGGTTGATTTATTTCCAAAAGTTTTAGCCCCTGCTCCCACCGGACGGAGAAGCAGGGGACTATCGATGCCTCGTTTGTCCGAATTATTCCTCCGGCGACAGTTCGGAGAGCACACCGTTGTCCGGGAAGTGCATCCCGACCACTGTCAGTTCGACATCCGACATCCTGATGTATTCCATCATCTCTTTCCGCGTCACAATCGACTGTTCGCGATCCATGTCGTAAACGGGGCAAATGTTGAGGTCTTGCAACTGCAATGCCAGGCCGTGCATCAGGTCGCCCACCACCAACAGCCTTCCCATGCGGTAGGCGGTATGTCCCGGTGTATGCCCGGGTGCAGCTATCGGCTGTATGCCTAAGGGCAGGGTGTCAGTCCAAGCGAAGCGGTGCAACCGTTCGGCATACGCGTGCATGGTGCGCGCCGCATTGCCGGCAGAATCGCCGTTTGTCACCCAGAAATCGTATTCCGGTTCAGGCACATAGACTTCTGCCCGTGTAAAAACGGGAGAATCTTCGGCGAGCATGCCGCCGATGTGGTCGTTGTGGAAATGCGTCAACACAACGTAGTCAATCTCATCCGGCGAAATGCCTAACGAGTCCAGGTTCGCCAACAGGCGGCCGCCTTTTTCCGCGCCATTGCCGGTATCGAATAGCACTTTTTTGCCTTGTGTTTCCACCAAGAAACAGTTAATGGACGAGGGCACGCCCCCCGTGGGCGAAAGTTGCTCCACACGGGCAGAGTCTTCCTCCCCGTAAAACAGTCTGTTAGGCATTTGATGGTCGTCGGCACTGTCTTGTAACGTGGTCAGGGTGAGCGAATCGATGTTCATCACCGTGACACCATCCGAGAGGGTCTTGTTCTCGGCAGAAGCCGTGTCCTTTTTCGCATTTCCGCAGGAGCTTGCAAGCAACATGGCAACCGCTCCCACAAACCAT
Source organism: uncultured Paludibacter sp. (assembly GCA_964410225.1). Taxonomy (GTDB): domain Bacteria; phylum Bacteroidota; class Bacteroidia; order Bacteroidales; family Paludibacteraceae; genus QVMH01. Next base: position 9,553 of record CAYPFZ010000019.1, read on the forward strand.
TTCGTTGTTCTCATGGTTCTGTCCTTGTTTTTTTATTCTTGTTATACGTCAAAGCCGGGTGAGCCGACCGGTGCAATGTTACGAAATATTTTTTGAAGTACACCCTTATTGGCATCATGGTTTTGGGCAAACGGTCATACACCCTGTCGTTTTTTCGTCTTCTCTGCTTTC
>CAYPFZ010000019.1:9823-20114 GCA_964410225.1 uncultured Paludibacter sp.
GGCAAACGGTCATACACCCTGTCGTTTTTTCGTCTTCTCTGCTTTCTTTTACCCCTTCTCGTGCGTACTAACGAAAATTTTGCCGGGTTAGTACGCAGCGCGCGGAGGATACTAACGCAGCCGGAGCTGCGTTAGTACGCAAGAGAAGAGCCCCCTGTAGAACATTTTTTTTCTTTGAACTTGACTCATCGAGCCAAATACATACGAAAGAAAGAATGTTTTACAGGGGGCTCAGCAGTTTAATCCCCGTTTTGTATGACACACTTATGTGTGTTGCTTAATTTTTTCCTGCTTTTCCTTTGTGTTTGCGAATTTGCTTTTCTATGGCATCCACACACAGGTCTACTCCTTCTTCGAACGTGTCGCATACCTTGCTGGCGAAAAAGTCTACGTTGGGTATGGATATTTTGATTTCGGTTTCCTTGTTCTCGGCAGTCTCGGGTTTCACGACTTTGAGATACACGTCCACTGTTTGTAGTTGGTCGAAGAATTTTTCAAGTTTGGATACTTTTTTATTGATGTAACTCTCCAACTGGTTAGTTGCGTCGAAGTTGATAGACTGGATTCTGAGTTGCATGTGACCTCCTTTTTCATTTTGCCCTTGGATGGGCACGATTATACATTTTCTGTAGTTCGTCGAAGCTGGTGTGTGTATAGATTTGTGTGGCTGCAAGGCTGCTGTGTCCCAGCAGTTCCTTCACGGCGTAAATGTCGGCTCCTTCGTTGAGCATGGTTGTTGCGAAAGTATGCCGCAACACGTGCGGGCTGCGCTTGTAGAGGTTGCTCACTTCCGACATGTTGTCGTGCACAACTTTATACACGAGCTTTGCGTACATTTTTTTCCCGTTTTTCTTGACGAAAAAGCGGCCGTCGGTCGATCCTACATCTTCACTACGCAGAGCAAGATAGGCCTCCATCTGTTCGCAAAGTGTCGGCAGCAGCGGAATAATGCGTTCTTTATTGCCTTTGCCCAGCACTTTCATCGTTCTTTTTTTCAAATCGATGTCATCATCCGAAAGATGAATGAGTTCCGAGCAACGGATACCTGTGGCGTAAAGAGTTTCAATGATTAGCCGATCCCTCACTTTTTCAAAATCGTCACTCTCGGCGTACGTACCTAAAACAGCCTCCATCTCTTTTTCTTTGAAGAATGCGGGGAGGCTTTTTTTTGTTCTTGGCAAAACAATCTTTAACGTCGGGTTTTTGTCGGTATAGTTACAACGAGTCAGGAACTTCCAATACGATTTCAAAGTCGATATTTTCCGCAGAATACTGCGTGGCGAGATGCCTTGCTCCATCAGTTCGAGTACCCACCGGCGGATGTCGACCGCCGTGACCGTTTCCGGGGCAAACGTGCAAGAATGCCGGTTGACGAATTTGCGAAACTGCAACAAATCACTCATGTAGGAATTCACAGTGTGTGGAGAAAAATTCCTCTCGTGCCGCATGTATTGCAGGAATTCGTTGACCGTATCCATAAGCTCGATGAAACAAAAAAATAAAAACCCAAAGAATATGCTTTTCTCCGGGTTTTGTAATTCCTTTCTTATTCCTCGTTCAATTGCATTTTCTGCACATAAATGGCGTGCATTTTCTGCTCGCGCTTCACGACGGAGGGCTTGGTGAAAGCCTGACGGCGACGCAATTCTCTCACCACACCGGTTTTTTCGAATTTACGTTTGAATTTCTTTAATGCTCTTTCAATGTTTTCGCCTTCTTTAACAGGAACAATAATCATAATTGTCTTTACTAAGGTTTTGTTGTTGATATTTTTCTATACACCGAAGCGGACTGCAAAGGTAGATATTACTTTTTACCTGCCAAAACGATTTGCGACGATTCTTTTACTTTCGGAGGGCTTTTTCCTCGCTCCATCTTGAAATCACCCAACGACCCACACCGCCTGCCAGCAGCAGCAAAATAAGCAACGAACTCACCGAGGCGACACGCGAGGCGGTAATGTAGGCGCGAGGAATGAAGCGGAATTCTATGTCGTGTTCTCCGGCTGGAATGAACATGGCACGCAGCGTCCAGTCGACGCGGAAATGCGTCGCAGGCTGTCCGTCGATGGTGGCCTCCCAACCGTGTGGGTAGTATACTTCGGAAAACACAGCCAACTGGTCGCCGGCGGCTTGCGAACGGTATCGCATTCTCACCGGTTCATAACTGGTCAGGGTGATGCTACCTCCATCGTCTTTGTGAAAAGACTTCCCTTCCACCGCTTCAGCAAAAGAGCGCGACACTACCGCTGTCACACGGGGGTCAATACGATGCAGGGCTGCCATTTCCTCGTCGGCATTTTCCACAATTTCAATGTCGCTGACAAACCATGCATTACCGTAGGCTTCCGGATTGACAATGGGAGGCTGCTCGGTATTGTACACGACGTAGCGCGTGTTCAACATGTTGAGCGAAGGAATGCGGTCAAACACCTGCATACTTTCCAGATCGGCATAGGTTCTGGCCTGTTGCAACGCACCGACCAACTGCCCTATCTCGCCCGTGAGACGGTAGTCTATCAGCTCCTGGTAGCGACGCAACTTGGCTGCGTTGTATCCGCCCACCGACTTGTGATAGTAGGAAGTATTTGTCTCGTTAAAAGGGTTGTTCAAGTTGAGCACTCGATACGACGGGGCGTCATCCCGTAGAATATGTTGATCGGCGATGGTGGGGGTAAAATCGTGTGCATCTTCGGGAGTGACAAACATGTCATAATTGACGTAGCGGAGGGCAACTCCGCAGAGGTCGCATGCCATAAGCAGCAGCAACGCCGCACCCGCCCAGGTCGACGCGCGAACCTTGTTAACAGGCTGCCGCACGAACCAATAAACCACGCCTGCCCCAAGGACGATAAACACCAATGAGCGGAAAGCATCTTTCTGTAACAGCGACTGCCGGTCGGCAAGCAGGGCATCGTAGTACCATTCAGGGAATTGGTGCTGCGCATCGAGCGTGGAGCGAAAATCAAAGAACACACCCGGCACAAGCCAGAACAACAGGCACAGCCCCCCGGTGATGCCCAACGACCACCAAAGTGCTCGAAGCGCTCGGTCGGTAGCTATCTCTCGCGAAAAGATAGTCTTCAAACCCCAGATACCTACAAGAGGCATCACTAATCCGGGCACAACCAAAGCCATGGATACAGTACGAAACTTGTTGTAAAGCGGCAGATGGTGGAACATGAATTCATTAAACCACATCAAATTGTTGCCCCACGAAAGGAGCACAAAAAACACCGACGCTCCAAACAGCCACCACTTCATGCGGCTTGGCACCACAAACATACCCAAAACGAACAGGAAACACACCAACGCCCCCACATAAACCGGCCCGGAGGTAAAGGGTTGCTCGCCCCAATAGGTGACCGTCTGAATAGATCTGTTCGCGCGCATACCGTGTGCCTTAGCAGCCTGGTAAAGGGCGGAACTCTCATCTAACGTGCCGAACGAGCTACCACCATAGAGATTGGGGATAAGCAAAGTGAGCGTTTCGCCTTTGCCGTAACTCCAAGTAAAGGCATAGTCGATGTCAAGCCCCGTTGAGACTTTTTCCGGATTGCCGGTAGTAGCTACCGTGAGTTCGCTGGCACCACGTATGCTTTCACGACTGACTTCATACTGCGAATAGAGACTGCCGAGGTTCGGCAATACGCCCAAGACCACACACAGAGCCAACAGCCCGCTTGTCTTCAACAGAGATGCGTAGTCCTTTTTGCACAACTGCAGCACAACGTAGCCCACATACACCACAAAACACAACAAGGCCAAATAGTATGTTATCTGTATATGCCCCCTTTTGATAGAGAGCGCCACTCCTATGACAGTCGCGATGCAGCCCCAGAGCCACTTCTCTCGAAAGAGCAACGCCATGCCCGCCAAAGTGAGCGGCATATAGGCAATCACATAGGCCTTGGTGATATGCCCTGCCTCTAAGATGATGATATTATATGAGGCAAAAGCATAAGCCACCGCTCCCGCCACGGCCAACCATGAATTGACTCCCAACACGCACAGGAGAATGTAAAAACACAGCATTCCGAGCAACACAGACCCGCCTGCCCAGGAGGAAAGAAAATCGAAAATATTGAGGAAGTTAGCAGGAGTTTTCTGGTTTGTGACCAAGTAGGAGGGCATACCCGAAAACATGCTGCCCGTCCAGCTCAATACCGGAAAATCATCGGCTTCGGGGGTGCGTGCGTAATCCGCCAACTCTTTGGACATGCCTTGCCATTTCCTGATATCACCCATGGGAAGCTCCTTGTCGCCAAATACCGCCGGAGCAAAATACGCCACCGACAACACGATGAAAAAAGCCAACGCACCTATGTGCCCCTTCATTTGTGAGAAAATCGTTTTCATGCTACTTTATGCTATATTTCCGTTTTCGAGGATGGATTTTCTCCTCGAAAACGTCGTGTGTACAAGCCTGTACGCAATCACCTTTTTGTCTACGCGCCGCCTCGTCCAAGCAGTCCTTTGGTCACATTGCGGCGGAAAATCATGAGCATCTTCCCTTTGGTCGACTGTCCCTTCAGGAGGAAGCCGGCGGCCAGCACCAACGTGCCACACCACTTCACTACTTCGTCAGCGAGCCGACGTACGTATTTCGTCCGCGACACGTTGAGGGTGCGCACCCGTTCACTCTGCCCGATGCCCAAGGTGAGACGGTCGAAATAGTCACGCGTGAGCTTCTTGGCGGAAATGATGTGATTAAGCACCGCATCGGGGAGGTAGTGAAACACCATGCCCGCCTGCGTCATCCTGTCAAACAAATCTTTTTCCTCCGCTCCTGCCAGGCTGTTGCCTTTCCTGCCAAGGTCCGTACGAAACAACCCCGTGACGGCAAACACTTCCTTCCGATAGGCCGCATTGCATCCTGTGGGATACCTACCGCGCTTGAAAGGGTGTGGCTGTGTGCCCTCGTAAAGGTAACCGGTGACCAAGATCTTGGTATAATGAGAAATCCATTCCGGCTCTTCGGTTTCATACATGGGGATGACAGGACCTCCCGCTGCCCACACATCGGGATGAGATTCAAAAAAAGAGGCGTAGGCCTGCAGATAGCCTGCGCTCACGGTCGCATCGTCGTCTACATAAATCAACAAGTCGCCCCGCGCCTCGGCGATGCCCCGGTTGCGGGCATGCGACAAACCCTGCTCCGTTTCCACCACGCGGCGGAAACACACCTCCGGAAAGGACGCTGCAAAACGATCGCATTCCGCTGCCGTGCCGTCGGTACAATTGTTGTCCACCAACACGATTTCATACCCCTCATGCGGGTAAGTCCCCACGGCGATACTCTCTAATAAATTGTAGACGTACTTTTCGCGATTATACGTACATACAATGACGGATATAAACATGACACCATACTTTTTATATCACAAAGATATGGAAACTCGCCCGATTACGGATGGATTCAGGAAGAATAATGTAACCCAAAAAACTTTTTCGGCAGTGAAAATCCCCTTTTTCTTCCTTGTCATCCCCTCTTCCGCTGCGTGCTTTCCCGTCGCGCGCTGCGTGCTTACGCAGTTTTTGCTACGTAAGTACGCAATTTTTGCCGGGTTAGTACGCAGCAAAATTTACGTTAGTACGCGCCGGAAGACCTACAACCAACGCACTAAACAGAAGTCTTGACGGTGGGGTAAGTCGTTGTGTTTTGGGAACATGCGGAAGGCGTATTTGAACGAGCCGGCCAGCTCCGGCAGCAGGGTGGCGTGAAAGTGGAGCCGCGTGCCCTCACACCTGACAATCTCCATCTCCACGGTGTGGAAAAGGGTCTCTTGGTTGTTTTCACCGGTTCTGACGATCACCATCTCTATGCCGATGCCTTTGTCATCCAACTCTTTGGTGTCTATCACCGCGCGGATGTCGTAGCTTTTCCCCACCACGGGATGTTCCGTCAGACCTTCGGGCAGGTCGATAGAGACCACCTCGATCTGACTCCACCCCCGTGCGATTTTTTCTTTCCACGCTGCCATTTCCTTGGCTCGGGCAAAGTTGTCGGCCTTCAGACGTGTCACGCGCTCGGCCAAAGGAAAGTAGAAGCGAGAGAGGTAGTCGTCGATCATCCGTTTGGTGGTGAAGCGGGGGGTGATCCGGGCAAACGACCTTTTGATGGTCTGTATCCACTCGGGTGAATAGCCTTCCGGGGTTTGGGTGAAATAGAGCGGGATGATTTCGTTTTCCAAGATGTTGTAGATGGTTGCCGCGTCGAGCCGGTCTTGGTAGGTCTGGTTTTCGTAGGTACGTTTGTCGGTCAAAGCCCAGCCCGCGCCTTCTACGTAGCCCTCGAGCCACCACCCGTCGCACACCGAGAAGTTTAGCACGCCGTTCATCTGGGCTTTCTGCCCCGAAGTGCCCGAGGCTTCCAGCGGGCGGGTGGGAGTGTTCAACCACACGTCGACTCCAGAGACGAGGCGTTTGGCCAACTGTATGTCGTAATTTTCCAAGAAGATAACCTTACCGAGAAATTGTGGCATGCGCGAAACCTCTACCACACGCTTGATTAAATCTTGTCCGGCGTTGTCGGCAGGATGTGCCTTGCCGGCAAAGAGGAATTGTACGGGTCGTTGCGGGTCGTTGACAATCGCGGCCAACCGGTCAAGGTCGGTGAAGAGCAGGTGAGCGCGCTTGTAGGTGGCAAAACGCCTTGCAAAACCGACGATGAGTGCGTGAGGGTTGAAAGACTCTAAGATGGGAATCACGGCTTTCGGGTCACTCTGCGACTTGATCCACGACTGCCGAAACCGCAGACGAATGAAGTCGATGAGCTTGCTCTTGAGCGTCATGCGCGTGTCCCATATTTCCCGGTCGGGAATGTCATGGATTTTTTCCCATACTTTCGGGTCAGACAGCTTGTCGTAGAAGTCACTGCCCAAATAGCGTTCGTAAACGGCCTTCCACTCGGAAGCGGCCCAGGTGGGCAGGTGCACGCCGTTGGTCACATAGCTCACGTGCAGCTCTTCGGGGAAATATCCTTTCCAAATGGGGTTGAACATCTTTTGTGACACCGTGCCGTGTAGCCGGCTCACCCCGTTCACTTCTTGGCAGGTGTTGCAGGCGAATATGCTCATGCAGAATTTCTCGCCATGATCGCCGGGATGTTCACGCCCCATGTCGACAAATTGGTTCCATGAGAGCTGCAGCTTGGCAGGATAGTCGCCTATGTATTTCCCCAACAGGCCTTCGTCGAAGTAGTCGTGACCCGCCGACACGGGAGTGTGCACGGTGTAGAGCGACGAGGCACGCACCACCTCGAGGGCTTGGTCGAAGGTGAGACCGCGCTCGATGTAGTCCACCAAGCGCTGCACGTTGATGAAGGCCGCGTGCCCTTCGTTGCAGTGATACACATCCTTTTCGATGCCTAATTTCTTCAATGCAAGGATGCCGCCGATGCCCAACATGATTTCCTGCCGGAGGCGGTTCTCTGTGTCGCCGCCATAGAGCTGGTGGGTGATGAAGCGGTCGAAATCATTGTTCAGCTCGTTGTCGGTGTCGAGCAGGTAAAGCGCAATGCGTCCCACCTGCACCTTCCAAAGGTAGGCGTGAACCGTGTGGCCGGAATAAGGCACCTCAACGACCAACGGATGCCCATCGTCATCTCTCACCTGCTTGATGGGAAGGGCGTTGAAATTCTGAGGATCGTAGATGGCAACCTGTTGCCCGTCCATGGCGAGAGACTGGGTGAAATAGCCGTGGCGGTAGAGCAGGCCGATGGCGGTCATGTCCACACGGCTGTCGCTGGCTTCCTTGAGGTAGTCGCCGGCCAACACTCCCAAGCCGCCGGAATAAATCTTCAGCACCTCGGTCAAACCGTATTCCATGCTGAAATAAGCCACTGAGGGCTTCGTCTTGTCGAAAGGTTGATTTATGTACGATTGAAACTTTTCATACACGCGCTCCAAACGCCCCAAAAAGTCCTTGCTCCGGCTCAGTTCAAGCAGCTTCTTATAACTCAACACGTTGCTCAACCTGATGGGGTTCGACGAGGCTTCCTCCCAAGCGGTGGGGTCGATGCTGCGAAACAAGTTGCGGGCATCGCTGTCCCAGCACCACCACAGGTTGTAGGCAATCTCTTCCAATTTGCACAAATTGTCGGGCATGTTGGACCTGACTTGCATGTCTCTCCAGTGAGCCTGGTTTACATCATGAGGTGTTACGTTCGTCATAACCTGATAGGGTAGATAATAGTTTTTGTTTTTTAGATTGTTACAATGCGTTCCGGCTTTTCATGTATCTTGTTCTGACGGCTCGGAAATCCCTCCTTCTGCCTCCATTGCATCACCCTTCTCGCGCGTTAGTACGCAACAAAAATTGCGTAGGCACGCAAGAGAAGACTCCATTGCTTTCTCGAAATGAACGCCATATCACTCCACGGGGCTTGGCAGGTGACTTGTTTTGTCGCCTGTTGGCGGAACTTTCCGCAATGCCACCTCGTATGCCTGCTCGTAGTGATGAATGAAATGCTTCCACAAGGCTTTTTCGGCGATGGCGGCGGCCTTTTTGCGCAAAGTCTTTATGGTTGGTTCGTCGAAGGAGGCATAGCGGCTGATCATCTCGGCAATCTGTCGTGCCACCTCCGGGCCGTTGTAGTCGGAGCGCCGGACAACTCCCACTCCGTGTGTGATGTCCTGTGGTGTGGGCGAGACCCATTGTCCGAACCCTGACAGGTCGGTGGTGATGGTCGGAACGGCGAAAGCCACGCTCTCCAAAGGCGTGTAGCCCCAGGGTTCGTAGTAAGACGCAAACACGGTCAGATCCAAACCAATGAGCAAATCGTAGTATGTTTTGTTGAAAATGCCGTCACGGCCGTCGAGGTAGGAGGGAATGAAAATCACCTTCACCTGACTGTTCAAGCTGTTGTCGAGATGAAACCAGCGAAGAGCCGACATGATGGGGTCGTGCTCGAAGTCGTGCAGGTCGTGGGTGGTGTAGCGATTCCAGCTGTGAAGCGGGCTGCCGGGATGTTCCAGGCAGTAGGCCAAGTCGCGCCGCGGGTGATCTACGCCGGCGGGGATGACGAAAAAGGCCACCACCTGGCGCGGCAACTTCATCTCCGAGAGCCTCTTGAGTGACTCTATAAATACGTCCAAGCCCTTGTTTTTGTACTCATATCGTCCTGCCGTCCCCACCAGCAGGGCATCTTCGTCGGTGGCATGACCCAGCAGCGTGTCGGCCACGTGGTGCATCAGCGCGCGAGCTTCTTTCCTCTTCCGGGTAAAGAGCTTCCCTCGGGGCACAAAGTCGTTCTCAAAACCATTTGGGGTAACCACCTCCGGGGCTTTTTCCAACAATTGGGCGCATTCCACGGCCGTGATGTGGCTCACGGTGGTAAAGCAGTCGGCCAGCCGGGCGGCCGTCTTCTCGGTGGAATGTTTCGACACCAAGTTCAGCTCGCGAGCCATCCGGTCGCCGTGATACTCGTTCAGATAATCATACAGCGGCTTGTTGTTGCCCGCAATGGAGCGACCGACGGCAGTGGCGTGGGTGGTAAACAGGGTGGCCACCTGAGGCAAATGCTCCTTCACGTAATAGAGACCGAAGGAGGTTTGCCATTCGTTGAAGTGAGCCACCACAGGCTGTTGTGCCGACAGTTGGAAATAACGGTAGAAACTCTCGATGACCATCCCTGCGGCATATCCGAACATCGACGAGTCGTGATAGTCGCCATAGCCCTCGATGGAGTTTACCCCGAAACGCTCCCACACATGACCATATATCCGATTTCTTACGGACATCAACGGGCGGTAGTCCACCAACACGGCAATGGGGTCGCCGGGCACCTTCCACCTGCCGATGCGCACGGGCAGACGGTAGACAGCCAAGGTGTGAGCCCGCCAAGACTTGTGTGCCTCGGGAGTCTCGACAAAATACGGACAAGGCCGCTCGCCCCACACGTCCGGACCAATGAAGATGAGCCGGTCGGGATGACGACGCTGAAGCGTCAACGCGCGAGTGGAAAGCACCGTGTATATCCCACCCACCATGTTGCACACCTCCCAACTCGCCTCAAATATGTATTCGGGAATCATCCTATCTGACATGATGTTGCTGTCTTTCAAAATAATCCGCCCGACTTTCCGGAGCCGGCACGCAAAAGTACGAATTTTCAAGCATTTTTTTGTCGTGTGAATTATACCCCGAACAGCTTATGATGAATTGCATGTAATTCTGAGCCTGTCCCTCTCCGACTGACTTTCCGTCATGCCTTTCGGAGCTGCCAAGATTATTCAAGTACATTTAAAGACCCGCACCGGACAAGAAGGCAAACAAGCCGAATATGTTAA
>CAYPFZ010000020.1:0-3215 GCA_964410225.1 uncultured Paludibacter sp.
ACGTGAGGTTGTCGCCGCAGGTGCCGCTTTGCGCCATAGCCGGCGCAATTGCCGCAATGCTTACCAACAGAGCGGCCAGAAAAGAAGAAAGCTTTCTCATAATTGATGAATTTTGTTTTAGTCAACAATCCTGAATGCAAATATATAAAAAGAAATTGCAATCCATTTTACCCCCCCCGTTTCTTGAGATAATTTAATAAACTTTTTTGTCTGTTCACATCAAAAACTCTTTCCGCTGCGTGCTTTCCCCGCTGCGGAAGAGGTTTTACTATTGAATTCGCGGTTTTTTCTTGCGGAAATTTCTACCTTTGTGCAAACCGAAAGCGGCGGGTGAATGTGCCGCACCGCATTTGGGGAAACATTCTGTCAAATCAAGTAAAACGTATTTTATGCCGTTAGTTTCCAAGCGAGGCATGCTGATGCCTCAGTCTCCCATCCGCAAATTGGTTCCGCTGGCCGATAAAGCCAAGTCGCGCGGAATCAAGGTGTTTCATTTGAACATCGGTCAGCCCGACATCAAGACGCCGCAGATAGCGTTAGACGCCCTGCACGGTCTCGAACGCGAGGTGTTGGAATACAGTCCCAGCGATGGCCTCAAGAGTTTGAAGGGGAAGTTGGTTGCTTATTATCATCGCTTTGGCATTGAAACTACCGAAGAAGACATTATCGTGACGACGGGTGGCTCTGAGGCGGTCAGTTTTGCTTTTATGAGTTGCCTTGATCCCGGAGACGAAATCATCATGCCGGAGCCGGCCTACGCCAACTACACGGCCTTTGCCATGGCGGCGGGTGCGGAAGTGAAGCCGGTGGTTTCCAAGATAGAAGACGGCTTTTCGTTGCCCCCGGTCGAGGAATTCGAACGGTTGATTACCCCGCGCACGAAAGGCATCCTGATATGTAACCCGAACAATCCCACGGGTTATCTCTATACACGTGACGAATTGGAGAAAATACGTGATTTGGTGAAGAAATACAATCTTTTCCTTTTCTCCGACGAAGTGTACCGTGAATTTTGTTACACCGATGAGCCCTACGTGTCGGCTTTCCATCTTGAGGGGATTGAGGACAACGTGATCTTAATTGATTCTGTATCGAAGCGTTACAGCGAGTGCGGCATCCGCGTGGGGGCACTGGTGACGAAGAACAAGGAGGTGCGACAGAGTGTGATGAAGTTTTGCCAGGCACGCCTGAGTCCTCCGCTGTTGGGACAGATTGTGGCCGAAGCATCTATTGACGTGCCGCAGGACTACATGCGTGGCGTGTACGATGAATATGTAGAACGTCGTAACTTCTTGATTGACGGGTTAAACCGCATTCCGGGTGTTTATTCTCCTCTCCCCAGGGGGGCGTTCTACACGGTGGCGCGCTTGCCGGTGGACAATGCCGACCGTTTCTGTGCGTGGTTGTTGTCTGATTTTGAGTATGAGGGCAGCACCGTCATGCTGGCACCGGCTTCGGGTTTCTACACCGATCAGGACAGGGGTCACGACGAGGTGCGCATCGCATACGTGCTGGCCAAAGAGGAGATGGCAAAAGCCCTCGTTGCGCTGGAGCGCGCCCTCGAGATTTATCCCGGTCGGACGCTTTGACAACTACAGAGTTACTCGACACGTTTCTCTCCTTTGCTCTTTTTGTCAGAGTATGACAGATGCAAATACCCCGCCTCTTTGGAGGTGGGGTATTTCGCCTGTCGCCTGTCTCGGGGCGGTGTTGCGTCTGCGGTAAAGCGTCCCCGCTTTTTCGTGTGTTTGTTTCGATGAATCAAAAAAATCGCCTCTTTCCCTCTTTGTGCTTCCTGTATTGCTTGTGTGCTCACTTCTTGCGTTACTACGTAACGCAAGGCGGATTGCGGACGCAGTTGGCAGCATTTTCGCAGGCACGCAGCGAGGGCACCGATTTTACTGTAAATAAAAACCTTGTCACGCTATCTTGTTGTGATAAGGTCGTGGCGTCGGTGAGGCAGTTTGTCAATGAATTTCGAATACTACATAGCCAAGCGCATTCATTTTGAACAAGGCGGTCGGGGTGTGTCGCTTCCGGCTGTGCGCATCGCTACGGCGGGTATGGCCTTGGGGCTGGCCGTCATGCTGGTGGCCGTTGCCGTCATCACGGGCTTCAAGCGTGAGATACGCAACAAGACCATCGGTTTTGGCGGGCATGTGCAAGTGACCAATTTCGACAACAACAACACGTATGAGATGAAGCCCATCCGCATGGATTCGTCTCTTGTGGATTGCATCGCAGGCATCGACGGGGTGCGCCATGTGCAGCGCTTTGTCACCAAGCCCGGCATCATCAAAACCGACGATGAGTTTCAAGGGGTCATACTGAAAGGGGTGGGGGACGATTTCGATTGGAGCTTCTTCCAATCTCATCTCACACAGGGGAGCATCTTATCCACAGGGGCAGACACGTTGCGCAATGAGGTCATCCTCTCCGAGTGGATAGCGCGGCGGCTGGGCTTGTCTGTGGGCGATACGTTTTTCACCTATTTCATCCAAGATAACGTGCGGGCTCGTCGCTTCACCATTGTCGGGATGTATTCGACGGATTTTGTGGAATACGACCGGCTGTTCCTTTTGACGGACATTCGCCACGTACGAAGGCTCAACGACTGGACTTCAGACGAATTTAGCGGATTGGAGATATTGCTTACCGGCTTCGACCGCATCGACGAGCTGGGCGAGGCTGTCTATATGGTCACGGGCAACCGATTCAACGAGGCGGGCGAGGCTTATCTCACCCGCACCATCCGTCAGCTCAATCCGCAGATTTTCAGTTGGCTTGACCTGCTTGATATGAACGTGTGGGTTATTCTGTCGCTGACATTGGCCGTGGCGGGCTTTATCATGATTTCCGGCCTGCTGATTTTGATTTTGGAGCGTACCCGGATGATAGGAACGCTCAAGGCGCTTGGTGCCACCAATTGGTCGATACGTCGTATTTTCCTTTATCACTCCACCTTCATCGTTCTGAAGGGCATGCTGTGGGGCAATGCCATCGGCTTGCTTTTGTGTGCTTTGCAGCACTGGTTTGACATCGTGCCCCTCGATCCGGAGTCGTATTATACGTCCACCGTACCCATGGCTTTCAACTGGGGCTACATCCTGCTGCTCAACGTGGGGACACTTGCAGCCTCTTTCCTCATGATGGTAGGGCCTTCCGTGCTGATTACGAAGCTGTCGCCGGCCAGGATTATCCGCTACGAATGATGC
>CAYPFZ010000020.1:3315-7985 GCA_964410225.1 uncultured Paludibacter sp.
GCCCGCCGTATTTCTTCACACGTTTTGACTGTGTTAGGCACTAAGGGCAGGCGCAGCTTGTTCCGGATCAGCCCCATGACGGCAAGCATGCTTTTCACCCCTGCCGGGTTCCCCTCGACGAAAAGCAACTTGAACAGCTCGTTGAAGCGGTGGTGTATGAGGCGGGCGTTGTGGTGGTCGCCGTTGAGAGCAAGGCGCACCATGCGGCCGAACTCGCGGGGGAAGGCGTTGCCTATGACCGAGATGACTCCCGCTGCGCCAAGCGTGATGAGCGGAAGAGTGACACCGTCGTCGCCCGATATGACCATGAAGTCGTCGGGCTTGTTTTTTATGATGTCGTCTATTTGGGCAAAATCGCCGGAAGCCTCCTTCACGGCACATATATTATCGAAGTCGTGCGCAAGGCGTAAAGTCGTGTCGGCAGTCATGTTTACTCCTGTGCGTCCCGGCACATTGTAGAGAATAATCGGTAAGGGCGACACCCGGGCGATGGCTTCATAGTGGCGATAAAGTCCCTCTTGCGTTGGTTTGTTATAATAAGGAGTGACGGACAGGATGGCGGTGATGTCGGAAAAGTCCTCTCGTTCGATGCGGTTGACGATGGCGCGGGTATTATTTCCTCCCACGCCCATCACGATGGGGCAACGTCCTTTTACGCGTTGGACGACGAAGCGCGCGAGTTCATGACATTCTTCATTTGTCAAGGTGGGAGTTTCTGCGGTCGTGCCGCACAGTACCAAATAGTCGACCCGGTTTTTTATCAAATGTTCCAACAGGCGTTCAAGTGCGTCGTAATCTATTGATTCGTCTTCTTTGAAGGGTGTTACCAAGGCCACGCCCATCCCGCTTAGTTTGTTGTTTAGCATATTGTCGTGTGCTTAGGGTTCTGTTTCGATATGGAACTTTCTTTTTTCGTGGCAGGTGTCAACCTGTGGGTGAGTGCAAATCAATCGTTTGAGCGAATGTTTTTCAGGTAAAGCAGTATTTGCTCGAAGAGAAACTCCACTTGGTCGCCTGTCGTTTCTTTTGGGATGTCATCCATTTTCAGAAGGAAGTCGAACACGTCGCTGCTGTCGGTGTGCGAACTCACTTTCATGGGAGCCTCCGAAACGAGAGCTGCATAGAGTAGGGGAAAGGTGCAAACGGTCGACAAGTCGATGAGCAAGTCGGTGGGGCGAGAGTTCATTTGCATCAGAAGTTGCTTTCGGGGGCGTCCTAACAAGCTGACATCCCGTCGGGTGAGCAGGAACATCTTGTCGGTTTCCGCAAAAGCGGGCGCTTGTTTCCCGTCGAAATATCCCCAGGCTTCGACGCTCTTTTTGTCTGCGATGAGTTGTCTTACGACGCGCCTTATCACCTCGTCACGCCCGTCACTATTGTATAAAATGCACACATGGCGGGCATTATCATACGTGACGAACCGCTTCTGTCGGGTGGTTTGTCTCTGCCACCGGCGCATGTACCGGTCGAAAAATCGTCGTTTCATAGTCTCCGTTTCTCTTTATTTACCTCAGCGGCCGAGCATCTCGAGGAATTCTTCCTCGCTCACAATACGTATCCCCAGCCTTTCTGCTTTCTTCAATTTCTCCAAACCCATAGCTTCTCCGGCGAGGATGAACGTGGTCTTCGACGACACGCTCCCCGAGTTCTTGCCGCCGTTACGCTCGATAAGTGCTTTGTATTCATCCCGCGAATGGCGGCTGAACTTACCGCTGACAACCACCGTCGCACCTTCCAACCGTGCGCTTTCACCTCGACTTTCGCCCTCAGAGAGAGTCATTTGCAGCCCGTGAGCACGCAGCTTCTCCACCGTTCGAAGGTTGCGTTCGTCCGAAAAGTAAGCGGTGACGCTCTCGGCGATACGCGCTCCCACCTCGTCTACTGCCACAAGTTCTTCCACCGTCGCACGCGCCAGCGCATCCATATCTTTGAACGCCCGCGCCAGTTTCCGCGCCGTCGTCTCCCCGACGAAGCGTATTCCCAGGGCAAAAACCACCCGCTCGAAGGGCACTTGCTTCGAAGCCTCGATGCTCTTCCTTATATTATATGCTGACTTTTCACCCAGCCCTTCCAGCCGCGCCAGGTCAGCTTTGCGCAGATCGTAGATGTCTGCCGGGTCGCCCAGCAAGTTGTTTTCATACAAAAGCTCGATGGTTTCGCTCCCGAGCCCCTCGATGTTCATGGCACGGCGGCTGACAAAATGCTCGATTTTTCCTTTGATTTGCGGCGGGCAACCGCTCTCGTTCGGGCAATAGTGAGCCGCTTCGCCCCGGTGGCGCACCAGTTTCGACCCGCATTCAGGGCAGATTTCGGCAAAAGCAACCGCCCGGCTGCCCGCTTGGCGGGCTGAAACGTCCACATTTGTTATCTTCGGAATGATCTCTCCTCCCTTTTCAATGCACACCATGTCGCCCTCGTGCAGACCGAGCGCAGCGATGTTGTCGGCGTTGTGCAGCGTGGCACGCCGGACGGTTGTGCCCGACAGCGTCACAGGTTCAAGGTTCGCAACGGGCGTAACCACCCCGGTACGACCCACCTGATAGCTGACAAATTGCAGCCGAGTGACCGCACTCTCGGCCTGAAACTTGAAGGCAATCGCCCAGCGCGCTACCTTCGATGTGTAGCCCAAAATGCGCTGTTGTTCAAGTGAGTTGACCTTGATGACGATCCCGTCGGTAGGCACGGGCAGCCCCTTGCGCTGCGTATCCCACAGGCGGATGAAGCCGAAAACCTCGTCCAGAGTACGGCACAAACGCATGTCGTCAGACGTCTTGAATCCCCACGAACGTGCCCTCTGAATATTACCGAAATGCGTATCATCCGGCAGCGATTCCCCTAACAAATGATACAGATAGGCGTCGAGTTTCCGCGCCGAAACCACCGACGGGCTCAGCAGTTTGACCGTGCCCGACGCGGCGTTTCTCGGGTTGGCAAAGAGCGCCTCACCCTGCCTTTCGCGCTCAAGGTTAAGGCTTTCGAAGACTTTCCAGGGCATGAGTATCTCCCCCCGGATCTCGAAAAGCGGCGGGAAGTCGCCGTGCAGTCTGAGCGGAATCGTGCGGATCGTGCGCACGTTGCACGTTACGTCATCCCCCTTTTCGCCGTCGCCGCGCGTCACAGCACGCGTCAAACGGCCGTTTTCATACGTAAGAGCGATGGAAATCCCGTCGTACTTCAGCTCGCAAACCAGCTCAGGTTCAGCACCAAGTGCATGGCACGTCCTCTCGTAAAACTCCCGCACTTCCTCCTCGGAGTACGTGTTCGCCAGCGACAACATCGGGTAGCGGTGCGTCACTTGCTCGAAACGACCGCTCAGGTCGCTGCCCACTCTTTGGGTGGGAGACGAGGGGTCGGCGCATTCCGGGTGCGCACGTTCCAGCTCCTCCAAACGCTTGATTTTCTCGTCAAACTCTCTGTCTGAGATCGTTGGCTGCGATAGAACGTAATAATTGTAATTGTGTTCCTCGATCTCCCGACGGAGCTTTTCGATCAGTTCCTTTGCCATAAATGCCCCGTTTCAGCCTATTTTTCGTCCAAAATGAATACGTCTTCGCCGCGCTTTTTCATCAGATACTCCTCGCGAGCAAGTTTCTCAAGCAGCTCATCGTCAGAATGAAGCGCGCGCAACTTCAGCTTGTTCTCCTCGATTTCCGCCTTGTAGCGGGCTATTTCCTTCTTTATTTGGCGGATGTTTCGCGCGCGTTCCCACCGCTTTATGAGGTTATGTTCGTCGATAAACACAATGAAAACGCCGGAAACGAGCAGGAGCAGCAGATATTTGTTCCGCACCACGCGCCACACCACTACCCGCAATTTTCTAAAAAACGCCGTTTTCATCGGGAAAAATCACGTTTTCTTTCGGAACGCTCGCCGACAGTTTCCGCTCCGTTGCCAAGCTTTTCCATGAACTTTTCCACGTCGATTTGCACGCGGATGTGCTTGCCACGGCACACTTCGCTGCCTTGCTCATCATGCGCATAAACCTCGAAAACGTAGCGCTTTCCCTCGTGTTCTTCCAGCACTGCCGTGCAGTGGACGATCTGCCCGACCCGGGAAGCCTTCACGTGGTTCAGCTCGATGTAGATGCCCACCGTGCTCTGTCCGGCCGGAAGTTTACCGATAGCCTTGACGGCCGCACCCTCCAACAAGGCCACCAATGCGGGCGTTGCGAGCACGGGCAGCGCGCCGGAGCCCATCGCCGAGGCCGTCAAATGAGTCGACACAATGGTCTTTTCCGTGTATTCCTGCTTTTCCATGATGTAAAATGTCCGTTCGGCGGGGGCGCGAGCCCGCGTGTTCCCGCCGGAATTTCACCGCAAATATACGAATTTTTTTATTACAAACCAAACAAAAATAAATTGGATTTTTTCTATATAAAGGATATTTTCCGCCCGAATGTTCCACGCTTTTTTCGCCGCTTGTCGGCAGTTTTCCGGCCGCGGCACGCAGCGATTCTGGCTTCGGGCACGGGGCGTTTCCGGCAATTTTCGGGGTTTTTTCGGCAAGTTTATAACAGCTTGTGACTGAGAGCTGTACAACTTCCACCAGAAAGCTCCGTAGTTTTGCCGAAAAAGCTCCGTAGTTTTTCGGAAAAAGCTCAGCAGTTTTTTGGCAAAAGCTACGGAGCTTTTCGGCGAAAGCTCCGTAGCTTTTTTCGCAATGCTACGTAG
>CAYPFZ010000020.1:8085-19959 GCA_964410225.1 uncultured Paludibacter sp.
AAGCTACGGAGCTTTTCGGCGAAAGCTCCGTAGCTTTTTTCGCAATGCTACGTAGAACCTGAAAAAAAGCTACGTGGTACGTGACCGGATGCTGCGCGGCAACTCGAAAAAACCTACGTGGAACATTTTCGAAAACCCGTCGGAAACCGCCCGAAAACCATTTGGATATATTCTACATAATACCTGCCTCCTCCCTCATTGCTACGTGGCCTCGCGCGCGCGCGCACGTACATGTATATCATAAGATAAACTGCATGCCGACATAATAAAAGCTGTTTTTTCGCGTTCTCACACAAGAAAGTATGCAAAATATACCGTCGTCATGATTGAAAGTTCTAATAAAACATGGAAAAACAGGGTATCACATTTCCCGTTTTCCCCGATGAAAAGGGCGATTTTCGCCTTGCTGTGTGTCGTTTTCACGGCTGCGTGCGGCGCAAAACAAGGCATGGACGAGGCGGAAACTGCGCCCTCAGACAGCCTAAACATCGTATACTCCACAGGTTTTAAGGTGTATTATTATGATGATTACAAGCAGGTTGTGGTCTGCGACCCGTGGGATCCGGGGCGCGTTCTGGGCAATTATTATCTGGTTGATACCGACGAGCAGGACGTCCCGCAGGGCGGCGTGAAGGTCGTCGTTCCGCTGCAGCGCCTGGTTTCGATGTCGGTAACGCATTACGAGTTCCTCGCCTTACTCGGCGAACTGGAGAGCGTTGTGGGCGTTTGCCGGGCGGAACTGGCTTATAACGAGACGATCAGGCAGCGGCATGCTACGGGGCTTGTGGCCGACGTGGGCGATGCTTTCGCAGTGGATGCGGAGAGGATTTTCGAAATTGAGCCCTCGGCCGTGATGGCCAGCGGTGAGCTCGGGGTCTCGTCGAAGTTTCAACGGCTCGCCGAAGCGGGTATTCCCGTCCTGTTCAATAACGAGTGGATGGAGCCTTCGCCCTTAGCTCGCGCCGAATGGCTGAAGTTCTTTGCGGCGTTTTATAATAAGGAAGAGGCGGCAGACAGCCTGTTTTCCGCCCTGTCGCTACGCTATGAGGGCTTGCTTGCACGTGTCGACAGCGCCCGTAGCACCCCTTCGGTGATGTCGGGAGCGAGCTTCCGCGGGGTGTGGTATGCGCCCGGCGGCGGCAGTTTCATGGCGCGTCTGTTTGCCGATGCGGGCGCTTCGTACGCCTATTCCGACGTGCTTTCGAGCGGAAGCCTCCCGGTGACCATGGAGCGGGCACTGATCGATTTTGCCGGTGCCGACTACTGGCTGAACTGTCCCTACGTGACTTACGCGGAGCTTCTGGCGGCCGACGCGCATCACGCACGGTTCGAGGCGGTCGAAAAACGGCGTGTGTATCACTTCAACAAGCGCATGCTCGACTCTGGCGCCAACGACTTCTGGGAGAGCGCCACGGCACATCCCGACCTCTTGCTGGCCGACGTGGTGTCGATAGTTCACCCCGATTTGCTCGCAGGCTACGTGCCGACCTACGCCGCGCCGCTGGAATGACGCCCGGCGGGCGCTGTGTTCCGGAAAAATTCGTACCTTTGCGCGGTGCGACAGCCGACTGGTCTGCCGCCGCGTCCACACGTGACGGGGAGGAAAGTCCGGGCAACACAGAGCGCCGTTCTTCCTAACGGGAAGTCACTTGCAAAGGTGAGGCAACGCAACAGAAAACGACCGCCCGGGGCGCTTGTTTCGAGCGTCCGGGGTAAGGGTGAAAAGGTGGGGTAAGAGCCCACCGCTCGCTTGGCGACAATCGAGGCCGTGCGACCGACGGGTTGCAAGATCAAGTATACCGGCAGCTGTAGGGTTGCTCGCCCGATGCCGGGGGGTAGATCGCTCGAGACACGTGGCGACACGTGCCGTAGATAAATGGCAGACGACCCTCTTCCGAGGGTGACAGAACCCGGCTTACAGGTCTGCTGTCGCGCTTTTTCACGTGTACATATATATAATAAGGTGTGGAAATGCGTACGATGTGCCGGGGAGATGCGTATAATATAATGGTAAGATGATGGGAAAAAGCTGGATGACGGTGGCCGTTGCACTGTGTTTTGTGTTTGTGACCGCCCGCCTTTCGGGTCAGGAGCGCTCTCCGAAGCGCGAAATGCGCGCGGTTTGGATCGCCACAGTAGCCAACATCGACTGGCCGAGCAAACGTTGGCTGAGTACCGAAGAGCAGAAAACCGAGATGATTCGCCTTCTCGACGGGTTCGCTCGCAACCGTATAAACACGGTCATTCTGCAGATCCGCCCCACCGCCGATGCCTTCTACCTGTCGCCCTTCGAGCCTTGGTCGCATTGGCTTACAGGCAAGCAAGGCACCCGACCCGACCCATATTACGACCCGTTGCAGTTCGTCATCGAAGAAGCTCATAAGCGCTTCATGGAAGTACACGTGTGGCTAAATCCCTACAGACTGACCAGCACTAAAAGCACAGGCGAGCTCTCACCGGATCATTTGTTCTTCAAAAACAAGGATTTGTTCGTATTCTACGGTAACCGTTACTACTTTAATCCCGGTCTTGACGAAACGAGAAAATGCCTCAATCGTGTGGTGCGCGACATCGTGGAGCGCTATGACATCGACGCGGTGCACATGGACGATTACTTCTATCCATACAAGGTGCAGGGTGCCGACTTCCCTGATCAAGCCACCTTCGAGGCCTATCCGCGCGGCTTCACTGCCGACCGCAAGGACGACTGGCGACGTAACAACGTCAACATGATTATCGCCGAGTTGCAACATACCATCAAGTCAGTGAAGCCGTGGGTGGCTTTCGGTATCAGTCCTTTTGGTGTGTGGCGAAACAATACAAACGATCCGCGAGGCTCCGACACCCGCGCCGGAGTGCAAAACTATGACGACCTCTATGCCGATGTCTTGTTGTGGTTGCAGGAAGGAAATATCGATTACGTGGCTCCGCAACTTTACTGGGAGATAGGAAAACAGGGAGTCGACTATCAAGTGCTCGCACGCTGGTGGAGCGAAAATGCCTTCGGACGCAATCTCTACATAGGACAAGGTGTCTACAGAATGGGCGACCGCAAGCAACCCTCTGCATGGAACGAAGGGAACGAGATATTGCGCCAATTGCGTCTCAACCGCAGCCTGCCGGGAGTAGATGGTGCCATGTACTACAACGCCGGAGCTTTCCTTTCCAACGCGTTAGGATTGAACGACAGCCTGCAAGCCCACTACTACCGCTATCCGGCCTTATGCCCGGTGAACCGCAATGTGGGAGGCACGCCGGCCGTTTCTCCGCAAAATGTCCGCATCTTGTGCGATGGCGACCACTCACTTCTCATGTGGGACAAGGTGGAAAGACAAGGAGGTGAAGCAAATGCCTATTACGTGGTCTACGCTTTCAAAGGCAAAGAGGTGGGACAATTAGACGACCCGGCACACATCGTAGCCCTCACACACGACAACTATTTGGACTTGCGGTCTGTGCCGGACTTCTCTCCGGTGGGGTATTACACGTTTGTCGTAACATCGGTCAACCGCTACCGGCAAGAGAGTGTACCAACCCATGCGGTGACGAGAAAACTGTAGAGAAAGACATTTGCATGACAGTGACCGTGGCGAAGAGTCAGAGAGGCTTCACGTAAGCCCGCCGCCGCTTGTGCTGTATCCTCTCAAAATGTTCCCAATTAGCCTGGTTCTTGACATTGGTCTCCAAAATGGAGGTGGTTTCCGCACGCAACACGCCATATTGGTTGAAATACTTGATCTGGTCGTAAAAGAAAATGGAGTTCACCCCTTTGTTCTGGTAGTCGGGACGGACGGCAATAAGCAGCAGATCGAAATCGGTGAACTTTTTCGCCTTTAGTGCTCTCAGCACGTGAATAAAACCAAAGGGGAACAACCTGCCACGGCAACGGCGCAGCGCGTCGGATATGTTAGGCATCCCCACTCCGAAACCCACTATTTCGTCGTTTTCGTTGGTGATGATGGTAGCAAAGTCGTAGTTCACTAACGGAATATACATGTTCGTATAGTACTCCTTTTGCCGGCGGCTGAGCGGCGAATAGTTATACAGCGGCATGTAGGCTTGGTCTACCACATCGAAAAACTGAAGGCCGTACTTCCTGATGGCTTCACGTCCCGAACGCACCTTGTCCACCTTCAGACGATATTTCTCCATGACTATTTTCGAAATGCGTTCCAGCCTTTCGGGGACGTTCTCGGGTGGGAAAATGCGAAACTCTATCCAGTCGCTTTCTTTTTTGAAGCCGTAGGCTTCAAAATGATCGACGTAATAGGGGTAGTTATACAAACTGGCCATAGGCGAATTGTAGTCGTATCCCTCTATTAGCAGACCTTGGTGATCGAAGTCGGTGAAGCCCGCCGGACCGTTCATGACCTCCATCCCCTTTGACCTGCCCCAATCGGCAACTTTATCAAGCAGGGCATGTGACACCTCCTTGTCGTCAATGAAGTCAAACCAGCTGAAGCGCACTTTCTTCACCTTCCAATGTCTGTTGGCCTCGTGATTGACAATGCCGGCTATGCGTCCCACCATCTTTCCCTCGCGCCACGCCGTGTAATAAATCGCTTCGCACAATTCGAACGCAGGATTTTTCTTAGTATCAAGTGTGTTTATTTCGTCGAACTCCAATTGGGGGCAGAAATATTTATTTCCCTCATAGAGTTGGTTGCCAAAACGCACAAACTTCCTTATCTCTCGTTTCGTTCGTGCTTCTCTTATTTCTACGGACATGATGTCAACGGCTTTAAAAATTCGGCGCAAAGATAGCATATTCTGTTAAAAATGCTCGCGTTTCTGCTGCCATCGTTTCCCCTTTTCTTGCGTAAGCACGCAGGAGAGTTGTCATTACAGCACTCGAAGCATGCGTTCAGGCACAAAAAAAGCGGCGCAGGACAAGAGTCCGCACGCCGCCTTTCCCTTATGTGGTTGAGATCAGAACGATATTCCCGCTGATACCACAAACTGGTTGCGCTTGATGTCCAAAGCGTCGGTTTTCGACAAGTTCAACAACCCCCATTCGTAGCCGGCCTTGATGGTGAGGAGGTTGAGCAGCTCTACGCCGCCTCCCACGCCCATCATGATGTCGGGGCGTTTGTAGCGAGGCATGTTATCGGAGAAAGTCAGATCGCTCTCGTCTAAGCCGGATGTTTTGAAACTGCCTTTGTAGCAGTTGTAAGTAACGTCGTATGTCGTTCCCATTACTTCCATTTCCGTTTTCATTTTGGATGACAGCCCCAGCACGAACTTCGGACCTCCGTATGCGAAGATGCGGGCAACTCCCATCAGCGGTATACCGAGTTGCAGGTGCACAGGAATGTCGAGGTAATGATTAACGTATTTCATGTTGACGTTATAGAAATCATCTTTCGACCTGAGGTAGGTATAGTTAAGCCCATAGTCCACGGCAATAATGCCCCTGGCTACCTTGAAAGTACGGTCAAAGCCTACCTCAAAGCCGTTCATCGCCTCGCCGTAGGAAGTCGCCCCGTTGCCGACAGACGTTCTGTAGGTCGATTTGACATATCCAGCGTGAATACCTTGCGCGCGTATCGTCCCAAACGACATCACGCTCACTGCCATAATGGTCAGCCACATTTTTCTTGTTTTCATATCCGAATTTTTTTTGGGTTGGTTGGTTTCTTCATTCATTCCCTCGCGTTGCACAAACGCCCTCGTCCCTCTGCGCAAGATGAGAGGAAACAGTCTGTAAAAAACATCCACGGTTAACGTGTTTTCCACATCATGCACCGTCTCTCCCTCTTTTTGCAAAAACAGACATCTCGGGTGCAAAGGTTATTTTTGATACTTCCTCTTTCAACCCTTTTAGACAAATCAAACAGTTTCTTCGACAGAGGGAAACTGTTTTTCAAAAAAACATCTGAAACAAAATGTTTGATGGATTGACGCGACCGGCCGGACAGGGTAATACGGCCGGGAATTCCGCAGAACGTCGGCAGGGAGTCGACACTCTCATGGTACGAACTCCCGCAGTGCATGCGACTTATTTTTTCACGTAACGCCGGTTCAAAGCGTCCGCCACAGCGTGGGTGATGTCATATTTCGACTTGGCGTGCAACACGTTGTCGTTCGCAGTATTGCTGATAATCAGCTCGTATTTTTGGTCTTTGTTGAACTCTTCCAAAAAACGGGTAATCGTGTCGCCCAATTGCCGAGACACCTCCTGTTGTTTGGCAAATAACTCTTGCGACAACTTGGTGTCCAATTCCTGTAATTCCTGTTGCTTTTGTAGCAAACGGACTTGTTCGCTTTCGGCACGTTCGCGGCTGAGAAATACGTTGTTTTCCAACTTTCTTTGGAAATCGTTCATCTCTTCCTGCAGCTGGCGCGCTTTGGTGTTGAACGTAAGGCGGGCATCTTCTTCCTGCCGGGTAAGCAACTCGGTGACGTCTTTGTAAAACTGATAATTCGACAACAACGAATCAACATTGACATAAGCAATGGGCAACGTGGCGCAGCAAAGCGAGTCGCTGTTAGTTACCAACTCATTGTCCGTCGGTTTATGCGATTTGTCACCCAATACCAAATAAAACAAAACAATTACGGCGACGCACAGAATGGCATTCGTAACGAGTAAAACGTTTTTCATAAAATCCTCTTTCATAAAATTAGTCCTTATCAATCAACTGTTTAAAAATATCGGAACTGTTCATTTGCCGAGCGACGCCACGAGCCTCCCTGTCCTGACCGGTGGCACAACCGATACCCCTCTCTTTCATGGTCTTGCTACCGCCAATATGGAAATTGGGAAAGCGTCCTCCCCGAACGAAAAACACTCTTATTCCCAAAAGCAGCACGGCCGACAACAACAGCACGGCACTGACGGAAAAAGCGGCCCACATCATCTCTCTTGTCGCTACATTTCTATTTGCAATAATAAACCATTTCGAGCAGAAGCGGAGGATTATTATTATTTTTTCAGCAATCAGGAGAGCTCAGAAGATAAATTAACAGTTGCGCCCCAACGAGAAGAGACCTCCATTTGACAGCATCCTGTTCATTTTGCGCCATCTAACGTGCCGACAGGAAGCAGATGGAGCAGAAAAGGGAACCTTCATCGCGCGCCACCACACCTCCATGCCCGACAGCCCGATAACATCGGGTAAAAAGGACAAAAAACCACGGCGAAAAACCTTATTATGCCCCCTTCTGCCGGATGCTAACATTATGTAACTTGTTGGTAGATAGGAAGAAAAATACCAGAAAGTCTTACTCTAATTCACAAAATATGTTACAGAATACCTTCAAATTGCTTTTATTCACTACATTTGCGCATATTGTCTGCTTATTTTACACAGTTATAATTGGATGAACAGCTACAGACCCTCCTTGTGGAGTTCCATTCCGCCCGTTGTCAAAAACCTCATTATCATCAATTTTATTCTTTGGTTGGCATCTTTGGTTGCCGTTCGGTGGAATTTTGACCTCAGCGACGTGTTGGGAATGCACTATTGGGCGGCTGACAAATTCAACCCTGTCCAACTGATTACCTACATGTTTATGCATGGAGGCTTTTCTCATTTCTTTTTCAATATGTTCGCTCTGTTTATGTTTGGCGGCATGTTGGAGCAGACGTGGGGAGCCAAGCGTTTTCTGCTCTACTACATGGTGTGTGGCATTGGCGCGGGCATTATCCAACAAATAGTTTACACTGTCGAACTTCATCCCACGCTTCACGCGCTGAATGCGACCATCGAATCGGGCTCGGCGGCTACCATCATGGAATATCAGGAAGTCGTGGGGCGTTTTTTCAGGACCGAATTCCTGCCGGGGGCGACCATCTCCGACGTGCTGCACATGAAGCAGCAGTTCATGGACGTGGTGCTCAACCGGGTGGTTACCGTGGGGGCTTCCGGTTCTGTTTTCGGCATTCTGCTGGCTTTTGGCATGCTTTTCCCCAACACGGAACTGTTCATCATGTTCATCCCCATACCCATCAAAGCCAAGTATTTTGTTATCATTTACGGTCTTCTCGAACTTTATCTTGGTTTTGCCAATCGCGTGGGTGACAGCGTGGCGCATTTCGCACATGTGGGTGGCATGTTGTTCGGCCTGGCCTTGATATTGCATTGGCGGAAAAAGGGACGGCTTTATCTCTAACCGTGTATTCAGGCGAGAATGAACGTTTTGGAAAATATAAAAGAGTCCTTCCGGCGAGGCGACGCCTTGGTTCGGTTGATTTACGTGAATGTGGGAGTCTTCTTGTTGTTCAAGCTCTCAGTGGTCTCGTTGACCTTGTTCAATCACTCCGGGGCGTTTCTGCTCAAGTGGTTGGCCGTGCCCGCCGACCTTGGCTCGTTGCTCCGCCACCCTTGGACGCTTATTACCTACATGTTCCTGCATGAGGGATTCCTGCACTTGTTCTTCAACATGTTGTGTCTCTACTGGTTCGGCAAAATATTCCTCACGGGCTTTTCCGAAAGGCATCTTGTGGGGCTTTATCTTGTGGGCGGGGTAGGGGCTGCACTGCTTTATATCGCGGCGTTCAACATCTTCCCCTATTTCGACGCTATGGTGGCCGTCGGCATTCTCTTGGGTGCTTCCGGGTCGATTATGGCTATCATCACGGCAGCGGCAACGAAGTTCCCCAACACAGAATTACGTCTTTTTTTGCTTGGAGGCATAAAGTTGAAGTATATCGCGGTGATCGTCGTTTTGACCAGCTTTTTCGGCATCACCTCCGCCAACGAGGGCGGCAAGTTGGCTCATCTCGGCGGCGCGTTGACCGGCTACCTTTTCGCTGTGCTGTTGAGTCGGGGGAAGGACATCACCACCTGTCCCAACCGGGTGATAGATTGGCTGACGAACCTCTTTCGCTCACGCCGCATGAGAGTAAAAAAGCCTAAGAATGCCCCGCAACGCAAAATGACCGATGCGGAATATAACAGACACAAGGCGCAAACGATGGAAGAAATAGACCGCATACTTGACAAAATCAAGGCTTCAGGCTATGACAGTCTCAGCACCGAGGAGAAAAGAAAATTGTTCAGCCAAGGCAAAAAGTAATCGGTGAAATCGGGAACGCCGACACCTCTTCACGTATTCGATCGGAATAAACAGACGAAGGGGAAGAACACAATGAATGAACCATGCGGAAGATTATAAAGGCCATATTCCTTCTTGTCAATCTGCTGGCCGTTGCCTGCATGTTACTTGCCGATGTGGCAGGCTGCATCAGTCCCGGCCGCTTTTTGCCGGCGGCTTATTTCGCGTTGGCGTTCCCCATGTTGCTTTTCATCAACGTGGCGTTCGTGTTGTTCTGGGTAGCGATGCGAAAATGGTATTTCCTCCTGTCGCTGCTGTTAATCGTGTTCTCCTATTCCAAAATCAAAATCTGTTTCCCCATCAACGTCAAGACAACCGTCGCTGCCACCGACACCGACAGTACATTCAACATTCTGACTTACAACACGCAGCTGCTTGGTGGATTGGAAAAGCATACCCGGCAGCACCCCAACAAAATCATCCGATATGTATTGGAAAAAGACCCCGACATTGTGTGTCTGCAAGAATTTGTCGAGATCGCCGATGCCATCAGTGAGCGGGAAGTACGGGAAAGCCTGGCACAATATCCTTACCACCACATCTACTACAAGACCGGAAACAAGTACAGAAAGACGGGTATTGCGACATTCTCAAAATACCCCATCGTGGGGAAAACAACCGTGCCCATTCCCTCCCGGCAGAATGAGGCAATATGCACCGACATTGTGGTGCATGGCGACACGGTGCGCCTTTTCAACTGTCACCTGGAGTCGAACCTACTGACCGAAAAAGACAAAAGCATACCGACGAAGCTGAGCCGGAATTTCGACGTGAAAATATGGGAAAAAGCCACGCTCTACCTTTCGAACAAGCTGGGCACGGCTTACAAAATACGCTCCGAACAAGCTGACAGCATGGCTGAATACATCGCCCAGTCGCCTTATCCCGTTGTAGTTTGCGGCGACTTCAACGACGTGCCGATCTCCTATGCGTATACGAAGATAAGGGGCGACATGCAGGATCTCTTCCAGATATTTGGCACGGGATTGGGCTTTACCTTCAATGAAAACTTGTATAAATTCCGTATCGATTATATCTTGTGTGACAATCGCTTCGCCCCCTTGTGCCTGCAACGCGACAAGGTGCCTCACTCCGACCATTATCCCCTTATCTGTACCTTGAAATTGAGTCACTGACCCGACGTGGTGTTTGTCCGGTGTCGCGATTGCCCGACAGTTCTACCGTCGAATCATTTGTTGTTTTTTGCTTCCTCCAATTCCAATGCCGCCAAGATGAAACAAGCAGCCTCTATCGGGTTGTCTGACCGGCTGCGCTGCACAAGGAGGTCGAAGGTCTTGACAACAGGTTTCAAGTGTTTTTTTTGCAAATACCTTTTGTTTACCCCTTTGGCGATGGAATAGATAAACATGGTCGAGGCTATCAGGTCATCAGGGTTCGATGGTGCGACGGGCGTCACGGGCACACGCGGCCACAGCCCGAACTTTTTCGGCTGACATTCGAGCAAATTCTCCGTCAGGCGGTCAAGCGTTTCCACGGCATTGCCACGGAAAGGATACCCCCAAGGGAAATAGTCAAGCAAATCCACCAAAGCCATCATGTAGTAGCCCATATCCTCCGAAGCAAGCACCCTTTCGTCTGTCTTCTTCCCCCCGCAAGTGGCGTAGTTCAAACCCGTTGAAGGGTCAGCCGTACATTCTTCAATCAGCAGGAATTGCAAGATGATATCGCCAAAGACCCGCTCTTCGTCGAACATGGCAGCGTACATGCAATAAAACGGCATGACCGAAAAGAAAGATTTCAAATTCACAACATCCTGCTGCGCTTTCGACATGCAAAATATCCGGTTGGGCATGCGAGGTTGGGTGTGCAGCTGCTTCCTCAACAGCACTTGCGCATTCAAATATTTTTCTCCACCCTTGTTATGTTGATAAAAGTTGTATAGGAACGCTCCCATGCTCAGGCACTCCAAATCGTAGGCAGTAAGGTCGTGTCCTCGCACTTTTCCGTCTTCACCCACCAACTCGTCGGCTATCGATGCGGCTCTGTGGAAATGGAGACTGTCACCGGTTACTTCAAACAGGCGCAAGCAGGCATTGCCCCACAAGGCCGTCGGGAGATCGCAAGCCGCCGCGCCGTCCCCGCGACGCTGCCACTCTCGCTCGGCCACCTCTTCTGCCAACTGCACATAATCGGGCGCAGGCCGGGCTGCTGCAACCGGCAGAGCAACTGTCAACACACATAAAAACGAAAAGACGGGAGACGAAATGATTTTCATAATCTTGTAATTGTGTAGATGAAACACCGGGGCAAGTTCAAGCACCACTTCAAGCGGGGCACTTTCACCCTCACAAAGGTAGGCAATAATACGCGAGTTCGGGAAAGACATGATGAAAAAAGGTGATGACATAAGCCACATTCGTTTCTTCTTCGTCTCTTTCAACTTGAAAGAATTCCGTGCCATTAAATCCTCGTGCCAGCCTCTCAAATTCTTCCGAATCGTCCTTTACTCTATAATTTGCCAATATCCTTGCTTCCTGCCTCCTACACGTTTCAGCAAACCAAGCTCTTGAAGACGGGAAAGGTTGTACTTTACACATCCTCTGTGATAAGATGCCTTTTGCCCATCCCTCTAAGCAGATATGTTCCACTTCCTTGCGGACATCCTCATTCACTTCCTTGACGGTATTACCGTTGGGTAGCTTGATGTATTCTATTTCTGCACATTCGCACATAATAGTCAGTGGGTTTGTTCCTATGCAAAGCTAACTAATTATGCTTAATCTTAGTGCAATAAAAGCATATTCATTGTTATGCTAATAAGAGAACTTTTTTCTAATTCTCCCTATAAAATGG
>CAYPFZ010000021.1:0-6926 GCA_964410225.1 uncultured Paludibacter sp.
TCACGATTTTTCTTCGAAACGGACGGGTTTTGTGTAGAGCAGCTAAGAAATTAATAGTAGAATATTTACCGGACTTTTTAATGTCAGATTCGTGCATGAAAGCGTTGCGAAGTTTATCTACAAAACGGCCGTATTCGTCTAATTTTCACATAAAGCACCCCGTCAAATCCTACCTTTGCCGTTGGGAAAATCGTATTCATTTCGCTTGTAAATCTGCACATTCAGGGAGATTTAGCTATGTGCGGCGGTGTTTTGAGTCCGTGTATTCCTGCTGTTTTCATCATTATCGGGTTATTGTAGACAATATATGGAGGTAGGAAAGCACAGCCCGAACAACAGGCCGGGGATAGGTTTCAGGCTATTCAAGGCATACGTTAGATTCTCCCACGGAAAAATATTCTACAAAAAGACGTATTGGATAGGCACGGAACACATTCCCGATAAGGGAGCCTTGATGATTGTGTCCAATCATCAAAACGGTCTGTCTGACGTGTTGGGCATACTCCTTTCCATCAAGAACCGCAAACGCAGGAAGGTACGCGTCGTTTCCCGAGCCGACATTTTCAACACGCCTTTCGGGAAACAGTTGCGCTGGTTGGGCATCATCCCAGCCTATCGTCTGGAGTTTGAGGGCGAAGAGGCGATGGCTCGGAACGACAATCTGTTCCACGAAATCGAGCAGGAGTTGCTTCTTGACGGCACGGTGGTTATCTATCCGGAAGCCGGTCACCAGGACAAACGCTGGTTAGGGCCGTTTTCCTTAGCTTATCTGCGCATGCTTTTTGAGGCTGCACGCAAAACCGATTTCACCAAAGAGATGTTTGTCCTGCCGTCGTGCAACCATTATTCCCATTACTTTCACGCAAGGGAGAAGATGTTGGTTCGCTATGGCACGCCCATATCCATTGCCCCGTATTACGAACTTTACAAGACCAAGCCGCGCACCGCACAGCGTCAAGTCAACCAACTTGTCCGACAGCAAATCAGCAGCATGATGCTGAATATCGACGACTTGGAGCATTATTCGAGCATTGATTTCATACGTGACACCTATGGAAAAGATTTTGCCCGGAGGAAGGGGTATAATGTTGACGAATTGCCTCAGAAGTTGGAAGCC
The DNA here is from genome assembly GCA_964410225.1 of uncultured Paludibacter sp. Lineage (GTDB taxonomy): Bacteria > Bacteroidota > Bacteroidia > Bacteroidales > Paludibacteraceae > QVMH01. Next base: position 1,118 of record CAYPFZ010000021.1, read on the forward strand.
GATAAGTTGCTGGTCAAGCTGTTGGATACGGCCAAGGCAACTTACGAATCGGATGCTGCGGCTCTGTATGCCCAAGTGGATTCGTACAGGCAACAGATGAAGACACTTCGCGTGCGGGACGAAAATTTCAGACATCCCGTCGGCCTTCTGCAGTTGATAGGGAAAGGGCTGCTGTTTGCTTTGTTACTGCCCCTTTTTGTCGTTTCATGTGTCCCGAATCTGCTTATCTATTACGCCCCCCGGCTTGCCACAAGAAAGATAGAAGACCCTATGTTGCATAGCGGTTTTGACCTTGCGGTGAGCGTGTTGGTTACCGCACCTGTGCTCTATCTGCTTACATGCGGAGTCGTGTGGGCAACTACGCAGTCGTTGCTCGGAGCCTTGTTGTGCCTGCTTTTCCTTCCTTTCGGAGGACTGTTTATGTACTACTACATGAAGAAATTCAAGACATACAAAACCCAACTCCGCTTTTTCCGTCTGCGGCGTAAAGGCATGCTTGACGGTTTGGCAAAACAGCGGGACGGGATATACAAAACCATCGACAACTTATTAACACGTATAGATTCATGAAACGAAGAGTGGTCATCACTGGAATGGGTATTTACTCTTGTTTGGGCAAAAGTTTGGACGAAGTGTGCCGGTCGCTCTACGACGGCGTTTCCGGTATTGTCCTTGACCCCGTCCGCAAAGAAATGGGTTTCCGGTCGGCACTGACGGCAAAGTTGGAGCTGCCCAACCTGAAAGGTGTTCTCAGCCGCAACCAGCGAGTGTACATGGCCGAAGAGGGAGCTTATGCCTACATGGCTACCGTCGACGCATTGAAACAGGCCAAACTTGACCAAGACTATCTCAACACACACGAAGTCGGCATACTCTATGGCAACGACAGCAGCGCCGAAGCCGTTGTAAAAAGCACCGACATCATGCGCGAGAAAAAAGATACGACGCTCATCGGGTCGGGTGCCATTTTCCAGTCGATGAACTCCACGGTAACGATGAACCTGTCATGCCTGTTTGGTTTGAAAGGTATCAATCTCACCGTATCGGGGGCTTGTGCCAGTGGTTCACACGCCATTGGGTTAGGCTCGTTGCTCATACAGATGGGCCTGCAGGAGTGCGTGGTGTGTGGCGGTGCACAAGAAGTGAATCCCTATTCGGTGGGCAGTTTCGACGGTATCAGTGCTTTTTCCATGCGTGAAGAAACCCCGACGAAAGCCTCGCGACCGTTCGACCGCGACCGTGACGGCTTGGTGCCCGGCGGAGGGGCGGCTACGGTCATCATCGAGAGCTACGAGTCGGCAGTCAAGCGCGGCGCTCCCATCTTGGGAGAGATACTCGGTTACGGATTCTCGTCGAACGGCGACCATATCTCCGTGCCCAACGTGGAAGGCCCGACCCGCTCCCTTGAAATGGCCTTGCGTCAAGCCGGCATTGGCATACGCGACATCGGCTACATCAATGCCCACGCCACCTCGACACCCGTGGGCGACAGAAACGAAGCGAAAGCCATCGCCGAAGTCTTGGGCGGCTACACGCCGGAGGTGACATCCACCAAATCCATGACAGGGCATGAAATGTGGATGGCCGGAGCCAGCGAAATCATCTACTCCATGCTGATGATGAAAAACGACTTCATTGCCCCCAACCTGAATTTTGAAAACCCCGACGAAGATTCAGCCAAGTTGAACATCCCCGCCAAACGTGTGGACAAACATTTCGATATTTTCCTCTCCAACTCGTTCGGCTTCGGAGGAACAAACTCTACACTGATTGTAAAGAACATTTGAATAAACAGTTAAACCCACACCTAATTATGAGCAAAATGGAAAGACAGGAACTCATCGACAAAGTGAATGTTGCCTTAGCAGAAGAATTCGAAAAAGAACTCACAGACATCACGCCTGAAGCCAACATCAAAGAGACCTTGGAATTAGACAGTCTGAGTCTCGTGGACATGGTCGCCCTGATTGAAACCGAGTTCGGCGTAAAAATAAAAAGTCAAGAGATCGGCGGTATCAAAACTTTCGCCGCCTTGTACGATTTTTTGGAAGAACGCATATAACGAAATATCTTTGTAACATCCTTCTGTTGCGTACTTACGCACGCTCGCGGCGCGTAAGTACGCAGCAAAAGTTGCATAAGCACGTAGGAGAGGAGGAAAGGCAGGGCGACGAAAAAAAACGTGACGGGTCTGAAATATTGACATTTACGTCTGACAGGGTTCATGCTCCTTGATGGAGTTTTGCGGAAATCTCATAACGAGGAAAAGGCTTTCGCCCTCCTTCACCTGAAAAATTTCCTCCTTGCCACTTTACGGAGGTACACTTTTTGAGGTAGGGAGGGATGTCGTTTTGTATGGAAACATTGTCTGAACATATTGATGTGGAGGTACATTTTTACGATGTGGACTCCATTCACATGCTGTGGCATGGCAATTACGTAAAGTATTTGGAGCAGGCGCGTGAGGCTTTTGGTCGGAAATACGGTATTTCCTATATGGACGTATACGCCGCAGGCTACACCATCCCCATCGTAGATTTGCACATACGCTATTGGCACATTGCCCGTTTTGAGGATCATCTCACCGTCGAGATACGCTATGTGCCCTGCAAATCGGCCAAGATAATATACGAGTACACCATCTATAACCGGGCCGATCGCTCCATCGTGGCCGAGGCGCAAACCACGCAACTTTTCATGACGAAAGACGGCGAATTTGAAGTGTCCGTCCCTGATTTTTACAGGGAGTGGAAAAAGAAAATGGCTGTCTGATTCACCCTTTCACCGGAAGAGATATGGTTAAGTTCACCGTTTCGACTTATCGCTTCTTCAAAGGACACCGAGCCGCGTTCTTAGTCATATTACTGAGTTCGACACTGATTTTCGGCTTCTTTGCGTCGAAAATAACATTTGAGGAAGACATTTCGAAACTACTTCCCTCCACGCAAGAGGGTGGGGCGGAAAACCTCGTTTTTTCCAACCTGAAAGTAAAAGATAAGGTTTTCCTGCTGTTTCGCGCCGTAACAGACGAAATCGAGCCTGATGAACTCATCGATGTCTGCGACGCTTTCGTCGCATCGCTCCTTGAGAAAGACGCTGACAGGCATACCATCGACAATATCCTCTACACACTTGACGAGGACTTTTTCTCCGATGCCATCACGTTCCTCTATGAGTGTGCGCCCATGTATCTTGACAGTGCGGACTACGCTCGGATTGACTCCCTCCTCACCCCGGAACATATCGGCAGGCAGATGGCCGAGAATTACGCCTTGCTCCGCTCGCCCGCCGGGGCTGCCTACAGAGACATGATCGTGCAAGACCCCATCGCTTTGCGCAGCGTGTTTATGGCCGGACAAGGTAACATGACCAACGGTTTGGGCGGCAATTACAGATTATATAGGAATCATTTCTTCACGCCCGACACGACCGTGGTTCTGGCATTCCTATCGCCCAACTTCGCATCATTCAATTCCGGGGAAGGCACCGTGTTGACGGAAATGATTGAACGGGAAATTGCGCTATTCCAGGAGGACAACACCGGCATAGGAACCGGCATAGAAATACTCTATCACGGAGCACCCGCTCAGAGTGCATACAACTCCAAGCGCATCAAAGCAGACCTGCTGCTCACCATCTCGGTATCTTTAGTGATTATCTTGACTTTGTTGCTGATATGTTTCCGCAACAAATCGAACATACTGCATTTAGTCATTCCCGTGGTTTATGGCGTGTTGTTTGCGCTGGCTATTGTCTACCTCATTAAAGGCAGCATGTCGCTCATGGCCATGGGTATCGGTGCCATCGTCATGGGAGTGGCGTTCAGTTACTGCCTGCACGTCATCACGCATTTCAAGTATGTGAACGACGCCGAGAGAGTGTTGAAAGACGAGACCAACGCCGTCATCAACGGCACACTCACCACCATTGGCGCGTTCATGGGACTGTTGCTCACCAAGTCGGAGTTGCTCCGGGACTTCGGGCTGTTTGCCTCGCTCGGCATGGTGGGTACTACGGCTTTTTCGCTTCTTTTCCTACCCCAGTTTCTCGACCCTCGCAACAACCGAAAATCCGAAAAGGCGTTCCGAACACTCGAACGCATTAACTCTTATCCTTACCACCGCAAAACTTGGCTCATTGCTGTCATCATCATCATCAGTGTTGTGTGTTTCATCATGTCGGGGAAGGTGCAGTTTGATTCTGATTTACAGCACATCGGTTACAACGACCCGAATATACAACGTTCCAAAGAACTGCTAAGCACGAAAACCACCGGGCAGTCCTCCACGGTGTATTTCGCAGCAACAGCGCATAACCCTGACTCGTCGCTACTGTTCGCACAGCGGCTCACTGACGTGCTCGACAAACTGGCCGACAGGCAGTTGATACAAGGCTATTCAGCCTCTTTTAACCTCTTTGTGCCCACCGAAGTGCAAGAGCAACGCATCGAACGATGGAAAGCCTATTGGACACCAGAGAAAATCGCCACCGCTCGCCGACACATTGAAGAGGCCGGAAGCCACTACAAATTCTCCAACCACACTTTCGATGCTTTTTTCCAAATGTTGGAGGCCGACTACGAGCCCACCTCACTCTATGAGGCAGGAGTCGTGCCCAAAGGACTGCTTGACAACATCATCGAGCAAAACGGAGAGCAATACCTGGTGTTTGTACCCGTGTTGATGAACCGTGACCGTCTCTCCGAAGTAGGAGATGCCGTGACCGGCGCCGACAGCCATTTCCTCGTAATCGACCCCATGTATTACACCAACGACATGGTGAGAACCATCCACAACGATTTCAACGTTACGCTGGCCGTCTCCTCCATTTTTGTGCTTATTGTGCTGCTGCTCTCCTACCGCAGTGTCATCATGGCACTTATCGCCTTCCTGCCCATGTCGCTGAGCTGGTATATCGTCACGGGATGCATGGCCATCTTTGGCATTGAATTCAACCTAATCAACATCGTTATTTCCACCTTCGTCTTCGGTATCGGCGTTGACTACAGCATTTTCATCACCGATGGTCTCCTGGCGGTGTATCGCACCCGCAAACCGCTGTTGCTCCATCACAAGACGGCCATCTTTCTCTCGGCAGTCATCCTCATCGTGGTGGTTATCTCGCTGTTCTTTGCCGTACATCCGGCCATCTCGTCCATCGGCGTGTCGACACTCATCGGTATGGGAGGTACGCTTGTCATCGCCTACACCTTGCTTCCCGCCTTGTTCTATTGGTTGGTAGACAAACGCGTGCAACACGGGAAAGCCCCTATCTCCCTGTTCAATTTGTTCATACCGAGAGACCGCCTCACGCCTGCCCGGAAAATTAAAAACAACTACCTGTACAAGGGCAACCAAGTGGAAACGGCTCTGCGCGCCGAATTGCTGAAGACGCGCAATTACAACCTGCTGAGCGTGTTGCTTCGCGGAAAACACAGCATGCTTGATTACGGATGTGAATACGGCTTCTGCTGCTATCGGGCAGCAATTGCCGACGCGAAGATGGATATCACGGGCATAGACGAAAAGGCCTACCGCATCACCCTGGCCGACAACTGCTATCAACGCACTGTGTCCATGCACTTCACAACCAACGCCGACGACTTGCGCGACCAATACGACTTGATAATCATCAACCGCGACGAACCATTGCTGCCTCAAGAACGTTTATCAGCCTTAGTTGCACATGCAAAAACGGTTATGATACGCAAAAACATCGCTGAACGCTACGAACCAATGATCGACACGGGGCGGTTCAAGGTAAAAGAAGAAGACAAAGTTTTTGTGGCCTACTCGATATTGTGAGGCAG
>CAYPFZ010000021.1:7026-14884 GCA_964410225.1 uncultured Paludibacter sp.
CGGCAAGTAACCCGTTTCGACCGGGAGTAAATTTATAGAAAATGAAATACGCCTTCGTCTCTTTTTGCGTGCTACTCACCGTGTTGGCACAGGTGCTGCTCAAGCGGACCTCGATGTATGCCGCGTGGAGCAAGGGCTTCTTCCTCTTCGTGGCAGGCAGTATGTTGACTTACTGTTTGGCTTTTTTAGCTCAATCGTTAGCCATGCGCTACTTCCCTTTGAGCAAAGTGTCACCCGCCATGTCTGTGGCCACCATGGTGCTGGTGTTCGTGGCAGGTATCTTGCTTTTCAAAGAACAAATCGAGTTGAAGCAATTGCTGGGCATCGCACTTGGAGCAGCCTCCGTTTATTTGATACTGAGTTGAAACAATAAAAAGCAACAAAAGCGGGCATGACCTACGACGTCGTCATCATAGGAGCCGGATTGGGAGGCTTGGAATGCGGATACATACTGGCTCGTCACGGCATGAGTGTGTGCGTGTTGGAGAAAAACCCGCATGTGGGCGGCTGCCTGCAGACCTTCGAGCGGAGAGGAACAACGTTCGACACGGGTTTTCACTTTGTGGGAGGTTTGGACGAAGGGCAGCCCCTCCACCGGCTGTTTCGCTACTTCGGGCTGCTTGACTTGCCTTGGCATCGGCTTGACCAAGAGGCTTTTGCCGAAGTGGTAATAGGCGGACGTTCTTATCAGCTGCCCGGCGGATACCGGCAGTTTGTCGACACCCTCTCGGAGCAATTCCCATCACACCGCAACGAGTTGCGACAGTACGTGCAACTGCTGCGCGAAGTGGGTGAGAACGTAGAAGCCACACTGCGCCCGGGCATGAAAAAAAATGATGCCGTAAATTCGTGGTTCGAGCTCTCGGCTTACGACTTTTTGCGCTCCACCATCAGCGACCCCACACTACTCAACGTGCTCTCAGGCGCATCGCTCACAATGGAACCGGCGGCCGACACACTGCCGCTCTACGTATTTGCACAAATAAACAATTCAGCCATACAAAGCTCGTGGCGGTTACAAGGAGGCGGCCACCGGATAAGCTCTCATTTAGCCGACAGCATAATGCGTATGGGTGGGAATATCGTATGCAACGCCCGTGCAGACAGACTCGTCGAGCGCAATGGCAGCATCGTCGCCGTGGAATACAACGGTGGCGAATGTGTGGAAACACGTCACGTCATCTCCGACCTGCATCCTGCACTCACCCTTTCGCTCTTGTCCTCTCACAGCGCGGTGCGTCCCATCTACCGCCGCCGCATCAACAACCTGCCCGACACTTGTGGCATGTTCACCACCCACTTGCAACTGCGTCCGGACTGCATGCCCTATCTCAATCGGAATGTATTTGTGTATGAAAACGATGAGTTGTGGCAAAAGGCCTCCTCCTGCGGTTTGTCCACCGACAGGGTGATGATAAGTTATCAAGTGCCCACCGACGGCACTTTCACTCGCAATATCGACCTGCTCACCCCGATGCGTTGGGACGAGGTGACTCCATGGGACGACACCTCCGTGGGGCGACGAGGCGATGCCTACCGCGACTTCAAGGCGCGAAAGGCCGAAGAATGCATCCGTATAGCCTCCAAGCGGCTGCCCGAGCTGAGAGAAAGCATCGAACACGTTTACACAAGCACCCCGCTCACCTATCGCGACTATACCGGCACCCGGCGAGGGTCGGCATACGGCATACGGAAAGATTGCAACAACGTGTTGCAGACCTTGCTCTCGCCCTCCACGCCGCTGCCCAACCTGCTTCTCACCGGGCAAAGCCTGAATCTGCACGGCGTGCTCGGCGTGACGATGACGGCATTCGTCACCTGCGCCGCCTTGTTAGGCATGGACGAAGCCACCAAAGGACTTTGGTAATACGTAACCAACCATAAACATCCGTAAAAAATGAAACGTTCCGTCTTAATCTTATTCGCCCTATTGGGCTGCCTGTGGGCAAACACCTTGGTCGCCGCGAGCCGCGACACGGCCATATTGGATCGCATCAAGGCAGCAAACGAAGCGTACAACACCATTACGGCACATTTCACGCATGAAAAGTACATGCCCATTTTCGAGGAAAACATCCGTTCCGAAGGACGCTACTACTACAGCAAGCCCGACAGACTATTGATGACTTACACCGACCCCGAAGGCGACTTCATGCTTATCAGCGGCGACAACTTCATCATGACAGCCGCCGGGAAGAAACAAGAAACTACGGCCAAAAATGTAAAAATGCGCGACATGCGCACCATCCTTTCCGCCTGCATGGAGGGCGACATACGCAAAACAGCCGCAACGGAGATCAGCTGTGAGGAAACCAATACGCAATACGTGGTAACAGCTATCATACCCGCCGGGAAAGACAACCGGAGCGGAATCGTCAAGGTGGTGGCTCACTACGACAAAAGCAACGGCTCCATCGACATGCTGCGCACCGAAGAGGCCGACGGCACGAGCAACACCTACCGGCTTGATGGCAAACAGCTCAACCAAGCCATAAAAGAAGAAACATTCAATCTGTAACACAATCAGCACACGAGTTATGAACTACGCATTGGTCACGGGAGGAAGCCGGGGTATAGGCCGCGCAATATGCCTTGAATTGGCAGAAATGGGGTACAACATCATTATCAACTACGCGAGCAACAAGCAGGCGGCACTCGAAACGAAAGCCTCGGTCGAGGCCAAAGGCGTAAAGGCCGACCTGCTGCCCTTCGACGTGTCGTCGCCTGCCGAGGTGGAGACCGCTATCGACAATTGGAAAGAAACTCACCAGGATGATTTCATCGCCGTGTTGGTCAACAATGCCGGCATTCGTCGCGACAACATGCTCGTTCTCATGCAAGACGACGAATGGCATCAGGTGATGGACACCACCATGAACGGCTTTTTCTACACTACCCGCAAAGTGCTCAAGGAGATGGTGCGCAAACGCAGGGGGCGCATCATCAACGTGGCCTCCGTCTCGGGGCTGATGGGGCTGCCCGGACAAACCAACTACTCTGCCTCGCGTGCCGCCCTCATCGGAGCCACAAAAGCCTTAGCCAGAGAGCTGGCTCCACGAAAAATTACCGTCAACGCCATCGCACCCGGCTACATCGCCACCGACATGACACACGATTTGGACGAAAATACCTTGAAAACGCAAATCCCCGTCGGACGTTTCGGCACTGCTGAAGAAGTGGCCTTTGCCGCTGCCTTTTTGGCATCGGACAGAGCTTCGTACATCACCGGCGAGGTAATATCCGTCAACGGAGGACTGTTTTGATGCACAAACGCACACAAATTGAACTGACGAATGATTGACATAAAGGAACTTCTTCCGCAACAGCCTCCTTTCGTGATGGTCGACCGCTTGGTAAAGATAGACGAAAGCAGCATCACCACGGCTTTTGAGATTATGCCCGACAGGCTTTTCGTCGAAGGCGACAGCCTCACAGAGCCGGGCATCATCGAAAACATGGCGCAGACGGGAGCCGCACGCATGGGATATATCAACAAATATGTACACGGCAGCGAGGTGGTGCTCGGCTTCATCGGCGAAGTGAAAGGACTTGTCATCGAGCGGCTTCCGCGCGTGGGCGACACGCTGGAAACCACCGTGGAAGTAAAAAACGAAGTGCTCTCTACTCTGCTGGTACGCGCCACCGCAAAGATAGACGGGGAGACCATCGCCTCGTGTAACATGAAAATCAGCATGACCAACATCAGCAGCGGGTCATAGGCTGTCGTGTGGTGTCTTGTTCTTTTTTTGCCCTCTTCCGGCGCGTGCTTAGGGAAACTTTGCTGCGTGCTTACCCGGCAAAAATTCTGTTAGTACGCAAGAAAAAGGTTGATATACAAGCCTTTCCATTGGGCTTATTGGTGTCGTCTGAGCGGACGATTTTGGACGACCGGCACAAGGAGATTGAAAAAATCCTTCACTGCGCACGGCTTGCTTTTTCTTCAAAATGAATATATTTGCAGAGAGCGACAGACGGCCGCCCGACAGCGTTTTCCTTTCTGTATCGCCTCGCAATACGCTTATGCTGAACGTTAAGCCCCTTCCCTCCCTTTTCCTTGTTTTCGTGTTGGCGTTGTTCTTGCATGCCTTCACTTCGTGCAGCGAGCAGTTTTCGACTGACCCGACTTTGCGCCTCTCCTTTTCTTCCGACACACTTCGTTTCGACACTGTCTTCTCCACCATCAAAAGTCCTACCAAGCAACTGATGGTAAGAAACACGAACAATAAATCTTTGCGCATCGACCGGGTGATACTTGAGGGTGGGAGTGCCTCGTGCTTTCAAGTCAATGTGGATGGCGAAGCCGGCAGCGTGATCAGCAATTTGGAAATCAGTGCAAACGACAGTGCCTACGTGTTTGTGTCGGTCAATGTGGATGAATTGGGCAGTGACTCGGCTCTGTTCATTGAAGATCGTTTGGTGTTCCACTTCAACGGCATCTCCCAGCAAGTGGTGCTGGAGACCTACGGACAGGACGTGGAGATATGGCGGGGACATACCATCGTCAATGACACGGTGTTGACCTCAGCCAAACCCTATCTTGTTTATGACAGCTTGTCTGTCGCACCCGGCAAGCGGTTGGTGTTGATGCCCGGCTGCCGCATTTATTTTCACAGCAACGCCGGCTTGTTTGTCTACGGCAATATGGAAGCCGTGGGCACGGCCGAGCAACCCATCATTATGCGGGGCGACCGCTTTGATTACATGGATTATGTTCCGCCTGTGCCCTACAACGAAGTGGCCGGACAATGGGATGGTGTCTATCTTTACGGGGCAGGCACACACCGCATGGAACATGTGAATATCAACAGCGGATATGTGGGCGTGTTTCTAAGCTACAATGGCAACAGCACCATTCCCGGCGAAGAAGAGATGCCCAAATTGGAAATGCACAATTGCAAGTTGCACAATTTTCTTTTGTACGGGTTGGTGGCACAAAATGCCGATCTTACGGTGACGAATTCTGTCATATCGAACACCGGCAGCTACACCGTCTACACCAATGGCGGCACCCACACATTCATCCATACCACCGTGGCCAACTATTTCAATAGCGGGAAGACAGCACTGCAATCTACCAGCCGCGACAACACCGCACCTGCCGTCATGATTATGAACCTGAACAAAACGGCTCCCATGCGCAGCGTCTTTGCCAATTGCGCCATTTCGGGCAACGCATCTGTCGAATTCACTCTTGCCGCGCGCCTGCCCGACAGCTACGACGGCACGTTTCGCCATTCCTATATCAAGCGTGACAGCCTCGCCTTGCCGCAATTCGCTGCCACCGACAGCATACGCTGGTATCGCGAAGGCGACCAACTGTTCAACTCGACCGAACTGGATCTGAATACGGGACAGAACTACGACTTCACTCCCTGTCTTAATTCATCCTTGTTGCAACTTGCCGACCCGGCCGTCACACAGCAGTACAACTTACAGTACGACCTAAACGGTGTCGACCGCTTTGCCACAGGCAAACCCGCCGCCGGAGCTTACGAATATGTCGACTGAGCAAACACCGCTGCCGACAATTGAACGCCACCTACTAACAAACCATTCTTCTACCGACAGAACGTTGATTGTCACACGCCGAATATGCCTGTTTGTGTTGGCCGCCTACCTGTGCCGACTCGCTGTCTGTAGTCAAAACGATGCACCGCTCCCGTTCAGGGTGGTGTGTTACAACGTGGAAAATTACTTTGACTGCCAAGCCGACAGCGTGGCCGACGACAGTGAGTACCTGCCCGGCGGTATGCGCGGATGGAACTATACCCGCTACCTTCAGAAACAGGCAAACATAGCCAAAGTCGTGGCAGCCATCGCCGGATGGGACACACCCGCACTCATCGCCCTCTGCGAGGTGGAAAGCCGTAAAGCCCTCGACGACCTCACCCGATACTCGCCCCTGCAGACCTTCGGCTACAAGTATCTCCACTTCGACTCGCCCGACGTGCGAGGCATTGATGTGGCACTGCTCTACCACCCCTACCGTTTCTTTCCCGTCGAGGCAAAAGCCATCCCGACAGTGTTCCCCAATCCCAACGAACGCCCCACACGCGACATTCTGTGTGTGACAGGTACCACCATGTACGATGATACGCTCCATGTGTTGGTCTACCACGCACCCTCGCGCTCGGGAGGAGTAACGACCACACTCCACCGACGGCTGCATGCCGCCAAAGTGCTGCGACACGTTGCAGACAGTCTGCTCGCCACCGCGCCTGCATCCAACATCCTCATCATGGGCGATTTCAATGACTACCCAACCGACGAGAGCCTGACGGAAGTGCTGCAAGCCCGCCCTTTGCCCGACTCGTGCGCTCCACAGCCGAGAGAACTCTATAACTTGGCTTACGAGCTGCATACACAAGGGAAGGGTTCGTACAAATACGAAGGCGAATGGGGGATGTTCGACCAAATCATCGTGTCAGGCAACCTGCTCGACAAAAGCAACACGCTATATACCGGTGCGGCCGACTTTCACCTAATGGAAGAAAGCTTTCTCTTGGAAAAAGATGACAGATACCTCGGTATGCGACCTTTTCGCACCTACCGCGGTGCCCGCTACTTAGGCGGATATTCTGACCACCTGCCTGTGTATATCGACCTTTACACCACCGGAAAAAAGAGCAAGGTACATGCACCGAATTAGTAGAAAAATGTATTTTTGCGACCGCAACCCAACAGGTGTAACAACATAGAATTCAGACAACGAGACTTCCGCGAAGTCCATCAGGCAATAGGGCATTCATTACGAAAAGATTTGCACCTTCTGCTGCGTACTAACGAAAATTTTGCTGCGTTACTACGCAATTTTTGCTACGTAAGTACGCAGCTCAAGCTGCGTAAGCATCCGCCGGAAGGGGGATACTAAGGGAACAAAACGCGGTTTTTTCGGGGGTCTGACAACGTAAAAATCAAACTTTATGGGCAAAAAAGCATTGCTTATGATTCTTGACGGCTGGGGAATCGGCGATCGGTCGAGAGCCGATGTAATCCACAACACTCCCACCCCCCACTGGGACGCACTGCTGGCTCGATACCCTCACTCGCAGCTGCAGGCTTCAGGTGAAAACGTGGGTTTGCCTGACGGACAAATGGGCAACTCGGAAGTAGGACATCTCAATATCGGAGCAGGCCGGGTGGTCTACCAAGACTTGGTCAAAATCAACCGCGCCTGCCGCGACAACAGCATCCGGCAAAACCCTGCCATCGTGCAGGCATTCACCACCGCTCGCAACAGCGGTAAGGCTATCCACTTCATGGGCTTGGTGTCTGACGGGGGAGTGCACAGCTCCATCGAACACCTGTACAAACTCTGCGACATCGCCAAAGAATACGATTTGGAGAAAGCCTATATCCACTGCTTTATGGACGGACGCGACACCGACCCCAAAAGCGGGAAAGGGTTCATTGAAGCCCTGCAGGCTCACACGGCCAAGTCTGCCGGACGCATTGCCTCCATTGTGGGACGTTATTATGCCATGGACCGCGACAAACGCTGGGAACGAATCCGTGAGGCCTACGACTTGCTTATCAAAGGGAAAGGCACTCCATTCACCGACCCGGTCGAAGCCATGCAGCAATCGTATGACGACGGAGTGACCGACGAATTCGTCAAACCCATCTCCATTGTCACCGCCGACGGCCGACCGACAGGTACGATCGCCGAGGGCGACGTGGTTATTTTCTTCAACTTCCGCAACGACCGAGCCAAGGAACTGACCATCGTTCTCACCCAGCAAGACATGCCTGAAATCGGAATGCACACCTTGCCCCTGCACTATTTCTGCATGACCCCTTACGACTCTTCGTTCCAGGGGCTGCACATCCTCTTTGATAAGGAAAACGTGAGGAATAC
>CAYPFZ010000021.1:14984-19759 GCA_964410225.1 uncultured Paludibacter sp.
CAAGGTCATCCGTTCCGCCGTGACCAACGGCTACGAGGCCATCATCATCGCAGATCATGGCAATGCGGATCATGCCATTAACGCCGACGGCACTCCCAACACGGCTCACTCGCTCAATCCCGTGCCCTTTGTTTACGTCACCGACAAGACGGGAGTCTCCGTGGAAAACGGCATACTGGCCGACGTAGCTCCCTCGCTCTGCACCCTGCTCGGTGTGAAGCAACCCGTCGAGATGACCGGACACTCCCTGATAAAGCAATGACCTCATGCCGTCGGCACGACCTTTGTAGCCGGCAGACAGCTTCCCCTCTGACAGCAAATGAGGCGTTTCTCCCTTTGAAAGACGCCTCGTCTCGCTGTGCAAATTCCGGTTCACATCTCTTTTCCTTCTTTCATAAAGTACCTTCTGCTGCGTGCTTAGGAAAATTTTGCTACGTAAGTACGCCGTGCGCGGCGCGTAGTAACGCAGCGCCAGCGGAGTTAGTACGCAGCAGAGACTGGTTTTTTTATCGGATTTTCGAAGGCTGACAGGCAAAAAACGAAGGAAAAACGCACCCGGTTTGGTTTTTAAAAGAAATATTGTAACTTTGACGAAAAATCGTAGAGATATGGCGAGGGAAAAAGATAACACTTCCAGCTCCGGGGTTGTCTACAATTCGTTGACCTGCGGGAGTAAGATAATCGGCAAAGTAATAGCTGAAAAAGATTATAGGATAGATGGCGAGATAGAGGGTGAAGTTGTGTGTAGCGGCAAAGTTGTCATCGGGCAGAAGGGGCTGCTGAAAGGCACGCTTAATTGCGCTTTTGCAGAAATATCGGGACGTGTGGAGGGGAAGTTAGACATTTCGGATACACTCTCGTTGCGTGAGAGTTCTGTTATTTTGGGAGACATCAGGACCCGCACGCTCATGGTCGAGCCGAAAGCCGTATTTGAAGGCACCTGCTCCATGATGAAAGAAAGCGCAAAACCGAAAAACACCGACATCCCGCCCAAAGGGACAGCCTGACACGATTCAGCCGGGAGAGATTCCCGGCCTTGTACGTTTTTTGGGGAAACAAATACGCCGACCACATGCGCCACATTATCGTCACTGCCATGCTGGCCTCGCTCCTTTTTGTCTCGTGTGACATGGAGCGCAAGAAGGCCGAGAGAGATATTGCCCGTAGGGTAGGGCACGCCGAGACCTTGCTCGCGGGAGGTTCTCTGCAAGCCGCCCGCATGGAGTTGGACAGTATCCACCAGCTTTACCCCCGCATGGTCGATGCGCGGCGACAAGCCAAAGCCCTTGACGACACCATCACCCTGCGGGAGAGCCGCCGCACGCTGGCCTATTGCGACAGCCTTCTGCCCGTCAGGCAACAGCAGGCAGACTCCATGCAGAGACAGTTCTACTACGAGCGCGATGAGACTTACGAAACAGTCGGGCGTTACGTCTACCGCGCCTTGCGCGTCGAGTCGAACATCGGCCGCACCTATCTGCGCGCCCACGTGGATGACAATGCCGACTTTTTCCTTGTGAGCAACTTCACCGGCACCTACCGTCTGGAGCATGTCGCCGTCAAAGCTTCGGTGGGCGACACATACGCCACCACCGACAGTATCCCCGTTGACAGTCCCTTCAGCCATTCGTTTGACGATGAGGGGACATATTGGGAAATCGTCACGTTCAAAAACGAAGCGGCAGGTACTCTCCCGGCTTTTGTCGCCGGCTATGCCACCGAACGCATAAAAATCACCTTGCAAGGACGAGGTGAATACGCATTCTTCCTCTCTGAAACCGACAAGAAGGCTTTGAAAGCTACCTACGAACTGTGGATGGCCAAAAAAGACCTTGCCTTGTTGCAGCGCGAGATTGAAAAAGCCCAAGCCACTATCGCGCGGTTGGAGAATTGACAGAGGATTTTTCCAAAAACATTTCTGTGAGGCGGGAGACCGCATACCGGTCGATCGCGTTTATCGACACCTGCAGCAAACTGCCAAGACTGCGGCCGGGGCGTGCTATACTCACTGTAAAGAAGCGGGCAAAGATGGTTTGATGGGTGAGTTGGTGCTTCATCAGCGGCGAAACGGCCAACAGCTGCAGCTCCCCAACGTCGTCGAACAGGGTTGTCAGACGCCCGCCGCCGGCCAGCTCTTCAAATGACTGCAAACTATCGCTCTCCAACAGAGGGAACTCATACAGCCCTTTCCACACATCATTACCCGTGCGCTTTTGCAGAAAAACTTTTCCCCCACACTCCACAAAGAAATAGTGAAAGTAGCGTGTCTGCATCTTGACACGCTTCGATTTGACCGGCAACTCTGCCACCAAATCACGCTCGAAGGCCGCGCATTGCCCTTGCAGCGGGCAGTCGTCACACCCGGGCGACGAAGGTACGCATTGCAACGCTCCGAATTCCATCACGGCCTGGTTATGCAAAGCGGGACGGTCAGACGGGAGCAGAGCCTGTGCCAAAGTGGCGAACTCCCTTTTCCCCTTCGTCGTGTCGATAGGAGTTGACACACCAAACAGGCGGGAAAGCACACGGTAGACATTACCGTCGACCACCGCATGCGGCAAGTTGTATGCGAAAGAGGCAATGGCCGCCGCCGTGTAGTCGCCCACACCGGCCAACGAACGAATGGCATCGTAGTTGCGGGGAAGCTCGCCGTTGTGTTTCTCTACGACCGTTTTTGCCGCCCTATGCAGGTTGCGCGCTCTGGAGTAGTAGCCCAAACCCTGCCAGCATCTCAGCACTTCATCCTCGTCGGCCGAAGCCAAAGTATGTACGTCGGGAAAACGCTCCACGAAGCGATGGTAATAGTCCACGCCTTGGTTTACCCGCGTTTGCTGAAGGATAATTTCCGACACCCATATCAAATACGGGTCGACGGTGAGCCGCCAAGGCAGTTCACGCCTGTGTTCTTCGTACCATGCAATGATTTGATAGGAAAGTGTCGAATCCATGATGCGGGAATGACGGCTTCACACAATGAGAAGGGAGAACAAAGGTAAGTAAAAGCGGGTGCAGGGGCAAGGTGACACGGCATTTTCCCTGTGCGTCTCCACCCTGCCGACATCCTCTTTTGCCGAGAATGGTGACAGCTCTGTTTCTCTTGAAAATGAGGGAGAAACCTTATTCGTTTTCCGCCTTCCGCTGCGTAAGTATGCAGCGGAAGGCGGAAAACGAAGCATCGGAAGCCCTCGTGGCGTTGCTTTTTTGGCTCAGCTGTCTTGTTTTTTCATCAGGAAGCGCCCCATGCGACGGGTGCGCTGCGAAAGGAGTATTTGCCTGCCTTCGGTGGACTTCCGTTCCGTCTCCGGATCGATGCCCCTGATGGTAAGCAATTCCAACCCGGTGTTGTAGCTCACCTTGAAGGCGTTGCTTAATTCGTCTAACGCACCGGGCAGATAGCGGGAATTTTCTAAGCTGATGGAAATGCTGACAGCCGAACTTTGGATGAGCGACACCTTGAGCCGGTGTTTGTTGACAATGTAGAAAATCTTCGACAAGCTCTCTTCCAACACAAACGAGAAGTCGCGGGGGCGGAGTGTGACCAAAGTCTGATCCTTGCGCACGATAAGTATCGGCACTTCGATGGGGCGGTTGGTTGTTGCTTTGATGACCGAGCCGCTCTCCCACGGCTGACCGAAAGGACGTACGTATAGTTGTATCTCTTTGTTTTGAAGAGGCTTTATGGTTTTTGGATGGATGATTTGCGCTCCGCTGTAGGCCAGCTCTACCGCGTCGAGGTAGGTCATTTCGGGGATGAGCACCGTGTCAGCGAAGATGCGCGGGTCGGCGTTGAGGATGCCCGGCACGTCTTTCCAAATGGTGACGCTCTCGGCATCGAGGAGGTTGCCCACAACGGCAGCCGTGTAGTCCGACCCTTCGCGTCCCAAGGTGGTGGGGTCGCCTTTGTGGTTAGCCGCAATGAAACCCTGCCCGATGTAGATGCGGCAGCGGCCGAAGTCGACAGCTTTGTGCAGGTTGCTCCGCGACTCTTCCATGTGCACTGCTGCTTCACGAAAGTTGCTGTCGGTTTGTATTATCCGCCGCATGTCTAACCAGACGTTTTCCAATCCCTGCGCATTCAGAAAGACAGAGACGATGGTGGTCGACAGCAGTTCTCCGTATGACACCAGGCGGTCGTAGCAACGGTCGTAGTCGTCACCTATTCCCGTCGTCAGGTAATCTTCCATTTCGGAAAAAAGCGGTTCGACGGCATCGTGCTTGGCCGAGCCATCCGCCAATTCGTCCATAATGTGGTAGTGGTAGCGTCGGACTTCTTGCAATTTCTGTAAAGCCTCATCTCGTTCTCCCCGCATAAAGTGCTCCAACACTCCTTCCAAAGCATTGGTAGTCTTACCCATAGCGGATATGACGATGAACAGGTTGCCTTGTTCTTCGGATACGATTTTTACGATGTTGCGGACGCCATCTGCCGAGCGGACGGATGCTCCCCCGAATTTGTATACCTTCATGTCTTGCGTGCCTCGTCTGACGGGGAGACACTTTTGCACCACCCCCGAAGGAACGATTTTTAACGCTGCAAAGGTAAAAAACTTCGTCCGCTGTAAAACAGTCCGCCACGTAAAAATGAGACTTCCGCAAAACTCTCGCCAAATAAAGTATCACCCGGTTAAGTTGTGGCGAATTGCAGTTGTAGTGTCGCAGAATGAAGTCCGAGTTTTTGACCGGGTAAATGCTGTGTCAGACCGTCTTTCCGTCTGCAGGCAAGGCCTTTTCTTCGATATTCCAACAGTGTTGCAAGACCTCTTCCGCTGCGTGCT
>CAYPFZ010000022.1:0-3926 GCA_964410225.1 uncultured Paludibacter sp.
TGGACGGCGACGGGCAGATACGCTACGGACGCGTGATTGTCAAATAACGAACCTTACTTCCTCTGTCTCTTCCGAGGCAGAGCGACGAATAACGACTCCGGGGTGGCCGCGTGCTGCCCCGGAGTTTTTTTGTCTCTTTCATTCACTCAATGACAAGCTGCACGCACCGAGTTCGAGGATATTTTAAAATACTACCATACAACCTTTTATAAAGAATAGCAAAGCCCCCTTCCGCTGCGTGCTTTGTACAACAGAAACCCTGTTGCCGGTGGGATTTTGCAAAGCTCTTGCATTTTCCTTTACTTTGTTACATCGAAAGGAAGCGTCGCAAAAGGGCGTTTCTTGTGATGCTTGCTCGCGTGTGCCATCTGTGAAACAGTGTGATATGCCGTTCAAACTGATTTCCTCGTATCAACCCACCGGCGATCAGCCGGAGGCCATCAGGCAGCTGGTGGAGGGGGCTCGTGACGGGCTTCCCGCCCAGGTGTTGTTGGGCGTGACAGGTTCGGGCAAGACGTTCACTGTGGCCAACGTGGTGGAGCAACTGCAACGCCCCACGCTGGTGCTTAGTCATAACAAGACGCTGGCCGCCCAGCTTTACAACGAGTTCAAGGCGTTCTTTCCGCAAAACATGGTGGAATATTTCGTGTCGTATTATGACTATTATCAGCCGGAGGCCTATATCCCCTCCACCGACACGTATATAGAGAAAGACCTTGCCATCAATCAAGACATTGAGAAGATGCGCCTTGCCACCACTTCCTCGCTTTTGTCGGGCAGGCGCGACGTGTTGGTCGTTTCGTCGGTGTCGTGTCTTTACGGTATCGGCAATCCGGAGGACTTTGCCGATAATATTCTCCGAATACATCGTGGGCAGAAATTGGTGCGCAATGCCTTTTTGCGCAGCTTGAACGATATGCAGTATTTGCGCAACGAGATAGAGCTGTGCAGGGGCAACTTCCGTGTCAAGGGCGACACGGTCGACATCTTTCTGGCTTATGCCGACTTTGTGTTGAGGGTGGTCTTTTGGGGTGACGAGATAGACGAAATATTGGCTGTCGACCGGGATAACTATCGCTCTATAGGCAGTTTCGACGACTACACCATTTACCCCGCCGGCATATTCGTCTACAGTAAGGAGCGCACATTGAGAGCTATCGAAGAGATTGAGCGCGATTTGGCGGAGCGTGTGGCCTATTTCCGCTCTGTGGGCAAAGACTACGAGGCCAAGCGTATCAGCGAGCGCGTCGGTTATGACCTTGAAATGATAAGAGAGTTGGGCTACTGCTCCGGCATAGAGAACTACTCGCGCTACTTCGACGGGCGTCCGCCCGGCAGCCGTCCGTTCTGCTTGTTTGACTACTTTCCTAAAGATTTTCTGTTGGTCATCGACGAAAGTCATGTCACCGTGCCACAAATCCGGGCCATGTATGGCGGTGACGCGGCACGTAAGGTGAATTTGGTGGAATATGGCTTTCGTCTGCCCGCGGCGAAAGATAACCGTCCGCTGAAGTTTGAGGAGTTTGAATCGCTCACACCGCAGACCATCTACGTGAGCGCGACTCCCGCCGACTACGAATTGCAGAAGTGCGGCGGCGTGGTGATAGATCAACTTATTCGTCCCACAGGTTTGCTCGACCCCGTCATTGAAGTAAGGCCGAGCATGAACCAAATAGATGACCTGATGGAGGAAATCACCTTGCGCGTGGAGAGGAACGAACGCGTGTTGATCACCACGCTCACCAAACGAATGGCCGAAGAGTTAGACGACTACCTTCACAAGATGAATGTGAGAAGCAATTATATCCATTCCGACGTGCAGACATTGGATCGCATTCAAATCATGGAAGATTTGCGCAACGGGAATTTCGACGTGCTGGTGGGGGTCAACTTGCTTCGTGAAGGGCTCGACCTGCCTGAGGTGTCGCTTGTAGCCATTCTCGACGCCGACAAGGAGGGCTTTCTGCGGTCGCACCGCTCGCTGACCCAGACGGCGGGACGTGCCGCCCGCAACCTGAACGGCAAGGTCATCATGTATGCCGACACCATCACCGAAAGCATGCAGAAAACCATTGACGAAACCAACCGCCGCCGTGAAAAACAATTGTCTTATAACAAGCAACACGGCATCACTCCCACTGCCCTTCAGGGGGGCAGACGCAATCCCTTGGCCAAACAAAAAGGACCGACCCCCTACGTAGAGTCGGAAAAGCCGGCAGACGTGGCCGCTGACCCGATCGTTCAATATATGTCAATCAGTGGTTTGGAAAAGGCCGTGGCCAAAACGCGCAAAGCCATGCAGGAGGCAGCCAAGCGTCTCGACTTCCTTGAAGCGGCACAACTGCGCGACGAACTGCTCAAGTTGGAGAGTTTGCTGAAAGGGAAAAGAGAAGGAGCCTGACCTCCGCGCCGGGCGGCCTACCTGATGAGGTTGATGTCGCCTTTGCGGTTGTGCACTTCTCCGTCGGTTCCCTTGGCTCTGATGATGTAGAAATAAGTGCCTGTCGGTGCGTTCTTACTGCCATTGACCCGTCCATCCCAGCCTTTGGCGGGGTCACTCCATTCATACACGAGTTTGCCCCAGCTGTTGTACACCCAGCAGTGGAAGCTCTCGAGCGAACGATAAGCCACCCTGAATTCATCATTTTTCCCGTCGCCGTTAGGGGTAAATACGTTGGGTACTGCGAGGAAGGATTCCGAGACGCTCACCTGCACCGAGTCAGACATGGAGCAAATCAGGCCGTTGACATATTCGCGATACACCGTCAGCTTCACTTCGTAAGTGCCGTAGTCTTGGAACGTGTAACGCAAATCTTCGTCTGTGCGGGTGAGCTGCAAGTCGTCTCCTTTGTAGACGGCCCAGCTGTACAAAGTGCCGCTCGCATCGCTCGGGCGGCTTTCAAATAATATTTCCAATGGTGCCGACCCTTTGATGGGCGAAGTGGGGTTGACTTCGCTGGGGCGCGAAATTTCATTCAGGGCTTCGCGCACAGTCATCGTGCAGGTGAGGTAGCTTTCGACCGGGAACACGATGTCGGCAGTCGAAGTGGCTGTAAACTCGTAAGGTTCCAACCCCCACTCGATGGCAAACCGGTCGCCCGAAAGCACGAAGGTGGTCGTGGGGTCGAGCGAAGCGGTCGTGCTGATTTGTTCGGTGGGGAAGCTGACCGTCACCTCCCCGTCTTCGTCTGCTTCTTCTATCGGTGTGGTCACCCAATCGTCTCCCCCGTCGGGATAGGTCTTCGTGTTGTATTCCAATGTGAATTCGCGCGTGATCGTCAACCACACACCTTGTCCGTTGAGATAATTCAAATTCGACTCTTCATCCATCACCACGTTGAAAATCGTTGTCTCGCAGCCCTGGTCGTTATCGATTACGGGCTCGAACAGCGATATGACAGGCGGCACGTACTCAGTGATCCACAGTCGGGTGCGCACCCCGTCCACTTCCAGCAGATAGCCGTGTCCCGCCTCGACGGGTATCTCGGTCTGCCCGCCCATCATGGGGACGGTGGGGTTAAGGTCGGAGGCCGAATATTCATACCAATTGACCCGCGAGCTGCCGTCCCAGGCTATGTAGGCCAATTCCATAGACGCGGTGACACCATTTACCAGCAAGACATAATCCACCCCCACCAATCCGTCGTCGGTATCGGTAAGCACCTTCACATGCGATACGTTCCTTACTTCAAACTGTGCAAATGCCGACAGGCAGCACCACGCCAAGACCGACAGCCAACATGCTTTTTTCATATATCCTCTTTCGGTTGTCCGATAACGGAAGGGTAAACTCTTCTCCGTCACGCAATACGGAGCTTTACGAGCAAAGGTACGTTTTTCTTTCCAATATAACGAAAACAAAAGGGGGATAGTATGGTATTGCCGCGCGCGCAGGCTTCGCATCCTCCCTTCCACTGCGTACTTAC
>CAYPFZ010000022.1:4026-13577 GCA_964410225.1 uncultured Paludibacter sp.
GAAACAGTTCTCTTTTTGAGAAGGTTATACGGGTCGGCGTTGCCTATGCCTGCGGTGCATGTAAAAACAGGCGGAGACCGACATTTGCCCGCGTGCACATCCCTTTTGCTGCCGGGTTGCGCTATCGGTAAAAATACATACCTTTGCGCTTTTGGCAAAAGAAGGAAACGAGCCATGACCCGAGAAGAACTGCAGGATATACGCGCCGACTTCCCCATTTTGAGGGAAAAAGTGTACGGCAAAGAATTAGTGTATCTTGACAATGCGGCCACCACCCAAAAGCCGCGGTGTGTCATCGACAAGATGCAAGAGGCTTATTTTCGTTATAATGCCAACATACACAGAGGGGTTCACTACCTCAGTCAGGTGGCCACCGAGGCTAACGAACGTGCCCGCGCTGCCGTGGCCTCCTTCTTGCATGCCGGAGACAGTCGGGAAATCATCTTCACGCGCGGGACGACAGAAGCTATCAACCTCGTGGCTTTTTCTTATGGAGAAGCCTTTTGCGAACAAGGCGACGAGGTGGTAGTCACCGTCATGGAGCATCATTCCAACATTGTGCCGTGGCAAATGCTGTGCCGGCGAAAAGGGATGAACCTTCGCGTGGCGCCCATGAACTCCGTTGGCCAGCTCGATTTGGCTGCTTTCCGTGAATTGTTGTGTGAACGGACGAAAATGGTGGCCGTGGCACATGTGTCGAACGTGCTCGGCACGGTGAACCCACTGAAAGACATCATCGATGAGGCACACGCCCGGGGAATACCCGTGTTGGTCGACGGGGCACAGGCCGCACCACATACAACGGTGGATGTCACCTCCTTGGATGCCGACTTCTACGTCTTTTCCGGACATAAGGTGTATGGTCCTACGGGTATCGGAGTGCTCTACGGAAAGGCACGTTGGCTCGAAGCCATGCCCCCCTATCAGGGAGGAGGCGAAATGGTGGCCACCGTCTCTTTCGAACGGACGACCTATAACGAGTTGCCTTTCAAGTTCGAAGCAGGCACACCCGATTATGTCGGGTCGGTGGGATTGGAAGAAGCCCTGCGATATGTGCTGCAGGTGGGATTCAACCGTATTGCCGCCCACGAAAACGAGCTGCTCGACTACGCCACTGCCCGCCTCCTTGAGATAAAGGGGGTGCGCATCGTCGGAACGGCACCGGGGAAGAGCGCGGTCATCTCATTCCTTGTGGGACAATCACACCCGTATGATGTGGGTATGTTGCTCGACAAACAAGGAGTGGCAGCACGAACAGGCCACCATTGCGCCCAACCACTCATTGACTTTTTGGGACTGCCGGGAACGGTCAGAGCGTCGTTCGCCTTTTACAACACGATGGAAGAAGCCGACCGGCTGGCCGAGGCCGTGGCCAAAGCGGCAGCCATGCTTTGTTGATGTGTAAGTGAAACCGACCGGCCGGATGGGAAAAATAATATGATTTACGTATGACAATAAACGAGAAACAAGACCGAATCATAGAGGAATTTGCCGCATTCGACGACTGGATGGACAAATATGCCCTGCTTATCGACTACGGGAACGCGCTGCCTCCGCTTGATGAACAGCTGAAAACCCCGCAGAACCTTATCGAAGGCTGTCAGAGTCGGGTGTGGCTTCATGCCCGGATGGAGGAAGGGGTGGTGCTGTTTCTCGGCTGGAGCGATGCCGTCATCGTGAAGGGCATTGTCAAGTTGTTGATAGACGTGCTGTCGGGACATGCGCCCGCCGAGATTCTCGCGACAGAACTCTACTTCATCGACCGCATAGGCCTGCACGAACATCTTTCACCCACCCGCTCGAACGGGCTGCGGGCCATGCTGAAACAGATGCGTCTCTACGCTTTGGCCTTCAACGCCAAGTCGTGAGGCGTCGACACGCAGCTTCCCTGTTTGATTACGCGTTGCCTGACAACAGGTGTTCTAACAAAATCTTCACCCCGATGAACACCAAAATGATGCCGCCCAAGATGTCCACCTTCCAGCGGAAGCGGCGGCCGAAAAACGCACCCACCTCTGTGCCCGCAAGCGAAAAAAGAAAACTGGTTGCCCCGACAATCAACACGGCGGGTATAATCCATTGCGGGAAAGGACTGAACACCACCCCCGCCGCCAAAGCATCGATGCTCGTGGCGATGGCTAAGGGAATCACTTCGCGCCAGGCGTATTGAGCAGAAAAGGAAGATTCCTCGCAACAGTTCCCCCCTTCTATAGATTCGCCTTTACGGCATGCTTCGAAAATCATTTTCCCTCCTATGAATGAGAGTAAAATGAAAGCTACCCAATGGTCTACCACAGCAATTTGTTTGGCAAAAAGACGGCTGATGAAAAATCCTGTCAACAGCATCAACCCCTGGAAAAGACCGAAAAACACGGCCATTCGCAAAGCATAACGCCAGCGGAAAGTCCGAACACAAATACCCTTGCCAACCGACACGGTGAAACAGTCCATCGACAGCCCCACCGCAAGAAGAGAGATAAAAAACAAGTCCATTCCCAGATGTTATTGACTCCGTAGCAGGGAAAAACTCTTCCCAACAAAAAAGGCCGCACATCCTGCAGAGTACGACTTTTTCTTTGTGTGATTACAAAAAGGCTTGTATGAAAGATACGAATGTTACTGCAATTTGCATTGTGTTAGCTGATGAAGTGCTGCAGAGGGCTCACAACATGGCTTTTACCTGCAGGTAGACGTTTTCGGCGGTAAATCCCAATTTCTCATCCAACACTTGGTAGGGGGCAGAATAGCCGAACGACTCCATTCCCCACACCTTGCCGTTGGGGCCTGCCAAGCCTTCAAGTGTGACGGGCAGGCCGGCCGTGAGGCCAAAGACTTTGCTTCCGGCGGGGATAACCTGCTCTTGGTAGTCAAGCGGCTGCGTCCGAAAAACGCCCTCTGATGGTGCAGAGACGATGCGCACCTTGATGCCGTCAGCCCGCAAGAGTCCGGCTCCCTCGACTAATGTCGCCACCTCTGAACCGGAAGCCACCAGCACCACGTCGGGACAGGGGTCGCTGTTCACCACGTATGCACCGCGCATGGCTTGGCGCGCTTCGTCGCGCCGCGAGGTGGTAGCAGGCAATTCAGGTACGTTCTGCCGCGAAAAGATGAGTCCCGTGGGTGTGGAGGTGTTTTCCATTGCCATGCGCCAAGCGACGGTAGTCTCTTCCGCGTCGGCGGGGCGAAGCACCAGCATGGCATTCTGTCCGTGGTGATTTTTCAGTTTTTCGAGCAGGCGAAGTTGAACCTCTTGTTCCACCGGTTGGTGGGTAGGGCCGTCTTCACCCACGCGGAAAGCATCGTGAGACCAAATGAATTTGACGGGGGCACCCATCAGTGCGGCCATACGGAGCACAGGTTTCATGTAGTCGGAGAATACGAAGAAAGTGCCGCAAGCCGCCCATACTCCTCCGTGGAGCGACATGCCCACACAGAGAGCCGCCATGGTGAGCTCGGATACACCGGCCTGAAGGAATGCGCCGGAAAAATCACCTTTGGAAAAGGCTTTGGTCTTTTTGAGGAAACCGTCGGTTTTGTCGGAATTGCAAAGGTCGGCACTTGACACGATCATGTTGCCCACTTGCTGTGCCAGGTGTTCAAGCACAGTGGCAGAAGCAACCCGGGTAGCCTCGCCGCTCTTCTGCACGATGGATTCCCAATCAATTTGTGGTGCTTGTTCGGAGAAATAGGAACGGAGTTTTTTCGCTTCTTCCGGGTTTTTCTCAGTCCATTGAGCCTGTAAGGCGCGTTTCTTTTGTACAATGGTTTCTAATTCCGCTCGACGGCGGGCGTATATTTCCGTAGTCTCGTCGAAAAACACGAAAGGATTTTCTATGTTACCTCCAAGGTGTTTCACTGTTTCTTCATAAGACGCACCGCTTTTGCCCAAAGGCTGCCCATGGGTGGAGACTTGTCCTTCGAAAGGAGTTCCATCTGCCTTGACAGCACCCTTGCCCATGACCGTGCGACCGATGATGAGAGTAGGTCGTTCGTTTTCCTCTTTGGCTTCTTTCAGGGCTTGCCTTATTTGGGCGGGGTCATTCCCATCAATTTCGAGCACCAACCAGTCCCATGCTTCGTATTTTTTCTTGATGTCTTCACGGGTCACTTCATCGGTCAGGGTGGAAAGTTGCACGCCATTGGAGTCATAGAACATGACGAGGTTGTCAAGCCCCAAATGCCCTGCGATGCGTCCTGCTCCTTGGGAGATTTCCTCCTGTATGCCTCCATCGGAAATGAAGGCATAGATGGTTTGCCCCATCTGTTCGCCGAAGCGTGCTTTCAGGAATTTGGCTGCTATGGCTGCTCCTACGGCATAGGCATGTCCCTGGCCAAGCGGCCCGGAAGTGTTTTCAATACCTCGTGAGAGGTCGCGTTCGGGATGTCCGGGCGTGGGGCTACCCCATTGACGGAATTGCTTAAGCTCTTCCAAAGTGTATTTTCCTGCCGCTGCCAAGACGGCATAAAGCATGGGCGACATGTGTCCGGGGTCTTGGAAGTAGCGGTCGCGTCCTTCCCACGTCGGGTCTTCAGGGTCGTAAACAAGGAATTCGGAATACAGCACATTGAGAAAGTCTGCACCGCCCATTGCCCCTCCCGGGTGTCCGGATTGGGCTCTTTCAACCATGGCGGCCGAAAGCACACGGATGTTGTCGGCGGCACGGTTCAGTTGCCGGATTGTGTTCATCGTTTATTATTGATTACGGCAGGCAAAATTACCTGGTATCCTTTATGTAGATTGTTCTAAAATTTGTAGCCTATCGTGTAGTTGAATCCTGCATTGCCAATGGACTTGATACCAATGCCGGGAATGTACCAAGGGGAGATTTCTCCGTCAGCATCTTGGCTGAGACGTATTTTCCAACGTATACCCCAACCCATGTAAAAGTTGTTGACAACCTCCACATGCAGTCCTCCGACCACCTCCATCCAATGTTGCACCGTCTTCACACCAATGTAATTCCTTACGAAATCATCTCCCCAATAACCATTGTCTACCGACACGTTGGTCACGTCATAGGTAAAAGGGCTGAAGGCGTAACGCAGCCCCACAAGCAGGTAGCGATGAATGCGGGCATTCTCAGGGTTGGGTTTGAGCAGGTTGTAGTCTGCGCCGAGACGAAAGAAAACCCCGGCGGTCTTGAAGCCGTAGTCGTTTATCGACACGCGGTCGGCACCGGCCACGCCCATCTCGAAAGCCGGGAAGAACTTTTCAAGCAAGTCAACATGTACGGCCGCCTCGAACGAATAGAGATCGGCATCGACAGCTGACATCACTGCTGAGAAAGCGTCAACGGCCACCAATATCCCTTGGTACAAGGGCTGTTTTTCCTCCCCCTCGATTTCTTCTTGGGCAAACAGCACGGTGCAGTAAAAGGGCAAGCTAAGGAGTGTGATATATCTTGATATTCTCCTCATTGGCCGTGTTGACTTCTGTTGAATAGATGACAATCGAATCAATAAAATGGTTGGTTGCACTGGTCAGTTCGGGGTCGATGGTGAACGTGTAGAGGCAACCGCATTCAAAAGAGAGATACGACTCGGTGCGACTGTAGTACACGCTCAGCGTGTCAGTCACCACAAGTTGTCTGAGTGTGTCTTCAAAAGTAAATATAAACTCCGAAATGTCGTTTTCCTTGTCAAGAAGAAGTTGCACGGTATCTTTGCCGGCGGCCTTTTCACGGATATAACCATCCACTCCTATGCCTTGCACGCTGAGGGTGTCCACATAGAGCGTCCCCTCGCTCTGCACTCCGGTAGACAGATTGGTTGTCATTTGATAAAAAGATACGTGCAGGCGCACGTAGCGTTCCAACCGACACTGCTCGTCTTCCTGACAGGCCAACAGCAGCATGCAACAAAAAAGAAGAATCCCTTTTTTTACAACCATCGGTTCAATCCTTACTTTCCACACATCGGGAATTCCTTGCAAAAACTCCACCGGATTCGTGTCCTCTCTTGCGTGCTTATGTATCTCGAGGACTTAATTTCGTCAAAAGATTCTCCTCACTTCGTCTTTGAGCCTTTGCATCGCTATCTCGGAGGGCGTGTCGGGTGAAGCGGCATAGATTTGTATGATTTTTTCGGCCAGCACCTGCGCTCCCGAGCCGGCATCACACGAGGCGGCACACGTGTTTACCAGTCTTAGCAAACTCTCTTTGGTCGCTACGACGGCCTCCCACACCTCGTCGCTCACGTAGACTTGTTGCGACACATTGTGAGCATACTCCTGTCTGATGTGTTCGAGCAAGCGGGTATGCAGTTGCCTGCAATCCATACCCGGTTTGAGCACATTGAGCATGAGGGTGTCGGGGCGCGTGCGTTCCAAAAACAGAGCCAAGCGCTCGTAGGCCCGCAAACGTATTGGGACGAGCTGCGCCGTACCTTGCCTGCGCAGCTCCACAGCACGCTTTTGTTCATCGGCCTTCAGCAGCCTGTCAAGCAGCAGATATGCCGCAAGCAAGACCACAACCGTCAAAGCCAATACTATCCACACGTCCATTCAGAGCTCCCGTTGATTGGAAAATCAATTGTATAACCCATCAAACATTACGTTCGCGTCGTTCACAAACTGACGGATACGCTGTTCTTCCGACCTTTTGCAGATGAGCAACACGTCGTCTGTGTCGGCCACAATGTAGTCTTCGAGGCCTTGAATCACCGCCAGCTTGTTTTTGGGCAAGACCACCGTGTTTTTTTCGCTATCGTAATATATCGCCTGGCATTTGAGGGTCACGTTATGTTGTTCGTCTTTCTTCGACATCTCGTAAAGCGAGCCCCATGTTCCAAGATCGGTCCATCCGAAGTCGGAACACAGCACATAGACGTTAGACGCCTTTTCCATAATACCATAATCGATGGAGATATTCTGACAGGTGGGGTAAATCTCGTCGACGTAGGCTTGTTCTTCGGGGGTGTTCCATTTTTCTTTTCCCTCGCGGAATTTGGCCGCTATCTCCGGAAGCAAGGTGCGGTAGGCTTCTTCGATGGCCTGCAGATTCCACAAAAAGATACCTGAATTCCAGTAGAATTCACCTGATTCGAAGAACACTTGAGCCAATTCGGCATTGGGTTTTTCGGTGAACGTTTTTACGCGCCTCAAGCGGTTTTCGCCGTCATCCACCTGGATGTAGCCATAGCCTGTTTCCGGGCGGCTCGGCTGGATACCCAGCGTAAGGAGGGCATTGTGATGAGCCGTGAATTCGAGACCTTCGCGCAATGTGTCAAGAAAGCTGCCCTCTTTCAGTATGAGGTGGTCGGAGGGTGCCACGATGATGTTCGCCCGGTCGGTCATCGCCTTGATGCGACTGATGGCGTAGGCCACGCAGGGTGCCGTGTTGCGACGATGAGGCTCCAACAGTACCTGATGGGGCGACAAATCGGGCAACTGCTCAAGTATCAATTCTTTGTATATGCGGTTTGTCACGATCAGAATGTTTTCGACAGGCACTATCGGCGTGAAGCGGTCAAAGGTCATTTGGAGCAGGGAACGCCCCGTCCCGAAAAAATCAAGGAACTGCTTGGGCAGCCCGTCGCGGCTGACCGGCCAGAAGCGACTTCCTATCCCTCCGGCCATGATGACACAATAGTTGTTTTTCATAAATCGTCGTGTGTTATTATTCAACGGCTAAAATTACTCTATTTTTTTGCGGCGGACAAAACCTCGGGGCGAAACAAGCGACTTTCACCAACTCCGTAACCTTCTGTTTTGCCTCTTCTCTTGCGTGCCTATGAAAATTTTGCTGCGTTAGTACGCAGCAGAAGGCTTCTCGCAAAGCATCTTTTTTATTTGATAATGAGCTTGATAAGTATGCCTGTTGTCAGCTTGCTTAAAACGACTGCATATCTACCAAGCGTTTGTAATAACCGTTCAATGCCACTAACTGGTCGTGCTGTCCCCGCTCCACGATGCGGCCTTCGTGCATTACACAAATCTCGTCGGCTTTTTTGATGGTGGAAAGGCGGTGTGCCACCACCAGTGTGGTGCGGTTGAGCATGAGTTTTTCGAGTGCATCCTGCACCATTTTTTCCGATTCGGTGTCAAGGGCGGAGGTAGCCTCGTCGAGGATGAGGATGGGAGGATTTTTCAGAATGGCTCGTGCTATGCTGATACGTTGCCGTTGTCCTCCGGAGAGTTTTCCGCCCCGGTCGCCGATGGTGGTGTTGTATCCATGCTCTGTGGCCATGATGAAATCGTGTGCGTTGGCTATTTTCGCCGCTTCGATCACTTGCTCCATGGTGGCTTCTTCCACTCCGAAGGTGATGTTGTTATAGAACGTGTCGTTGAAAAGTATGGCTTCTTGGTTCACGTTGCCCATCAAGGCACGCAGGTCTTTCACGCGCAGCTGTCTCAGGTCAATGCCGTCAATGGTGATGCTCCCTTGTTGGGGGTCGTAGTAGCGGGGAAGCAGGTCGACCATGGTGGATTTGCCCGAGCCCGATTGTCCGACCAACGCCACGGTCTTTCCCTTTTCTATTGTCAGGTTGATGTCTTGCAGCACCCAAGCGTTTTGGTATTTGAACCACAAATTTTTGTACACTATTTTATCGGTGAACCGGGGTAGAGGAACCGGGTTGTCCGGGTCGGCAATGTCGTTTTCCGCATCGAGTATTTTGTCTATCCGTTCGACAGATGCCAGTCCTTTTTGGATGCTGTAAGTGGCTTTTGACAGGTCTTTTGCCGGATTGATGATGAGGTAAAACACAGTGAGGTAGTAGATGAACGACTCACCGGTGAGGCTGCTTTGGTTACTCAGGATGAACATTCCCCCCAGGCAGAGCAGCATGGCGATGATGACCGTGCCTAAAAATTCGCTTATCGGGTGAGCCAATGCCTGCCTGCGATTGATGCGGTTGAAGGTGCGGCGCAATTTCTCGTTCAGCAGGGCAAAGCGGTATTCGAGCTTTTTTTCGGCGTTGAAGGCTTTGACGACACGCAGCCCGCCTAATGTTTCCTCTATCTGTGAGAGGAGCTCGCCGGTTTGTTGTTGTCCTTGCGTTGAGCGCTTTTTGAGCGAGCGTCCTATCTTTCCGATAGCTCCTGCCGCCAGCGGGAGAAACAGAAGGGAAAAAAGAGTCAATTGCCAGCTGAGCGACATCATGACCAAAAGGTACATGATGATCATGATGGGGTTTTTGAACACCATTTCGAGCGAACTCATAATGGAGACTTCCACTTCGTTCACGTCGCCGGTCATGCGAGCCATGATGTCGCCTTTGTGTTCGTCGGAGAAGAAGCCGAGGGGCAGCAGCATGATTTTTTCGTATAACTGTCTGCGCAAGTCGCGCAACACGCCGGTGCGGACGGGAATGAGAAAATGCGACCCTAAGTAAGAAGCACCCACTTTAAGGGCAGTCATGACGACCAGGAAGATGGCAATGTAGACCAATGCGAGCGTGGAGCCTGAGGTCTGTATGACCATTTCGATGCGGTGAAACACGTTATTCTTCAGTGCTTCCACAATGTTAAGCAGGCCGTCGTCCCACGCCCACGGTTGGTAGTCGCGCACCTCTCTTGTAATGCCGAACAGTATCCGAAGAATGGGTATCAG
>CAYPFZ010000022.1:13677-18967 GCA_964410225.1 uncultured Paludibacter sp.
AAGTCGATGGGGTTCACCTTGTGGGGCATGGCCGACGAGCCGACTTCACCTTCTTTGATGCGTTGCTTGAAGTAGTCCATTGACACATACGCCCACATGTCGCGACAAAGATCCTTTATTATGGTATTGATGCGCCTCAGCCCGTCGCCGAGGGCGGCCAGATTGTCGTAGTTCGATATTTGTGTTGTCCAAGGTTCGCGCACCAAGCCGAGTTTTTCGGTCACAAAACAATCACCGAACGCCTTCCAGTCGACGTCGGGATAGGCCACGTGGTGAGCGTTGAAATTGCCTGTGGCACCGCCGAACTTGGCCGACAGAGGCACTTCACGCAAAAGCTTGAGCTGTTGTTCCAAACGACTCACAAACACTTGCATCTCCTTGCCCAAACGGGTGGGTGAGGCGGGCTGACCGTGCGTCCGGGCCAACATGGGAACTTCCGTCCACTGCCCGGCCAATTGTCGCAGCGCGTCAATGAGACGTTGCAAAGTGGGGTAATACACTTCATGCAGCGCGTCTTTCAGCGAACAGGGTACTGCCGTGTTATTTATGTCTTGCGAGGTGAGACCGAAGTGGATGAACTCCTTGAAGTGACCAAGTCCAAGCGCGTCGAATTGTTCTTTGAGAAAATATTCCACCGCCTTCACGTCGTGGTTGGTCACCTTCTCTATGTCCTTTATCCGGGAGGCATCCTTATATGTAAAGTCGGAACATATTGCTCTCAAGGCCGGGAAAAGCTCTTGCGGAACGGCCTCCAACTGCTTAAGAGGCAGCTCACACAAGGCGATGAAATACTCCACCTCGACCTTCACCCGATAGCGAATCAGGGCATACTCGGAAAAATAACCGGCGTAGCTTTTCGTCTTGGCACGATAACGACCGTCGACCGGCGAAATCGCTGTCAGTTGCGACAAATCCATGGATGTGTAAAAACAATGTAAGGAAAACACGGGCGGCAAAGGTAAGCATTTTCCACGTACCTTCTCCCATGCCGCCGGAAGAGGCCGGAAAATCGGCCATCTGTCCACGGCCTGTTCCCTCTGCGGGAAAAGGGTCGTTTTTTGCTGTATTTGTTTACAATAAATCTTTGTAAAACAATGATTTTATTATGTCATATACCACGTTTTCGGTCAAGATATAAACATGCCTTTTTCTTCCTTTGAAAGACCCCTTCCGGCGGGTGCTTAGGAAAATTTTGCTGCGTACTTATCCGGCAAAAATTCCCTAAACACGCACGAGAAGAGGGGCAATGAAAGCAAATGAAAAATCTTGTTCACCGTACGATACGAGACTGTGTGACCTTGTCCGTCAAAGCGATGTGCTCCGCTATGGTTTTTGTGAAGGCTTTGCCGCCTTTATTTCCTTCCTGTCGTTCGTAAAAGCCATTCGGATTGGGAGATGTGGACAGAAGAAAAGAAAACGCCCTACCTTTGTGCGGGTAAATCTTTTTACCTACTTTTGTCCACATTCGCGAGGGGCTTCCGTGATGAAATATACCAAGATACATAAGGAAGGGCACTTGATATTGCTGGGGATGTGTTTTGCGTTGTTCGTCATCAACCTTGTCGTATACATGTTTTACCCCAAGGTGATTTTTGCCGTTTCCACTGTCATTTCCTCGCTGATATTCATTTTCTTTGCCTACTTCTTTCGCGATCCGGCCCGGGTGGTTGAAATCGACGATCCGGGCTTGGTGGTAGCTCCGGCCGATGGCACGGTGGTGGTGGTGGAACCTACCGACGAGATGGAATATTTCGGCGACCGGCGCATACAGGTTTCCATCTTCATGTCGGTATTCAACGTACATGCCAACTGGTATCCTATAGCGGGACACATCGTGAAATCCGAACATCACAACGGCAAGCACGTGATGGCCTTTCTGCCCAAATCGAGCACAGACAACGAACGCTCCACGGTGGTTATCCAAACCCAATCGGGGACGCAAGTGCTCATCAGGCAAGTGGCCGGCGCGTTGGCCAGACGCATCGTCACCTACGCACGCCAAGGGAAACCGTGTCATCTCAACGAACAGATAGGATTCATAAAATTCGGCTCGCGGGTAGATATGTTTCTGCCACCCGACGCGGAAGTGTTCGTGCAGGTGGGCGACAAAACGACCGGCAACGAGACCGTTATCGCCCGGCTGAATGAATGAGCACGGAAAACAGACAGCCATGACTTTAGACGAAGCACAAACACGTGTGGACGAATGGATAAAGACCTACGGAGTGAGGTATTTTTCCGAATTGTCGAACATGGCCGTGCTTACCGAAGAGGTGGGCGAATTGGCGCGGGTTGTGGTGCGTACCTACGGCGACCAATCTTTCAAACCGTCGGATCGAAGTGGTGATATGGCCGATGAAATGGCCGACGTGTTATGGGTGTTGATATGTCTGGCCAATCAGACGGGCGTGAACCTGTCGGAAGCATTCGAAAGGAATTTGCAGAAGAAGACTCTCCGCGATGAATGCCGCCACCGCAACAACAGCAAACTGACCGCCGACCACTGACCGGCTTGTCGCTGCAACTGCGACCGTCACACGCGCAAATGTGATAGAAAGGCGTATGGGAAACAAATTCGAAAAACTCTTCAGCGTCTACGACTGCGCACTCTCCGACGAAGCCGTCGGGCGAGCCGTTGCCGACATTCTGGCTGCACACTTTGCTGAAAACGACCATCCCGATGTGTATAAACAGTGCCTGTCGCAAATCGACCTGACCTCACTCAATGGCACTGACACCACCGATGACATACGCGCTATGGTACGGCGGGTGAACACTTTCCGGCAACATTTTCCCTCGCTTCCCGATGTGGCGGCTCTGTGCGTCTACCCGGCTTTGGTTCCTGTGGTGAGAGAGACGCTCGCCGTGCAACATGTCGGCATTGCCGCGGTGGCGGGAGGGTTTCCTGCCTCGCAAACCTTCCTCGAAGTGAAAGTGGCCGAAACGGCCATGACCGTGCTCGAAGGGGCTACCGAGATAGACGCGGTTATCTCCGTGGGTAAATTCCTTGAAGGCCGCTACGAGGAAGTGTTCGACGAGCTGAATGAAATCAAGACCTCTTGCCGGGAGGCGCGCCTGAAGGTGATACTCGAAACAGGAGAATTGAATACCGCCGCGAACATCATGAAGGCTTCGCTGCTTGCCATGGCCGCCGGAGCTGATTTTATCAAAACCTCCACGGGCAAGACCTGCGTCTCGGCAACCCCTGAAGCTACCTACGTTATGTGCCGTGCGATCGGTCAATGGTATAAGAAGAACGGCGTAAAAGTGGGGTTCAAGGCCGCCGGCGGCATAAGCTCAACCGACGAAGCGGTGAGGCACTACACGATAGTGAAAGAAATGCTCGGCACCGAATGGATAGACAAACGTCTGTTCCGCTTCGGAGCCACTCGCTTGGCCAACAAACTGCTAAGCTCCATCGAGGGCAAAGAAGTGGTTTACTTCTGACGTCCGAAGAACCGTCAATTTTGTTTCCTTGTTAAGATACACAACAACCACAAACAACAATCAGCAATATTTATGGATTACCTGCAATCGCGCCACATTGGCGTTTCCGAACAAGAAGAGGCCTTGATGCTCCAAACTGTCGGTGCGGCCTCTTTAGACGAACTCATCGACCAGATTATTCCGGCAGACATTCGCCTGCCACGCCCGCTGAACCTGCCCGCTCCCTTGACCGAACGGCGTTACGCGGAACACGTGGCTGAGTTGGCTGCCAAAAACAAACTCTTTACCTCGTACATAGGTCAGGGCTGGTATGACACCTGCACGCCCGCACCCATCTTGCGCAACGTGTTGGAGAACCCTGCGTGGTACACTTCCTATACACCCTACCAAGCGGAAATATCGCAAGGACGCCTTGAAGCGCTGTTTAACTTCCAGACTGCCGTAGCAGATCTCACGGCTTTGCCATTGGCCAATGCCTCACTGCTCGATGAGGCCACGGCAGCCGCCGAAGCCGCCACCATGATGTATAGTTTGCGTACCCGCGAACAAGTAAAGGCCGGAGCCAATGTGCTCTTTGTCGACAGGCATATATTCCCACAGACAATGGCCGTGTTGCGCACTCGCATGGGCGGACAGGGCATTGAGGTGGAAACAGGCGATTACTTCTCTTTCCGTTTTACCGATCGTCATTTTGGAGCCATCGTGCAGTATCCCAACTCTGACGGGAGCATTGAGGACTACGCTTCTTTTGTAACTAATGCACACGATGCCGGGTGCAAGGTTGCCGTAGCTGCCGACCTGATGAGTTTAGCGTTGCTCACGCCTCCAGGCGACTGGGGGGCTGACATTGTGTTTGGCTCGGCACAAAGGCTCGGCACGCCCATGTATTACGGAGGACCTTCTGCGGCCTTTTTTGCCACTCGCGAGGCATACAAACGCGAGATACCCGGCCGCGTGATAGGCATCAGCCGCGATGCCAACGGCCGGCCGGCCTTCCGATTGGCACTGCAAACCCGCGAGCAACACATCAAACGTGAGAAGGCCACGTCCAACATCTGCACAGCTCAGGCACTGCTGGCAATAATGTCAGGCTTCTATGCCGTGTATCACGGGGCAAAGGGGCTTCGTGCTATTGCCACTCGCATTCACTCCATTGCCTCTTACCTTAACGAGCTGTTGCCCGTTTACGGCTACTCACAAAGCAACACAGATTTCTTCGACACCCTGAAGGTTGCCCTGCCCGCGGGGGTAGAGATGGAACATTTCAAGGCCATTGCTCTGAAACGGGAAGTCAATTTCCACTATTTTGATTCGGAAAAGAAGATAGGTCTGAGCGTAGACGAAACTACTGACCTTGACGATGTAAATACTTTAATCGACATCTTTGCCGAAGCGGTGGACAATACGCCCTCGTATGCAGCGGCAGGTGATTGGGAAGGTATCAAATCGTTCGACGAAAAGTTCGACCGCACTTCCGACTACCTGACTCACGAGGTGTTCCTCAACTACCACACGGAGACCGAACTGATGCGCTACATCAAACGCCTGGAACGTCGCGACATTTCGTTAGCCAACTCGATGATACCTCTCGGGTCGTGTACGATGAAGCTGAACGCAGCCTCGGAACTCTTGCCACTCAGCCGCCCGGAAATAGCACAAATGCACCCGCTGGTTCCCGACGAACAAGCGGCCGGTTATCACGAAATGCTCGGCAATTTGGCTGAGTATCTTTCGGAGATTACAGGCCTTGCAGGTTGCAGCTTGCAGCCCAACTCCGGTGCAGCCGGTGAGTATGCCGGGCTGATGCTCATACGCTCCTACTTGCGCGCCAAAGGGGAGGAAG
>CAYPFZ010000023.1:0-7306 GCA_964410225.1 uncultured Paludibacter sp.
GCAAAATTTTCATTAGTACGCAGCAGAAGAGGGAAAAGAAGGTTTATGGGAAACGACGTGACAAACAAAAAATACAGACCTTTACCTCCCGAAACTTGCCGGGCGCAAAGCTGATCGGTTTGTCTCTACAAGGAAAACACACGAATAAAAACTTGACAAAAAGAGAGCGTGCCCATCTTGACACGCTCTCTTTATATCGGAAGAATTAGCAAAAACTACTTCTTTTCGAACTCCACAAGATGTTCGCCTGTCAGGAAAACCTGTCCGGGTTGGACAAGGATGCGTTTGACAGTGGCGTTGAATTCGGCCTCGAGTACGCTCTGCATCTTCATGGCTTCGTAGGTGAGTACGGGCGTACCCTCTTTCACTTCCTGGCCGGGTTTTACGTGCACTTCTACCAATGTGCCACCCATCGGTGCGTCGAGAGTTGGACCAACAACGGGAGCAGAAAGCGGCCGGTCGGCATGCGTCGACGAAGCTGATGAGGCAGAACCCTCAAACTCAATCAGCGGCTGGTCGGCACGTACCACATCGCCGGGAGCTACCAACACGCGCTTCACCGTGCCGGCAAAGTCCGCCTCGAGCACACTCTGCATCTTCATGGCTTCGTAAGTGAGTACCTGCACGCCTTCTTTTACCACATCGCCCGGCTTTACATTGATTTCGACGATTGTGCCGCCCATCGGAGCATTTAGAGTGGGACCGCCCGGCTTTTCTTCAACAGGAGCTTCTTTCTTCTTGTTGCACGCTTCTTTTTCAAACTCCACAAGCGGTTGTCCGGCACTTACCACATCGCCCGGCTTCACCAAAAAGCGCTTCACCGTGTCGCTGAATTCCGCCTCGAGTTCGCTTTGCATCTTCATCGCTTCATACATCAACACAGGCGTACCCTCTTTCACTGCCTGGCCGGGCTTCACATGCAGCTCGACAATAGTTCCACCCATCGGAGCACAAAGCACACGCCCAGTGATAGGTTCTCCGTCGGCAACAACCTGTCCGCCATCATTCTGTACTTCGGCAGCAGGGGCGTTCTTGCGGGCGGCTTCATATTCGGCTGCCCGACGCTTCTGCAAGAACGGCTTCGCTACCATGGGCAGAAGTTCGAGCAGGAGATACTCTTCGTCGTTCATCGCCAACTTCGCCCCACCATATTCAGGCAATTCGGGATTGTCAGGAAATTTATAAGAGTTTACGTCGTAGGGCGTCTCTTCTGCATTGCCGGTGATGAGTTTGCGAAAATTAGGATTTATAGCCACAGGCGTATGGCCATATTCTCCACGAACCAAAGAAATAAATTGATTCGACTTGTTCGTGTAATCGGCACTTCCTTTTTTGCGGTCAAGGGCAAGCACCACGGCCTGCGAGCCTACAATCTGGCTGGTAGGAGTAACAAGCGGCACCAGGCCTGCGTCGCGGCGCACCTTGGGTATAAGCTTCATGGCATCTTCAAGAACATCTTCGGCCTGAAGTTGTTTAAGTTGAGCCACCATGTTGGAATACATACCGCCGGGCACTTCGGCATCCTTGACAATTTCGTTAGGTTTTGGGAAATTGAAATAAGCCTCGATGGCATGACAAGCATCAAGCAAAGCAGGCTCGTTGTTGGCCTTGGCAGCAGCGATGGCTTTATCGAAAAGGGCATCCACTTCGGCAGGAAGTTTGTCCTTCAACGGATCGAAATCAATGGGGAAAGCCTTTTGCAGATCGAACTCCTTCAGCTCTTTGCGTACTTCCTTCAATACGCTGCGGATACGACCTACTGCCTCCATATCGGCATCTACTTTCACACCCAATTTCTGGCAGAAAATATATATCAGTTCAATAGCCGGTGCTGCCGAGCCGCCTCCGAAATACCATACGTTTGTGTCGAGAATGTCCACGCCATGAATAATGGCCATGAGCGACGAAGCCAAGCCGTAACCGGGAGTGCAATGCGTGTGAAAGTCAACCGGCACAGCCAAAGCCTTTTTCAACTTAGGCATCAAAGAAGCCACGCGAGCGGGATTAATCAAGCCGGCCATATCTTTGATGGTGATTATTTTAGCACCCATCTGTTCGTAAGCCTTGGCTTTTTCGATGAAGTATTCGTCGGTGAATATTTTCTCGGAATGTTTGGCCTTACCGAAAATCTTGTGTATGACACCGCCTCCGTCGGAAGAATGCTCGTCTTTGGGATCTACAGTGTAGCAGACCGCTCCGTCGGCAATACCTCCAAGGCTGTTGATTATCTCCACCGACTCACGCACGTTGTCCAAATCGTTCAGCGCGTCGAAAATACGCATCACATTCAGCCCATTGGCTAACGCCCGTTTGTAAAAACCCTCAATAACCGAGGTGGGATAGGGCACATAACCAAAAAGGTTACGACCTCGAGAAAGAGCAGTAAGCAACGACTTGCCTTGCATCTTGTCACTGATGGACTTCAGACGGTTCCACGGACATTCGCCCAAATAGCGCATCACCGAATCGGGCACGGCACCGCCCCACACTTCGATGGCATAAAAACCGGCTTCCTGATACAAAGGAAGCAACTTGTCCACACTTTCTTGATTCATACGGGTGGCAAACAGTGACTGCTGCCCATCACGCATGGTTAAATCCCTAATTTTCAATTTGCGTTCCATATTGTTGCTTTTGAGTATATAGCCTTTTCAACAGTATATTTTCGGCTTGCAAATATAAAAAACAAGCCCTTTGTGGATACCTCCAAGTGAAAAAAGTTACAATCTGAAATCTCTCAAAAGAAGGCAGAACCAACGGCTCAAAGGTAAACCTTCCAAAACCGAACAAAAAGACTTTTTATATTGTTATACAGCATGTTTTTATGTGTTTTCCCGAAGCGAATGACGGAAGAAAAAATAAAGAAGAGCCCATCTGTTTTTAATTAAAGAAAATATTATGGAATTAATCGATTCATTTAGTTACAAATTGAAAGGATATTATTGCGGAATACAAAAGCTCAAAAAGAGCAATTTTCTTCCTTCATCATCTCTCGGATAACTTCGTCCATCCCTTTTTCATGCCTATTATACCTTGCTTCTCTTGCATACTAACGCAGCATTCGCTGCGTAGTAACGGAAAAAAATTGCGTACTAACGCAGCAAAAATTCTGTTAGTACGCAGCAGAAGAGGGAAAGGCAGGCAAAAAAACAAAGCTATTTTAGCAGCTAACTAATTGAATATTAATTTTTATTCAAAACATCGTGGAGAATATGGGACTCGAACCCACTACCTTTTGATTGCGAACCAAACGCTCTACCAGATGAGCTAATTCCCCGTGAAAAAATTACTTGCTTTACGCAAGTCGAGCAAAAGTAGTTATTTATTCGATACGCACAAAAATATTTTTTTTCGTTGGCAGACACTTTCTCCGGAGTATTTACAAGACGAAACGAAAATATGTTCAGTAAAAAATCTACTTTTGCAATGCGTTATGTCCACAAAGACACAGAAATAATACCATGAAAAGGAAGAAAAAAGAAAATATAAATCCAATGGTGGTGTGGATAACGGGTGCCGGATCGGGCATAGGAAAAGAGATGGCCAAACAGCTGATGCAACAAGGAGCGTGTGTGTATGCCACCTCGCGCAGCATATCAAGCGCAAACCGGGAAGAGTTCGGAACGGGAAA
The DNA here is from genome assembly GCA_964410225.1 of uncultured Paludibacter sp. Taxonomy (GTDB): domain Bacteria; phylum Bacteroidota; class Bacteroidia; order Bacteroidales; family Paludibacteraceae; genus QVMH01. Next base: position 3,632 of record CAYPFZ010000023.1, read on the forward strand.
AATAATACCCGTGAGAATGGATGTGAACAGTGTAGACGACCTGCAGAGGGTGATGCAATATATTATGAATGAACAGGGACGAATCGATGCGGTGGTGTGTAACGCAGGTAACGGCATAGCGGGGTCGGTGGAAGACACATCGGATGAGGAGGCGCGCTATCAAATGGAGACAAATTTTTTCGGTACTATAAAAACTATTCAAACATGCTTGCCTGTTTTTCGCAAACAACGACAGGGTAAAATAATGGTAACTTCGTCTGTTGCCGCGCTGGTTCCTATTCCCTATCAAGCGTTTTATTCAGCCGGAAAAGCAGCAGCACTACTTTTGCTTCAAGCCTTGTCAATGGAAGTAAAACCATTTGGCATACAATGTTGTGCGGTATTGCCAGGTGACACGCGCACAGGCTTTACGGACGCTCGAAAGATGACTGTGCAGTCGCTTTCACCACACTCTCCTTACGGTGCACAGACAAAAACATCAGTTGAAAGAATGGAGCAAGACGAATTAAACGGCATGAATGTTTCTGTTGTTGCTCGTGCCATGGTGCAACAACTTCTCAGTCGTCGAATGAAGCCCGTAATAGTACCGGGAATAAAATACAAAGCCGTATGCGCATTGCTACGTATTGTTCCTCAACAACTTAAATTATGGATTGTGGCGCGAGTTTATCATATTTCCACAAAGAAATATTCTTGAACGAAGTAGGAAAACTTGTCAATAAAATGCGAGAAAGTGCGGGAAAAATTTTAAAAAGTAAAGTTGTACAGTCAACAAAAAATATTACACAATATTTTTACTCTATCCACCAAGAAAAAATGAACCTTTCTTCTTTTTACTTTTCGAAGAGCTTTCAACACTTATGAAAAAGAGAAAGAGAAAAAAAGTCTTTGCCGTTCTTTACTAACAGGGTGTTCATAAAAGAAAATAAGAGCTGTAATATAGCTGATTAAACGTTCATAAGCTGCGCATAAGTTATATATAAATTCAACGAAAGAAAAAAGCAAGAAAACTCTCCACTTTTTATCAACCTTTTCAACAGGTAATTATAAGCAGCAATTTTTAAATAGAAAAGTAAGATATATAGATAATATACACGACTGCATACAAACTCACCGAATCATGGAAAAAGAATTTCTCACAAGCGAAATAAACAGACTCCGAAAAGAAAAGAACGCCGTTATCATGGCTCACTACTACCAGGAACCGGCTATACAAGACATTGCCGATTATGTGGGAGACAGTTTAGCCTTGGCACAAAAGGCATCTGAAACAGACGCTGAAGTTATAGTGGTGTGCGGTGTGCATTTCATGGGAGAGACGGCCAAAATACTTTGCCCCGATCGAAAGGTGTTGGTGCCCGACTTGCAGGCAGGCTGCTCCTTGGCTGACAGTTGCCCTTCGGACGACTTTGCTCGTTTCGTAGAGGAGCATCCCGGTTATACGGTTGTCTCGTATGTCAATACTTCAGCTGCAGTAAAGGCATTAACCGACGTGGTAGTAACCTCCACTAATGCCCGAAAAATAATAGAACAATTTCCACCGGACACGAAGATTATATTTGCTCCTGACAAGAATCTGGGTAACTATATTAACAGTGTCACCGGACGGGAAATGTTGTTGTGGGAAGGTGCTTGCCACGTGCATGAACAATTTTCGCTCGAACAGTTGCTCCAGCTCAAAGCAGATCATCCTGGGTCGGTGGTGTTAGCTCATCCGGAATGTAAAAGACCCGTCTTGTTGGCCGCTGATTTTATAGGTTCAACGCAGGCTTTACTCAACCACGCGACACAGTCTGATAAAAAAACGTTTATAGTAGCTACTGAATCGGGTATTTTACATGAGATGCGTAAACGTAATCCGCAAAAAAAATTCATCCCAGTGCCTCCTTTAGACAGTACCTGTGCTTGCAACGAATGTAGTTTTATGCGCTTGAATACCTTGGAAAAACTCTACCTTTGTCTGCGCGACGAGCAGCCTGAAATACATATAGAGGAGACTATTCGCATCAAAGCACTACGCCCCATCAAACGAATGTTAGAGATGAGTTAGTTTTTTACAAGCTCTCGTCATTTTTTTTCCTCCTTCTTCTGCTGCGTAAGCACGCAGAAGAAGACCTTTTTTAAAGGTTTCAAACAAGAAAAATAAGAGGAAAAATCAGCCTTTTTCTTTTCTCAAAATCTTGGTTATTTTCGAAATGGAAAATGTTTGTGTGCACCGACGCAGTTTCTGTCTTTTCTAAAAAGTAGGGTAGGGTGAACTACTTTTTGTCGGGTATTATTTTAAAAACTTTGTCATTGCGGCGCACTATACTGTGTGTTTTGATGGAAAAGAATTCGCCTTTGTGTGCTGTGGTGACGGTCTTTAAATCCACTCTGATTTCTTTTACCGTGTCTTCATAGGCTCCGGTGGTTTCGCCGGTGATGAGCAGTTCGTCGCCTACCGAAAGCAGTCCTGTGTCGAGGTGTATTTCGGCTACATTTATTTTGCTAAAGTAGTTGGTAACTCGTCCGATGTAAAGTTTGCGATGGGTAGCTTGCGAACCGTAGACATTACTCCATTCACCAAGTCGTTGTCCGAGATAGTAACCATCCCAAAAACCCCTGTTGAAGACTTTTGACAGACGAACGTCCCAGGCAGCTATTTTCTTTGCGCTATATGTTCCTTCGAGGCAGGTCTCCACGGCTTCGCGGTAGCATTGTACAACCGTTTTTACGTATTCGGGCCCGCGAGCTCTGCCTTCTATCTTGAAAACCCGCACGCCGGCATCAAGCATTTTATTAAGGAAATGAATAGTTTTCAAATCTTTCGGCGACATGATGTATTCGTTTTCTACATCAAGTTCCATCTCGCTTTCTTTGTCGCGTACGGTATAGCCCCGACGGCATATTTGCATGCATGCGCCCCGGTTAGCCGAATTATTCATTTGGTGCAGGCTGAGGTAGCATTTGCCCGAAACGGCCATGCACAGAGCTCCGTGACAAAACATCTCAATGCGCACCGGGAGACCACTTTGCCCAACAATAGGTTCTTCCTCTATAAGACGGTGAATGTGTGCCACTTGTTCCAAATCGAGTTCTCTTGCCAATACCACCACGTCGGCAAATTGTGCGTAAAAACGCAATGCATCGGCGTTTGATATGTTGAGTTGGGTGGAGAGGTGCACTTTCATTCCTTCACGTTTGGCGCAGAGCATGGCAGCCACATCAGAGGCCACGACAGCTGACACACCGGCCGCTTTTGCCGCCTTGATGATGCCGGCCATTGAAGGGATGTCTTTGTCATAAAGGATGGTATTTACTGTCAGATAAGTTTTTACATCTTGCGCGCTACAAATGTCGACTATTTTTTTAAGGTCGTCGTCGGTGAAGTTATTGGAAGAGCGGCTACGCATGTTGAGCTGTCCGACACCGAAATAAACGGAGTCGGCTCCGGCTTGCAGGGCGGCCGAAAGGCTCTCCCACGAACCGGCAGGTGCCATGATTTCTATATCTTTGCGCAATATCATGCAGGTGGAAATGTTGTTTCTGCAGACAAAGATAGTTTCAAATAATAGTTGGTCGGACTCTTTCTCTTTATTTTTTGTTTGTCCGAATAAGGGGAGTGTTGTGCTGACTCGAAAGTCAGATGCAATTTCGCCCTCAACGCATGTTTTGTAGCTCTGTATGGTCGCTTTT
>CAYPFZ010000023.1:7406-18689 GCA_964410225.1 uncultured Paludibacter sp.
AAAAAACGTCATTTTACGATGAAATGATTTGGGGCAGACCAAAAAAGGCTGTTCTGCCAGTTGACAGAACAGCCTTTTTTGCGTATGGCTGTTTTCTTTTTTCTGTTACCAGATAGATACGCGTTTTTCAGGAGCCACATACATAGGGTCACCTTCTTGTATGTCGAAGGCTTCGTACCATGCTTCGATGTGTGGCAGTGCGCCGTTCACGCGCCAACGTCCCAAAGAGTGGGGGTCTGACTTGGTGAGGACAAGGATTTCTTCTGGGCGGATATTGCCGGCCCATACAGTAGCGTATGACAAGAAGAAGCGTTGTTCGGGCGTGAAACCGTCTTTGTCGGACAGTGGAGCGTCTTTGGTGGCGTTTTTAAATGCTTGGAAAGACACTTGCAGGCCACCGTAGTCGGCTATATTTTCGCCTAAAGTGAATTGTCCGTTGGCATGAACGCCGGGGGCTACTTCGATGGAATCGAAGAAATCTACCATCACTTGGGCGCGTTCATTGAAGCGGGCGGCATCTTCTTCCGTCCACCAGTCGACGAGGTTGCCGTCTTTGTCATATTTCCGTCCCTGATCGTCGAAGCCGTGGGTCATTTCGTGCCCTATCACCACACCGATGGCACCGTAGTTGAAAGCGTCGTCGGCCTGCATGTCGAAGAAAGGATATTGCAGGATACCTGCCGGGAAACATATTTCGTTGGTAGTTGGGTTGTAGTAGGCATTGACTGTTTGCGGGTTCATGTGCCACTCGTCGCGATCTACCGGTTTGCCTATTTTGTCGAGCATATAGGCATAGTGGAAGCTGTTGGCTCGTTTGACGTTGTCGTAGTAGCTATCCTTCTTTACTTCCAAATCCGAATAGTCGCGCCAGGTGTCAGGGTAGCCTATTTTCACGTGGAAGGTAGCGAGTTTTTCCTGTGCCTTGGCTTTTGTTTCGTCGCCCATCCATTCCAAATTGTCAATCCTTTCGCTCAGCGAGGTCTGCAAGTTGCGCACCAATGTCAGCATACGCTCTTTGGCTTCGGGTGGGAAATATTGTTTCACATACATTTGTCCCACGGCTTCTCCCAACACGCTGTTGACTACATTCACGGCACGTTTCCAGCGGGGTGAAGGGGTTTCACGACCCGACTTAACCTTTCCGTAAAAGTTGAAGTTTTGCATGTATATCTCGTCGCTCAGATAAGTAGCCGCCCCGTCGATGAGTTTCCACTGCATGTAGGCTATTTGGTCTTCCATCGGTTCTTCTTCTATGATACGTCCGGCTTCCACAAGGGCTTCTATCTGACTCACGCACAATTCCGTTACCTTTTCCTCAAGGCCGAGTACGCTCAAATAGGCCTTCCAGTCGATTTGCGGAACGAGTTCTTGCAATTCGTCTGTTGTCATTTTGTTGTAGTTGGCATGTGGGTTGCGCAACTTCACATTGTCATAGAATGCTTTGGCAAGGCGTGTTTCTATGCGCAGCACAGCTTCCATGTTTTTTTCGGCCTGCTCAGGGGTGAAGCCGGTCAGTTCGAACATTTTCACCACGTGATTCCGGTATTCGTTGCGGATGTTGACGGTCGATTCGTCTTCGTCGAGGTAGTAATCCCGCTGTCCCAAGGCGATACCGCTTTGGTAGGTGTAGAAGAGGTTTTCGCTGCTGTTTTTCCTGTCGGCACTCACGTAGATGGTGAAGTAGGTGCTCGTCCCGTTCAACATGAGGTTGGGAATAAGGGTGGAAAGCTCTCCTTTGTCTTTCACCTCGGCGATGCGCCTCAGATCGTCCACGATGGGGCTGTAGCCTTCTTCATTAAGCTTTACGCTGTCCATCACAATGTTGTAAAGGTCGCCTATCTTTTGTTCCACCGTGCCGACGGCATGTTGTGAGGAGGCAATGTTTCCAATCAACTCGTCAAGTTGTTTCCGATTGTTTTCAGACAGCTGGTCGAACGAGCCGAAACGGGCATATTCCCCGGTCAAAGGGTTCTTTTCTTGCCAGCCTCCGCAAGCGTATTGATAAAAGTCTACTTTCGGTGACACACTTGTGTCGAGATTGGTCAGGTCGATGCCCGATTTTTGTTCCTTCGGGCCATTGCATGCTGTTGTCATAAGCACCAATGTGGCAATGAATAAGAATGGTTTTTTCATACGAATAATAAAAAAATGTTTGATTTTTCTGCTTGTGATGGAAGTTTTACTGTTGTCGACGGGTAATTAATGTGATGTCTTTCTTCTTTGCTGCAAAGGTAATTTTTCAAAAATAAAAAAATCATTTCGAGCAGTTTTTTTTCGTGACTGTTCGCATGGTTTATCTGTCAGCTTGTGTTTGTCGTTTTGTGGGGTGTCATGCTCTGTAAGGAGGCCTGCGAAGTGCTTCTCGTGCTTTGTTTTACGGCAACGCGGCAGAAAGAGATATTTTTTTTGGTAAAAATATTACCCCGGGAAGAGTTGCATGGAAGGTCAGTTGTCTTTTATTCCGTCTATAATGCGGAACAGTTCCTTCACGTTTTCGGTTCGCAACATAGCGATGCGGGTTTCCCTGAAGTGGGGGATACCTCTGAATGTGGGGGTGGTTGCCAAATGTCGACGTGCGTGCAGGATGCCTTTTCTTTCGTCGCCCAACCGGGCGATGGAGTCAGACACTTGCTGCTTGATGATGTTTTTTTGTTCGTCGAAGGTGAGCGGTGGCATCGGGCTGCCGCAGAGCAGGTAGTGTTTCACTTGGCCGAACACCCAGGGATGCCCTATCGACGCGCGTCCTATCATGATGGCATCCACTCCGTAACGTTCGAAGCATTCACGGGCGCGTTCGGGGGTGCTCACATCGCCGTTGCCCACGATGGGGATGTGCATGCGAGGGTTGTTTTTCACCTCTCCGATGAGTGTCCAGTCGGCTTGTCCGGTATACATCTGTGCCCGTGTACGCCCGTGTATGGTCAGGGCAGCGATGCCGCAGTCTTGCAGTCGTTCGGCCAGTTCTACGATGATTTTATTTTGTTCGTCCCAACCCAAGCGCGTTTTCACTGTCACTGGTACTGACACGGCCTTTACCACCGAGCGGGTTATTTCGAGCATTTTCGGGATGTCGCGAAGCAGCCCTGCGCCGGCTCCTTTGTTTGCCACCTTTTTCACCGGGCATCCGAAGTTCAGGTCGATGATGTCAGGTCGGGCGGTTTCGACAATGCGGGCGGCTTCGGTCATCGTTGCAGGGTCGCGGCCGTATATTTGTATGGACACGGGGCGTTCGTCTTGGGAGATGTTCAGTTTTTGTTCCGTACGTTTCACCTTGCGCACCAATGCGTCGGCAGAGACGAATTCGGTGCACACCATGTCCGCCCCGTATTGTTTGCATAGCAGGCGGAAAGCCGGGTCGGTCACCTCTTCCATCGGTGCCAGGAAGACGGGGAATTCAGGGAACTCTATATGGGCTATTTTCATGCTTTTTGTGGAGGAGTTGAAGGACAGGCTGTGGGTGCTGCCCGGCGTTTTTGCTCACGTTCCCGGCTTGTTCAGCGTGAAGGAGTAGCCACGCCAGCGCCTCAGCAATTCTTGCATATCGGCAGGAAGTTCGCTGTCGAACATCATTTCTTCGCCCGTGCGGGGATGGACAAAGCCTAAGCTTTTGGCGTGGAGAGCCTGACGCGGGCAGCAGGCAAAGCAATTTTTTACGAACAATTTGTAGCGAATGGAGTTGACTCCTTTGAGAATGAGGTTGCCTTCGTAGCGTTCGTCGTTGAACAGGGTATGCCCTATATGCTTCATGTGTACGCGTATCTGATGGGTGCGGCCGGTCTCCAATCGGCATTCCACTAAGGTGACATAGGTGATGCGTTCCAGCACTTTGTAGTGTGTCACGGCGTGTTTTGCCACGGGGTTTTCTCCTTCGGGGAAGACGGTGAAGCGTGTGCGGTCGATTGTGTGGCGACCTATATCGCCTTGTATGGTGCCTTGATCGTCTTTCACGATGCCCCACACCACAGCTTGGTAGCGGCGATGGGTGGTCTTGTTGTAGAATTGCAGCCCCAGATGGGTTTTCGCTTCCGGAGTTTTGGCGATGAGCAGCAGACCCGAAGTGTCTTTGTCGATGCGGTGAACCAGCCCTACGCGCTTGTCGTTGGCGTCGAAGGCGGGGTCGTCTTTCAAGTGCCAGGCTACGGCGTTGAGCAGTGTGCCCTCGTGGTTGCCGTAGCCGGGATGAACCACCATCCCGGCTTGTTTGTTCACCACGATAATATCGTTGTCTTCGTATACAATGTCAATAGGGATGTCTTGCGGCACCACCTCGTAGTCGGTCGGCGGATAGTCGAGCAGGATGGAGATGCTGTCAAGCGGCTTCACCTTATAGCTCGACCTTACGGGCATCCCGTTGACCATAACACACCCGGCGACAGTTGCCTCTTGTATGCGGTTGCGCGACACGCCGGGCATGACATTCACCAAATATTTGTCTATGCGCAGCGCACCCTGTCCTTTGTCGACCTCGAAGCGGAAGTGTTCGTATTTCTTTCGCCCCTCGTCGATGACTTCGTCGTCAGATTCGATAAAGTTGTCAATCAGTTCCTCGTCAATGGTGGGCATTAAAAGAACTCCTCTTCTTGGCTGTTTGTATAAGTCCCTTGTTGTTTGCTTTGTTGCAGCATCTGGGGGTCGGTGGTAAGCCACAGGTCGACCTTTGTGCCGCCGGGAACGATGCTGCCGTCTATCGGTTCTTGGCGGTAGACGAGCGCAGGGGTGTTGTCATCGCTTTTTGTGTCGACATCGTAGTTTACGGCACCCGGTGTGAGCAATGCGGCGATTATCTCCACGCGGGCTTCTCTTTGGCCCAAGCCTATCAGTTTGGGTACAACGACAGTTTCCGTGCCGGTGTCCCACCCTACGACGAGCACCACCGAGTCGCCTTCGGGTATCATAGTGCCGGGCGGAATGCTTTCGCCTTTATACAGCACGTCGATCACCAAGTCTCTATATTCCGACGGCACGTATTCGATGTCTGCCACCTCCAACCCTCCGGCACGTATCATCGAACTTGCTTGCCGTAAGGAAAAGTCGTTTACCGCAGGCAAGGCCATTTTGCGTATTTGGCGCGAATTGACAACGAGGTACACCGGCCGGTTGCGTTTGACGGTAGAGCCCGGCGAGGGGGTCTGTTCGACGATGGTGCCTAATTTTTTGTCGTACATGTACACCGAATCGACAACTTGCGGATACAGTCCTTGCGCGGCCAGCAGCACCTCGGCTTCTTCCATGTAAGCTCCGCGCAGGTCGGGCACTGTCTCAACTACGCCGTGTTCCGTATACCGGTCAATGGCCTTGAGGGTAATCCACACGATGAGGGCAAACAGCACGGCGGCGGCCAGCACATTTATCAGGATGAAGACAACGATGTTTTTTTTCCGGAAATCTTTCATCTCGCACAGGTTTTTACAAAAGGGTCTTTTGATTTATAGAACCAAAGGTAGCGTTTTTTCGGATGATGACAGAGGTGCATATACAAAAAAAGTAAAAACCTTTTTCTGTGAGATTTTTACTTTTCTGTTGTCTTCGGGCGTCATGGCGTTATCCTTTTACCTTTTGTGGCGTCCTTCGTCGGAAACGGTCAGTTTGGCTCTGCCTTTCGCACGCCGGGCGGCCAACACCCTGCGACCGTTGGGGGTCGACATTCTTTCGCGGAAACCGTGCTTGTTTCTCCTTTTTCTTTGGGAGGGCTGGAACGTTCTCTTCATTGTCTCTTCGTATTTGCTTGATACCTGTTTTTATCACATCCTCGTGAGGAAGTGCAAAGGTAGCCCTTTATTTTGAAACGGCAAGCGGTCGCTCGTTTTTCATGTCAGAATCAGGAGAAAAACGCGCCTCGGCAGCAAAGGTTGAGGGAGAAAAATTGCGATGCTTTCCCCCTTCCGGCGGATGCTTACGCAGCTCGCGGCGCGTTAGTACGCAGCAAAAATTGCGTACTTACGCAGCAAAATTTTCCTAAGCACGCAGCAGAAGGGGTTTTTTAAAGAACGAAATCCGGCTTTCCCGCCTGAGAGCGGCAGGGCTTGTTCGTTATGTATTAAAGCATTAAGAAAAAAGACTTCCATGCTTGTAAAAAATGCCTTGCGGGAAAAAATATTTTGTGTGGGAACGACAAGGCCATTCTGCGTTTTTCTTTAACTTTACGGCAATTTTTAAACATGAATACAATGGAACTACCTTTTGCTGAATCTTACAAAATCAAGATGGTCGAAAACATCCGTCGCTCTACCCGCCAAGAGCGCGAAGCGTGGATTGCCGAGGCCAATTACAATCTCTTTTCTCTCAAGAGCGAACGTGTCTATATTGACCTGTTGACCGATTCGGGCACGGGTGCGATGAGCGACAAGCAGTGGGCCGCTATCATGGAAGGCGACGAGAGCTACGCCGGTGCCTCGTCGTTTCATCGTTTGAAAGACACCATTACCGACATTACCGGTTTGCCTTACGTGTTGCCCACCCATCAAGGAAGGGCGGCGGAGAACGTACTGTTTTCTGCCATAGTCAAAGAAGGCGACATTCTGCCCGGCAATTCTCATTTTGACACCACCAAGGGTCATATCGAGTTTCGCAAGGCACACGCCATCGACTGCACCATCGACGAGGCTTCTGACACGGAGCTCGAATTGCCGTTCAAGGGCAACATGGATCTCAAGAAGTTGGAAGACGTGCTGTCGTCGAATCCCAAGGAGAAGATACCTGCTGTGGTGGTCACCATCACCAACAACACGGCAGGCGGGCAACCCGTGTCGATGGAAAACATCAGGGGCGTGGCAGCATTGACCAAAAAATACGGCGTGAAGCTCCTCATCGACTCGGCTCGTTTTGCCGAAAATGCCTATTTTATCAAGACTCGCGAGGCCGGCTATGCCGACAAGAGCATCATCGACATTGTCCGCGAGATATATTCCTATGCAGACTACATGACCATGTCGGCCAAGAAAGACGGCATTGTGAACATCGGGGGCTTCCTTGCTTTCAGAGACGAAAAAGACATGCAACGCTGCCAGATGTACAGCATCATGTTCGAGGGTTATCTCACCTATGGGGGTATGGCCGGTCGTGACATGAACGCGCTGGCCCAAGGCCTGCGGGAGAGCATGGACTTCGATTATCTCAAGACCAGGGTAGGGCAGGTGGCCTATCTGGCAGCCAAGCTCGACGAATATGGAGTGCCTTACCAGCGGCCGGCAGGGGGGCATGCCGTTTTTGTCGATGCCAAAAAGGTGCTCACCAGTGTGCCCAAGGAAGAGTTTCAGGCACAGACACTCGGCATTGAGCTTTACATAGAGGCCGGTGTCAGAGGTGTGGAGATAGGCACGCTGCTTGCCGATCGCGACCCCCTGACGAAAGAGAATCGCTATCCGCGCTTAGAACTTCTGAGGCTCGCCATCCCTCGCCGGGTGTACACAAACAACCACATGGACTACATCGCCGCTGCGTTGAAAAACGTGTACGATCGCCGCGAGACGATTACCGCCGGATACCGTATCACCAAGGAGCTTCCCATCATGAGGCATTTCACCATCGAGCTCGAAAAGGTGGCGCGTTGACAGGTATTGTCAGGCTCGCTGTTTCGAGAGACGTGACAGAAAAGCAGTCGCGTGAAAAGGGGAAGTGTGCCGACCGGTTTGTGAACAGCCCAGCCGCCCGGGCGGGTGCTCATGCAAGAAAAGCGGCTTATTGAAGACAGGGAAATTCGTTTGGAAGGCGGCATGTAAATGGTCACCTGCGAGTCGGTCTTTGAGAAGAGCCGTGACATACGTGCCAAGCAGATAGATTAGTTCGATTTGGATGAAGATTTTGTGCTTGGTGTGCTCAACGGTGTGGACGATGAGTATTACGAGCGCTGTTCTATCGACGAATTGAAGCGCTACCAAGACAAAGCCATCAAGGAGGAGGACTATATGCTTGCCGCCCGCCTGAGAGAATTTTTGAAGTTGCGTGACCGGCAGGGTGAGGCGTGAGGCTTCCGCTTCACCCTGTCAGTCATATCGTTGTGTGACGGTGAGAACATTGCCCACACGGACGGCTTCGTGGCGTTTGAGATTTTCTTTCGAGAGATTATCTTCCGAGGCAGCCATGCCCAAGCTGCTGAGGTCGAAGCGCGAGCCACATTCCTGACAAACGGCGTGGATGGAGTTTTTGTTGTCGGGATAGCCTTCGGGATAGACCCGCACGTCGGGGTCGGCTTCGTAGGGGCAGGCCATGTCGTAGGCATAGTAGTCCACGCCCGTCAGGTTGTTGATGTTGGTGGTGGGGGCGGCATAAACGATGACTCCTCCGTAGCCGGTGGCTTGTATGAAGTTGTTGTAGTTCTGCTCGTTGACGTTGATGTCGTCTTCAACGAAACACTCGCTGGAGTTCGGCGCGTTGAGGTGTATGTAGTAGGTGGACAGGTTGACTTGTATAAACACATAGGCGTCAGGGATGGACGAATAGGTGGTGCGGTTGCATCCCGTTGCAATCCATACGAGGGTCGCCATGGTGTAGCTTGTTATTCTCTTCATAATTCTTTCGTTGAGCCGGCTTCGCGTCGCGGCAAAGTTTCTTCCCTTTTCTTGCGTGCTTTGGAAAATTTCGCTGCGTTAGTACGCGCTGCGCGCTGCCAAAGCACGCAGGAGAAGCTGGTTTACAAGGGTATCCGGCGGGCATTGTGTCCGCCTGTGCAGAAGGCAAGAGAGCAAGGGTTGCAAAACCTCTTTGTGAGGAGGCGGCACTTAGCTCGAAGATGTTGTCCAGAAGTTGTGCAGTTCCACCTTAAAGATGAGGACGGTGTAGGGAGGAATGGGGCTGCTTCCGTCTTCTCCGTAGCCCAATTCGTAGGGGATGCGGAACTCGTAGATGGCGTTCTGTTTCATCATTTTCAGCCCTTCTATAAAGCCTTCACACAGGTCGCTGACATACATGCTGGAGTAGTCACTGCTGTCGAACTCGTAGCCGTTGAAGAAGGTGCCCGAGTAAGTGATGTAGACGATACTTTTGTTACCGGGTTTCAAGTCGCCAATGCCCTCATAGATGACTCTATACATTAACCCGCTTTCAGTTGTTTGCCAACCTTCGTCGTTTTGGTGAGCGTCAAACCAAGATTGGTTGAGGTATTTCCAGTCCAAATAATTATCTCTGTCGCACGAGGTGAGCGACAGGAGGGTTATCAGCGGGAAGGCTGCCAGCAAGAGGGGTAGGGGATGTTTCATTTGCGCGGTATACTGTTTTAAGCAAACTCCCTATTTCGGGCTGAGGGAACAGCACGGCAAAGTTACGTTTCCTGTTTCGATGAAGGGCGAAGGTTTTGAATATCTTAACGTTTTATATCAAAGTCGAGGCTTCCCACGTGGTTGCCGTCGATAAAGAAGTCGGCGCGATACGCCCCGATTTGCAGTATTTCCTCCACCTGCCAAAAGATGGCGTCGGTCAGCTCTTCGCCGGCATATTCTATCTCTTTTTTAGCGGAGTAGGATATGTTTCCGTCTTCAAAGGGGAACACGTTGGTAAGGTCTTTCACCATCGTTTCGCCGTCGGGGCGGGTGATGCGCAGGTAGACGGTCTTCATTCCGGGCTCTGTCGTGATGTTTTTCGATACGGTGTAGCCAAACTGCAGTGTGGCGGTTTGCGCCTGGCGACGGGTGGGTCGTCCTTTGGCGGTGAGCTGGGTGAAGCTGATGTCATACACTTCAAGTTTTGAGGCGCGGGCTACGGTCTCCGACAGGGTTTCACGTTCCTTCGAGAGTATTTCCACTTTGCGTGTGGCCACGTCGTATTGTTGTTTCACCTGGCGGTTTTCCTGCTCCAGTTTGATGTTGATGCGGTTGAGCGAGTCGATTTGCATCACGTAGCTTTTCATGACATTGCGCACGGTGGTCAGTTCTCGGCGCAGCTCGGCGATGCGTCGGGCGTTGGTGGCTTTGGTGATACGCAATTCGTCGAGCAGTTGTTGCACTTTCACCTTTTCCTCTTCGAGCAGGCGTACCAGCGAGTCGCTACGCACGGTGGTGGGGTAGTTTCCAAACTCGATGCTGAAGTTCTCGAATTCTTCCTCTAATTGTTCTTTTTCAAATGCCATCATTTCGGTAATTTCTTTCATCTCTTGTTCGGATTTGCGGGTGCGATGGATGAAATAGACGATCGTGAAGATAAGCAGCACGATGAGGGTGGCAAGGAGTACGATGGAGGTTTGTCGTTTTTCCATGATATTTTTTGTTTGTCGTTTCTTTTTTCTCAATCAGGGGTGAAGGCCGCTCACAAGTCGGAGGCCACTTGCTCCAGTTGATTGGCGCGCGAGCCTTTGATGAGCACGCAACAGCCCTCTATTTTGTGTCGGCGCAGGTAGTGTCGCAAGTCGTCCACGTGGTCGAAAACCGGGAACTTGGCGTGGGTTTCTTTGAATTTTTCTCCTATGAGGAAAACGCGGTCGAAGCCCTTTTCTTGTATAAGGCAGACGATTTGCCGGTGTTCCTTTTGACTTTGCGCGCCCAATTCTTCCATTTGACCCAATATCAGCACCTTGTTGTGTTCGTTGATTTGGGCAAAGTTTTCTATGGCGGCAGCCATGCTCACCGGGTTGGCATTGTAAGCGTCGACAATGAGGTGGTTGCGTCCTGTGTCCATCCATTGCGAGCGGTTTTTTCGGGGCGTGTAGTGCTCTAACCCGTGGATTATTTGCTCGTCGGTCAGGCCGAAGAAACGTCCGATGGTGGCAGCCGCACGCACATTTTCGGCGTTGTAAATACCGACAAGGCGGGTGTTTACGGTAAGCGGGGCACGCAGGTCATTGCCATTTTGCAGCGTCATGCTGAGAAACGGCGAGTGGGCGGTCACCGTGCCGTCGATGTAAGGCAGTATGCGCAGCCCGGGGTGGTGCTTTTGGGTCATTTCGACCAAAAGGGGATTGTCGGTATTGACAAACACCCCACGGCCGTGCCGTGCCACGAAAGCGTAGAGCGCACCTTTAGCTTGTTTCACGCCCTCAAGCGAACCGAATCCCTCCAAATGTGCTTTGCCCACGTTGGTGATCAGACCGTAGTCGGGGAGAGCTATTTCGCACAATTCCGCGATGTCGTCAGGGTGATTGGCTCCCATCTCGACGACGGCCAACCGGTGTTCGGGGCGAAGCTGCAGCAGAGTGAGTGGCACACCGATGTGGTTGTTGAGGTTGCCCTGTGTGCAGAGCACGTCGTATCGTTCTCCAAGCACAGAGGCGGTAAGTTCCTTTGTTGTGGTTTTTCCGGTGCTACCGGTGATGCCTACCACGGGAGTGTTTAGTTGACGACGGTGGTAGGTGGCCAA
>CAYPFZ010000024.1:0-10510 GCA_964410225.1 uncultured Paludibacter sp.
GATTTTCTCTTCATACCTTGTTGGTTTTTAAAATTAAACATTAAAGCTCAAAATCAAGTGTTGCAAAAACAAATGACTTCTCACGGGTACAAAGGTATATAATATTTTTTTAGTGAATATTCACCCCTCTCTATTTTATGATTATTTAACATATTCGGCTTGCTTGTAGTCTTGCCCGGTGCGGTTTTTTCCGCGGTTTTGTGCCTTGGGAAAGCCCCTTTCGCTGCGTGCTTACGCAGCGGAGCCCCCCTCTTCCAAGGCTTCAGGAAGGTTTTTTCAGCCGCTTTTTTCGGGATGGGTGGATAAAAAATCGCGCTCGAGGCGGCGGGTGTAAGCCAAGAAATTCGCGGTGTGCAGTGCGTGGGATGCTTCACCGGCGGGAAGGAAAAGCCGCAAAATAAAAACCGGGCAGACAGAAACCCGATTGCGGTATCTGCCTGCCCGGAGGAATTGGGTGCGGATGTGTTTCCCCGTCAAGGCCGGGTCAATCCGTTTTTGTTTTTTCGTGATAAATCTTGCTTACGATTTTCCAGTCTTCTCCGTCTTTGACCAAGGTGAACATGTCGTCGAAGCGGCTTTCACCGAGGCCTCCACGTAAAGGTCGAGGGCTTTCCGTATGCCGGAGAGCTCGGCGGGAGTGGCGTCGAGTGCCGTGCCGCGGTCGGGGGTAGGGGGCGGAGTGGCTTCCGGCCGAGTGTCGGTCCGGCCACATGAAGCTGCAAGAAACAGCATGGCGGCAAGTGCCAACACATTCATACTTCTCATTGTCGTTTTTTTTGTTTGGGATGAAACAATTGTTTTGGTCAGAATTTGTGTGCCAGTGCTTCAGCCTGTCGGCATCCGTCGGTCTTGTCGATGTCGCCTTCTTCGAACACGCCGGGTATAAGCACGCTGCCGATCATGTCCCATTTCAGCAGAGCCGCCGAGCGCTCGATGGGGATGCGCACGCCGTCCATGGCGGTCGGGTCGTGCTCTTCGCAACAGCTTATCAGACCGCATTTCTTACCCGACAAGTCTCTACCTGCCACATAGAACGAAAAGATCCGGTCGATCACCCCCTTGATTTGCGCCGGGATGGAATACCAGTAGACGGGCGCTGCGTACACAATGGCGTCGGCCTCTTCGATGGCAGGTGCAATGAGGTTGAAATCGTCATCGAACGAGCAGGCCTTACCTGTCTTGAAACAGGTCCGGCACGCGCGGCAACCGCCGACATTCATAAGCGCGGCGTCGAACCGTTGCACGGTGTGACCGAGCTTTTCTGCCTCTCTGACAAACGCTTCTGTCATGGCAAAGGTGTTGCCTTTCTTGCGGGGACTTCCCGTGACGACCGTAATTTTCATGTGCTTTCCTCCTGTCAATTTTGGGTGTTGTTTGTATGTTCTCAGTCGTCGCAAAGTTACCGGATAGCCTTGCTCTGCGCAAGTACCGAGAACTTATTCATATACCGAAAATTTATTCGGCATAACACGATTGCCAATAAGTACGTATATTCGCAACCCGATAAACACAATTGTCATGTACGAAAGAAAAATTCCCGTTGATCTGAATTGCCCGCTTCGGCTTACCATGAGCCTGATCGATTCGAAATGGAAGTCATGTATTTTGGATGAGTTGCGCCACAAGCCCTTACGTCCGAGTGAGCTTCATAGGGTTTTTCCCGAAGCCCTTCGTTCTCTTCCATCTGCCGCGTAAGTACACGGCATAAGGGTGAGGTCTGTTGAGGCTATGTCCGTCGGCAGGGAATATTTTGTCCGAAAGAAAAAAAACGTTTTCTTTGTGTGGCCGTCTGCACAGTGATGGCGGAACGTACTATCTTTAACACAGTGATTTGTATGAGAACAAGAAGAAGACTATTGAGTCTCGCGCTGGCGGCTGTCAGCGCGTTGTGTCTGATGGGGCAGCCGATGCAGTTGCAGCCCATGCCCATCGACCCGGAAGTGCGCTATGGCAAGTTAGACAACGGGTTGACGTATTACATTCGTCACAATGAGAATCCGAAACAGCGGGCAGAGTTTTATATTGCCCAAAATGTGGGTGCAATTCTAGAGAATGACGATCAAAACGGTTTGGCTCACTTTCTGGAGCACATGGCCTTCAACGGCACGGAGCACTATCCCGGCAAGGGGATTATCAACTACTTTGAGAGCATAGGGGTGAGGTTCGGCTATAACATCAACGCCTACACCTCGCTTGACGAGACGGTGTACAACCTCTCCGACGTGCCCACCGAGCGTGAGGGTGTGATTGACTCCGCCCTGTTGGTGTTGCATGACTGGTCTTGCTCCATTTCCCTTTTGCCCGAAGAGATTGATGCCGAGCGCGGGGTGATTTTGGAAGAGTGGCGCACCGGCATGGGAGCCGAACGCCGTATGTGGAAGAAGGCCAACGAGCAAAAGTATCCCGGTTCGCAATATGCCATCCGCGACGTGATAGGCGACACGGCGGTCATCAACAACTTTGAGCACCAGGCGCTTCGCGACTTCTACCACAAATGGTACGGTCCCGACCTGCAAGCCGTGTTGGTGGTTGGCGATGTAGACGTGGATGCTATCGAGACAAAAATCAAGAACCTCTTTTCCGACGTTCCCCGGCGTGAGAATTTCGGCGAGCGTCCCATTTACCCCATTCATGATAACGAGCAGCCCATCATTGCGCGTGTGACCGACCCCGAAGCCCGGGTTACCCGCGTTGCCTTGGAATACAAACATGCCAAACTGCCTGCCGAAGTGGCCTTGTCGGTCAATGGTTATCTGGTGAGCGTGATTCACTCTTTGGTAGCTTCCATGCTCAATGAACGTTTCGATGAAATGGTCATGCAGAGCGACGCTCCTTTTGTGGGAGGCGGAGCTTATTATGGTGAGATATGCAAGTCGCAAGACGCCTTTTATCTTGTGGCCGTGGTGAATGACGGTCGCGAAGCCGATGGGCTCGAGGCGCTTATGCTTGAGGCTGAAAAGATGCGCCGTTTTGGCTTTACCGTCTCTGAGCTTGAACGGGCGAAAGCCAAGATGCTCAAGAACATCGAGACGTCCTACAACGATCGTGACAATAGGAAAAACGGCAACTTGGTGCGCGAATACGTCCGCCATTTCTTGAGTGATGAGCCCATCCCCGGCATTGAGTGGGAGTATGAAAATCTCCAACAAATGCTCATGCAAATCAATGTCGACCTGATCAACATGATGGCTCCGGAATACATCCATGCCGACGGGAGCAACCTCATTGTGTCTATGACCGCACCCGACAGCAAGGCCGAGATGCTGCCCTCCGACGAACAAGTGACCGCTCTCTTTGCAGAGGTGCAAGCCGCCGAACTCACGGCACGCGAAGAGGAAAACTTGAATATACCTCTGATAAACAAAACCCCGAAGGCCGGCAAGATAAAGAAGGAAAGCCACAACGAAAGCATGGGTACGACCGAATGGACACTCTCCAACGGCGTGAGGGTGGTTTTGAAACCCACCCGGTTCAAGAACGACGAAATACTGATGACGGCTTACAGCCCCGGCGGCCTTTCGTTGGTGAACAACATCGACGACTTGCCTTCGGCCACGATGGCAGGCGACATTATCGAGGCGACCGGATTGGGCAATTTTTCTGCCATCGAACTGCAAAAGTTGTTGACAGGCAAGAAAGTAAGCGTCTCTGCCAACATCTCCGACTATAGCGAAAGCCTCAGCGGCAACTCTTCGGTGAGCGACTTCGAGACCCTGCTGGAGCTGATTTACCTCCATTTCACCGCTCCGCGCCATGACAACGAATCGTTCACAGCCTTGATTAACATGTTCCGCACCTCGTTAGCCAACCGTGATGCCAACCCCATGGCCGCATTTTCCGACTCGGTAAACCTGACCATGACGGGTCACAACCCCCGCACGATGATAACCAACTTGGCTTTCGTCGACAAAATCGACCTCGACAAGGCGTTAACCATCTATAAGGAGCGTTTTGCCTTGCCCGCCGACTTCACCTTTATCTTCACGGGCAGTATCGACCCCACCGACAAGGCCACCCGTAAGGCCATCACCACCTATCTTGGCGGACTGCCGGGCAGCAAGCAGACGGAAGAGCCTGTCGACGACAACGTACGCATGCCTAAAGGGAAGGTAGACAACTACTTCAATCGTGCCATGGAAGTGAAGAAAGCCTCCAACTTCATTATCTACTCGGCCGAAATGCCCTACAACCGCACCAACAGCATGCTGGTGAAGACTATCGGTGACGTGCTTAACATACGTTACCTGGAGAGCATTCGTGAGAGAGAAGGCGGCTCGTATGGAGTGGGCGTGGCCGGACGCACGGAGAAACTCCCGGTGGAACAAGCCTACGTGCTCATGCAATTCGACACCGACCCCGACAAGCAGGAAAAGCTCATGGGCATCATCCATGAAGAAATCGCTGAAATTGTCGCCAACGGACCGCGTGAAGATGATATAGAAAAGATGAAACAGATCTATATCAAGCAACATGCCGAAAACTTAGAAGAAAACAACTGGTGGCAGCGCACCCTGCTGAGCTACTACCGCGATGGCATCGACTGGGTGAACGGTTATGAAAAAGCCGTGGACGAGATTACCGTTCAGACCGTGCAAGACATGGCCAAGCGCATCGTCGATCAGGGCAACGTGCTGGAAGTTGTCATGATGCCGGAATAAGCGAAGAGTGCACTAACGGAAAGTAAATTTTGGTGGGACACCGTGCCGCACATTCGGCACGGTGTCCCGCCTTTTTTTCGAGATGCCTGCATTCCCCTTCACTCCCGTAACGGAAGGCGGAAAAAAGAAGCTGCGACAGTTCTCTCTGCCCCTTTGCACACCCCCTTCCGCTGCGTGCTTTGGAAAATTTTGCTGCGTTACTACGCAGCGAAAGGGGGTGTGCATTCTTTTACGGGCGGGTGTCGCCGGGCAGGTGGTTTTCTATCTTCTTCAAACGTGGGGAGAGGAAGGGATACTTTTCTTCCAGTTCTCGTTTGCGGGCTACGGTGTGGGCTGCAAATTGCCTGTATGCTGCTGAGTCGGGATGGAGTGGTCGGTGTGAGAGGTCGGTCATAAGCCGTCGGATTTCTTCCATCTGCCGCAGGGTGTCCGGCGGGCAATGACTTTTGATGAATCGCTCCCAAATGTAGTGGATGGCCGTTTGCGAGGGGTGTATCATGTCGGAGGCGTAGTAGCGATAGTCGCGCAGCTCGTCGAGAAGCAGCTCGTAGGCCGGGAAATATTCCACATTGTCAAATTCTTCCTGCAGTTTGTCGACAGCTATCAAGAGGGTGGCTTTGCTGAGGTTGTTTTCGTGTGCTCCGTCTTTCCAATGGCGAATGGGGCTGACCGTAAAGATTATTTGAACTTCAGGTAGTTGCTGTTTCATGGTGTGGAGCAGGAGGCGGTATTCACTTACGATTTCCTCCACCTTGAGGCGTCGTCGGGCAAATGTGTCGGCAGGCAGTTTGTGGCAGTTGGCCACCACTTTTCCCTCCGGCAGGTGGGTGTAGACCGACGCGGTGCCCAATGTGATGAAGATGATGCGTGTGTCGGGCAGTCTTTCGCGGCCGGCGCGCAGGCGGCTGTTGATGCGCTGCAGGCATCCGTCGGGCGTGGTGTCGGAAAAAAGGCTGCTGTGGGCGAAGCTGTGCCATAGCGATTGGTGTTCGAACAAGTCGTCACGGGTAAATTCTTCCTTTCCCAACAGGGTTAAAAGGGCAGTTTTTACCGAAAGCGGGTTGTAGAGCACTCCGAAGGGATTGACATCCACGTCGAAGAGGTGATTTTGCAGGTGCAAACCGATGTGGTGGGCAAAACACGAACCCACGGTCAGCACGGGGGTGTGATACGTAAGCCGGAAAGCAGAAGTGGGCACGTCGACAGCAGTGGTGAACATATTTTTTTCATTAGTCGTAAGGTCGCAAAAATACGTAAGTTATCGTGATTTGTCCTGTTTGTACCGCTGTTTTGTGCTTTTCCGCCCGTTCGTGGCAGATACGGTATCGTTTTTTTGTCTTACATGGAGATTCGGTTGCGTACCAATGCAATTTTGAGGCGGTAAATAAAGAGTGCCGCGGTTTTTTTTTAACTTTGGCGCGTTCGTTGCCGCGCGTGTTGCCGGCAATCTTTTGTTTTTTTATCCACAAGAGTGTAGAAGGTTTGCGTCATGGCCGTTTTCATCGGGTGTTTTCTTCCGCCCGAGCTTGTGTAAAATCTTAATCCGCATGCGTATACTCATTTTGACCCAACCGTTGTATACCAATTACGGCGGGCTTTTGCAGGCGTATGCGCTTCAGCGAGTTCTAAGGTGCATGGGGCATGAGGTGTGGACGGAAGATCGTCCCAAGCATCGAACGAAACGCTCTTTTGAACGCTTGCGGCGGTCGAACACTTTGCGCCGGTGGATGGGAAAGAAACCTGTCTATTTCCCTTCGGATGAAGAGCAGGCTTTTATCGTCCGCCACACGCGCGCTTTCGTGGATACGCACATTGTGACAACCCCGCTTGTCTGCTCGTCGTATGAGCACGAACGGGCGGGTTCTCACTTTGATGCCTATGTGGTGGGAAGTGACCAGGTGTGGCGGCCGCGCTATTCTCCCTGTTTGGAAAACTACTTTTTGGATTTTGTGCAGGGAGCGAAGGTGCGACGCATCGCCTATGCCGCCTCTTTCGGTACAGACACGTGGGAGCTGACCGGCAAACAAACCAAGATTTGCGGAAATTTGCTCCGGCAGTTCGATGCGGTTTCCGTGCGTGAAGATTCGGGGGTGGAGCTTTGTCGACGACATTTCGGAGTGGAAGCCGTGTGCATGCCGGATCCCACCATGATGCTCACCTCCGCTGATTATGAACTTATTGCTCAAGAAGAGGAGTCTTCGCAGCATGTCGGTGAGTTGTTGGTGTACATGTTGGATAGGTCAAAGGAGAAGCAAGCTATCGTGCAACATGTGGCCGAAAGGATGTGTTTGCAGGTCAACGAGGTAATGCCCCGCGAGAAATTCAAAGAGGTAGGGGCTGACAAGTTGGCTGATTGCGTGTATCCCTCGGTCGGCAATTGGTTGCGGGGCTTTTGCGAGGCGAGATTTGTGGTGACGGATTCGTTTCACGGCGTGGTGTTCTCGTTGCTTTTCAACAAGCCCTTCGTTGCCGTCGGGAATGTGGTGCGGGGCATAGCACGCTTTACCTCTCTGTTGACCGGTTATGGTCTGCAGGAACGCTTGGTGACATCGGTGATCGAGGTGACGGATACGCTGTTGTTCGCCCCGATGTCGTGGGGTGCGGTCAACGAAAAAGTGAGTCGGGAGCGAGAACGAGCAATCGCTTTTCTGAAGGAAAACTTGCAGGAGCGGAAAAAACCAATGTAAAGCACACGGAATGGAGACAAGTCCTACGGTTTCGGTAATAGTGCCGGTGTACAAGACAGAAAGATACCTGCGCCGGTGTGTAGACAGCTTGCTGAAGCAGACTTTTACCGATTACGAAATCTTGTTGGTAGATGACGGGAGTCCTGACCGTTCGGGTGATATATGCGACGAATATGCTTCGCGTGACCCTCGCGTGCGGGTGTTTCATAAAGCGAACGGAGGAGTGTCGAGTGCAAGGAATGCGGGTTTGGAGCATGCTCGTGGCCAGTGGATCGCGTTTGTCGACAGTGACGACCGGGTAGAGGACGATTTTCTTTCCCCTTTGGCAAAATGCAAAGGAGATGAAGGCATCATACGTGTAGGCCATATCGGGGAATATCCTCAAAGGCTGCGGGCGCATGTTCCGAAAAAAGAGGGCATCATCAAAAGTCGGGAGTTATTCGCTCCCGGGTGTTTTTCGAGTTATTCCTTTGACTATTTCATTCAAAAAAGCATTATCGACGCACGGACCATCCGTTTTCCCGAAGATGTGTCGTATTCAGAAGACAGGGAGTTCATCACCAAATGCGTTCTGGGCACCCCTTTCATTCTACAAATCAGAATGACGTCTTATTTCTACCGCGACAATTCTGAATCGGCCACGAAAAAGAGAAGGAGTTTCGAGCTTTGTCGAGATGACTTGCGTGTGATGGAACATGTGCGTGACTTTGTGGAGAAAAACGGAATTGACTGGCATCCCTCGTCGGCTGCTTATTTTTACCATAGACAGTTGAATTCATATCTTGCTGCTTTGGCACGGAGCAGGCCGAAAGTACAATGGAAAGAGGTGAGAGGCGACGTAAGAGGGGCGTTGTCACAACTGCCGGGTGTACACTTCGGCGTGAAGAAGTCGCTTTTCTTCATGTTGGCCTCGGTGTGGCCGGCTCTTGTCGTGTATTTGAAATACTTCAGAATAAAACTGTCGGAGTTTCGCTGGTGGCTTAAAAAAATAGGGCATATCGTATGATGTTTCAAACATTGTTTGTGTACATCTTACTGGCATTCTCGATGTTTTTCTTGCTGAGAAAGTCGGTGGAGAATGGCCTGAAAATGTCGTGGTCATATTGGCTCGCCATCTTGTTGTTCACCTTGGTGTTCGGCCTGCGCTACGGTGTGGGCATCGACTACTGGAGCTACCACCAGGTGTACGTAAATTGGCACAACATAAGTTCGACTGCTTACGCCGACCATCTTGAACCCGCTTTCAAACTGTTGCTTAACTTGTGTCACGTACTTTCGTTGGACGTGGTCTGGCTCTTTCTCCTGACGACTTTTTTGCAAATCTTTTTCTTGGCACTTGCTTTCCGCGATTTTAAAGAACCGTTCGCATTCATGTGCTTGGTTCTCATCTTTACAGGAGTCGCCATGACGAACTTCATGAATGTGATACGCCAGAACATCGCTTTCTGTATTTTCATTTACGCCATTCGCTTTATCGAGAAAAGGTCTTTCATAAAATACCTGCTTTTCACCATACTGGCTTTCACGTTCCATCGGTCGGCCGTCATATTGCTGCCTGTTTATTTCGTATGGCGTACCCGAAGGGAATGGTTTCGTAATACGACAGTGCAAATCGTGCTGTTGCTACTTTCGTTCAGCATGATTTTTATCAGTCCGATTCAGACAATTTTAGGCCGCGTAGATGACATCGCTATTCTGCTTGGATATGAATATCATTTATACGACAGCCGTATAGAAGGAAAAGGAGGACTTCATTTTACCAACATATTCCAGCTGCTTATTTGTACAATCATCATCCTGCAGAGCCGGAATTTAAAAAACTATTTTCAGAGCGATTACTTCAACATCTTGTACGACTTGTTTCTGTTAGGTACATATTTGGGATATGTCTTCTTCGGGAGTATGTTGTTCGGGCGTATCATCCTTTATTTCACCAACGTCACGTTCATCATGTTCGGCTTTGCGTTCGCCTATTTTTTCAGAACGTGGCGACTTTCACTCACCAATCTGTATTCATACCTTTTAATGGTCGTGTTCGTCGGCTTTGTGTTCGTCCGCCTTATGCAGCATTCGGAGGACAACACAACCCAATACGTGTTCTATTTCCAGAAAGAATTACACGAGATAAAAGACACACAGTATGAGATAATGATGAACAAACGAATGTCAAACAATTAAAAAACGACCATGGTAGACTTCTTTTACAAAATATACGATTCCACCAAGGGCAGGAATGCGCTGTTGCAAAAGCTGCGTGTTTACTCGGTATTGCGCTTGCCGATACGTACCTTAGCCAATCTCGTCTTGCCGATTTATTTCAGGCTGACGCAACACAACCCTGCGTACCGCCTGTCGACGGAGGGCAAAACGGAAAGTCGGCTGATTGTGTCGTTGACATCATTTCCCGCCCGCATCGCCAAGGTGTGGTTGGTGGTGGAAAGCCTTTTGAGGCAAACCGCAAAGCCGGACATGATCATCTTGTGGCTATCGAAAGAGGAAATACCGGACATGGCATCACTCCCCCGGAAGTTGCTGGAACAACAAGAACGCGGACTGACCATCGCCTTGCGTGAGGACAACCTGCGTCCTCACATGAAGTACTACTACACCCTGACCGAACATCCGGAGAGCGTGTTGGTGACGGTAGACGACGACATATTCTACCGCAGCGACATGTTGTCCAACCTGCTCGAATGCGCCAAAGAGCACCCCGGCTGCGTGGTGGCCAACTACGTGCACAGGATGCATTGGAGCCAAGGCCGACTTTGCCCGTACAACGACTGGCTGTCTACCGTCGTTGCCGACGGAGAGCAAAGCAGCCACCTGTTCGTCTGCGGAGCAGGAGGTGTTTTGTATCCGCCGGGCATCCTGCTCTCCCCTCAATCATCCGTGCTTGACAAAGAACTGATTCAAACCATTTGTCCAAAAGCCGACGACGTGTGGCTGAACGCCGCCCTCCGAATGAACGGAATAAAGGCCGTCAAATCGAAATCTTCGCACTTTTTCCTTCCCGTACAAAATTGGAACAACAAAAAGCTGTCATCAGACAACTTGTTTAAGCAAGGCAACGACAGACAAATCGACTCGGTGAGAAAATATTACATAGAAAAGTCAAACAAAGACCCCTTCTCCCAACAGCCTGATTAAAACCCGATTGTAGACGGT
>CAYPFZ010000024.1:10610-13538 GCA_964410225.1 uncultured Paludibacter sp.
CTTTTTTCGTTTTTGAAAGACCGCTTCCCGCCTTTGCAGTACGCACTTGCTCAAACAGACTCTCCCTTGTCGAGAAACTGAGAAAACACCGTTCAGAAGGCTCGTTTTAAAATAAATCGTGTTACATTTGCACCCACACGACCCCATCGTTGAGCCTTTTGTCCGGGTGTGCTCGCTTGGAGGTCGGAACGGATTGAGTCTATGGTTCACTTGCCCGTGCCGTTCGTTGAAGCCATGCAGGCATTGCTCGGCGAAGAGTATGCGGCATTCGAGGCCTCGTTGCACAGGCCGCCGCCCGTGAGCGTGAGGGTGAACGACAAAGTGCTGCTGAGTCCCTCCGCGTGCCGTGTGCCGTGGTGTGAACAAGGGTATTATTTGGAGCAACGCCCGGTGTTCACACTCGACCCTCTGTTTCACGCAGGGGCGTACTACGTGCAGGAAGCAGCCTCCATGTTCCTTGCGCGGGCAGTGTGTCAACATGCCGTCGGCGCGCGCCGTGCGCTCGACCTTTGTGCCGCCCCGGGAGGGAAGTCCACGCTGCTGACACAGTGTCTTGCACCCGGAGCGTTGCTCGTGAGTAACGAGCTGTTGCGCTCGCGTGTCGGCATTTTAGACGAGAACATGACCAAATGGGGAAGTCCCGGCGTGGTGGTGACCAACAGCAGCCCTGCCGATTTTTCGGCCCTGCCGGGATGGTTTGACTTGGTGGTGGTGGATGCGCCCTGTTCGGGAGAAGGCATGTTCCGAAAAGACGCGCGGGCGATAGACGAATGGACACCGAAAAACGTGGCCATGTGTGCCTCCCGACAACGAGACATTGTGGCCGAAGCATGGGAGACATTGAAGCCCGGAGGAGTGATGGTGTATTGTACATGCACGTTCAACCGACGGGAAAACGAAGAGAATGTGTTGTGGATGTGCAACAAGTTGGGTGCACAACGTTTGCCGCTGTCGCTCGACGGATGCCCCGGCGTGGTGGAGACCGACGGAGGATACCGCTTTTTCCCTCATTTGGTGAAGGCAGAAGGTTTTTTCCTGTCGGTGATGCGCAAACACGAGGAGATAACACCTCGTCGCCCCCTTGCCCCAAGTTCAAAAAAAGGGCGGCGCAATCTTACGTGGAAGGGAGAAATACCTCTTCCGCTGCGTGGGGACATCTCTTGGGAAGTGTCGCTCGACGGCGACCGCGTGGAGGCTTTTCCCGCTCCGCTTGCCGACGACATGCATCTGCTGAAAAGGGTGCTGCGGGTCGTCAGGGCGGGCGTGACACTCGGACAACGAAAAGGGGTGGACTTCATACCTTCGGCGGTTGCAGCCCTGTCGAAAGCGTTAGATACAAGTGCCGTGGAAAGTGTCAATGTGGATTGTAACACGGCTTTGGCCTACCTCCGGCGTGACAACGTGCCGCTACCCCGCGCCACCAAAGGGTACGTGCTGCTGAACTACGAGGGAGTGTCGTTGGGATGGATGAAAAACTTGGGCAACCGCAGCAACAACCTCTACCCGCAAGCGTGGAGGATCAGGATGCAAAAATGATTTTTTTGTCGGACGAAATAATTGAAAGGTGGTAGGGTTTTTGCATTCGGAAACGTAGAGAGGCAGGCGATGCCTGCATGAAGGATACATGCGAGGTGGCATGTACCCGATTGCTGCCTATCCGCTTTGTTTTGATGGGAATGAATCTATTTTGTATGTTTGCACGAAAAAAGTTTCGCATGGATTGTAAGATGACAGCCACGCTGCTGCTGATTGTCTCCGCCTTGACTTCTTGTAAGACGGCCACATTCTACACGACCCTCGACATACTTCGTCCGGCACAAGTGTATTTCGACCCTGATGTGCAGCGCCTGCTCATCATCAACAATTCGGCCATCCAGCCTGCCGAGCAGGGGCATACCCTCTCTCTGCCCGACATGCAACCTCAAAAGGTATCTGTCTCTGCCGACAGCGTCTCGTTCTACGTGCTGGGTGCTTTGGCAGAAGAAATGGAAGCAACGGCTTTCTTCGAATCCGTCGAGTTGCTGCCTGTCCCGCCTGATACCTCAAGGCAGTTCGGAAAGATAGTCCCCCTGCAATACGCCTCGATTCTACAATTGTGTGATACATACGAAGCCGATGCGGTGCTGTCACTCGACCACGTGCAGGTGAGCGACGAACTGTATGAATATTACGTCCTCCTGCAGAGCGGCTTTATTGCCGCACTCGACGTGAAGGTGGAAACGCTTTGGAGTTTACACTATCCCGGCAAGGCGGCGGCGACACCCCTTCATTTCAAAGATTCTCTCTCGTGGGAAGCCGAAGCCTACAACCGCGGTGAAGCCATCGCCTGGCTGCCCGACCGACAAGACGCCCTCATCGACGCAGCCCTGTGGGCGGGACGCAATTCCACCAACCGCTTCATACCACACTGGGTGCAGTCCGACCGCTATTTTTACTATCCCGACAACGAGCAGATGAAGCAGGGAATGGACTCGGTGTATGTGCGCAACTGGGCCGGAGCGGCAGCACACTGGCAGCAAGTATACGACCAAACCCAAAGGCCAAAGCTGAAAGCTCAAGCCGCCAACAATCTGGCCATTGCTTATGAAATCATGGGTGACTATGAAAAAGCATACTCCTATGCCAGCTCGGCTTTTGACCTTTTTGTTGACCTTTTTATATCCGATAGGAAAACGCTTTTTCGCCTTGTGGACTACATGAGCGAATTGAGGCAGCGGAGCGAAGAAATAGAAATACTGAATAAACAGTTAGGTGAATAACAGTCAAAGCTCCCTGCAAAACGTCTTTGCGTTTTTGCATCATTGAACCAACAACTCAAAAAAACGTCGAAAAGTGCCGCTTTTTTTCATGGTGAAAGCCGCGCTGCAAGCCTTTGTAGACGCTCCTCTCCCGGGTGCTTACGCAGCTCGGAGCGCGTACTTACGCAGC
>CAYPFZ010000024.1:13638-17442 GCA_964410225.1 uncultured Paludibacter sp.
GGGAAAACAATAGCAAGGGAGAATGTTCAAAGGGGTGACATTCAGCTTTTTGGAGAAAGAGGAAGAAACATTATAAAACAAACAGACAGCAATGAAGATAGCGATAATAGGAACCGGCTACGTAGGGTTGGTTTCGGGGGCTTGTTTTTCTGAAATGGGTATTGACGTTACCTGTGTAGACATTGACAGGGCGAAAGTGGACAAGCTGCAGCAAGGGCTTATTCCCATTTACGAACCGGGTCTTGACGACTTGGTGAGGCGCAACGTGGCGGCCGGGAGGCTGCATTTCACCACCTCACTGCCCGAGGTGTTACCTGATGTGGAGGTGGTGTTCTGTGCCGTGGGCACTCCTCCCGATGATGACGGGTCGGCCGATTTGCGGCATGTGCTCCAAGTGGCGCACACCGTGGGGGAACACATGAACCGTTACGTGCTCTTCGTCACCAAAAGTACCGTGCCCGTGGGGACGGCTCAATTGGTCAAACAGGTGATAACTGCCGAGCTGCAGAAGCGCGGTCTCGCCTTGCCTTTCGATGTGGCCTCCAATCCCGAATTTCTCAAAGAAGGCGATGCGATCAAAGATTTCATGAGCCCCGACCGTGTGGTGGTGGGGGTGGAAAGTGACCGTGCACGTGAGATAATGAACCATCTCTACCGACCTTTCCTGCTGAACAACTTCCGGGTGATATTTATGGATATCCCTTCGGCAGAGATGACCAAATATGCAGCCAATGCCATGCTGGCCACCCGTATTAGTTTCATGAACGATATTGCCAACCTGTGCGAGCGGGTGGGGGCCGATGTGAACATGGTGAGAAAAGGCATCGGAACGGATTTGCGTATCGGTGCCAAGTTCCTTTATTCCGGCATAGGTTATGGAGGCTCGTGTTTCCCGAAAGACGTAAGAGCCCTGATACGCACGGGTGAGGAACATGGCTACGGCCTACGGGTGCTCAAGGCGGTGGAAGAGGTGAACAACAACCAAAAAGAAGTGTTGTTCGGCAAGCTCTCCGCTCACTTTGGCGGCGAGCTGCGCGGCAAGTTGATCGCTTTGTGGGGGCTGGCGTTCAAACCCAACACCGATGATGTGCGTGAAGCTCCGGCTTTGGTGTTGGTGGAAAAACTGCTGGAAGCAGGCGCGGCGGTGCGTGTGTTCGACCCGGTGGCCATGTCGGAAGCCAAGTCGGCTTTGTGCCGTCGTTTGGGCAGTCTTGAAGGGCGTGCGCTCCACTTTGCCGACAGCATTTACGATGCCGCTTTGGGAGTCGACGCGGTGTTGCTCGCTACCGAGTGGAAAGAATTCCGTCTGCCCAATTGGACAACGATACGCCAAAATATGAGGGGCAACCTGATCCTCGACGGGCGGAACATTTACGACGGTGTCGCTTTGCGCAATATGGGCTTCACCTATGAGGGCATCGGGGTTTGAGCGTTTGTAGTAACAATAGCACAAAGCAATAAAAGGGTGAGCCACCGCAAGCGGTGGCTCACCCTTTTTGTATGGGCTACATGCGGCAGCCGAGTTGATTGTCATTTGGCTACCCGTTCGAGCCACGTCACCATGGAGAGCATCACAATCATGGAGAGCCCCGTGGCAATGGCGAACACCAGCCAGCAAGTCCATAAAGGCACGCTGACATACAACAATCCACCGATGAACAGCAGCGAATTGCCTATTGCGGTGGCTGCCAACCAACAACCTTGCATCAGACCTTGCATGTGAGGCGGTGCTACCTTGGAAACGAATGACAGACCCAGCGGCGAGATAAACAACTCGGCCACAGTAAGGACGAAATAGAGCGCGATCATAACCCAGGGGGTCAGTCGCAAGGCGTCTTGCTCGGCGGCACTCAGCAATCCGAACTCGCTCTTTGACGGCAGACCGACCGAGCACAGCATCAGGAAAACATAAGCCAAAGCAGCGATACCCATACCGATGGCTATCTTCATGGGAGTGGAAGGCTCTTTGCCACGCTTGCGCAAGCTACCAAAAAGCAGCATGATAACCGGCGTAAGAGTCACTACGAAAATAGGGTTCACGCTTTGGAATATTTCCGCTCCCTTGAGGCTTGTAAAGCCTAAGTTGATGTCGATCACATCCAGATTCACGTAGTCTCTCGCAAAGTAGGTCAGCGAATAGCCATTCTGGTGGAACGACAGCCAGAAGAAGATGACAATGCCAAACACGGCGAGCAAGGCTAAAATGCGTTGTCTGATTTCCTTTGCGCTCATGGTGATTTCTTCCTTCGACATCTTCGGTGTGTTGGCATCGGCAGCCACGGCTTTTTGTGCCGGGTCGGGGAAGCGGCGGCGATTGAACATGTAAATCGCCAGCGAGATGAGCATAGCCACGATGGCAGCAGCAAAGGCATACTGAAAACCTCGGTTGAACACTTCCAAATAGTTCGCTGCGAAAACACCCAAGTCGGTCACCACACTTCCGTCGGTCACTGCCTTGGCGGCGTATTCCTGCAGCCGGGCGTAAGGTTCAGCCCCCATGTCAGCCCCCATGCCGAGGTATTGGTGACACAGTTCGGGCAGCGATGAATTATAGTCAAAATTATGCACTTTCAACCACCAGTTGCGGATGCCGATGGCAATGAATGGCGCAAACATAGCCCCCACATTGATAAACATGTAAAAAATCTGGAAACCCGCATCCCGTTTGTCGGCATACTTCGGGTTGTCATACATCTGCCCCACCAAGGCCTGCAAGTTGCCTTTGAAAAGGCCGTTACCGAACGAGATGACGAGCAGCCCCCCACACGTCAAGGCTAAGTAGAGACCCTTGTGCGGCACGGGTGTGGGAGTCGGGATGGCGATAATCAGGTAACCGATCGCCATAAGGACGATACCTCCCAAGATGGTACCTTTGTAGTTTTTCGTTCTGTCGGCTATGAAACCGCCCACCAGTGCGAGCAGGTAGATAGACGCATAAAAGGCTGAATAGATGTAGCCCGTCACCGTCTCGGATAAGCCGAACTTGGCGGAGATGAACAAGGTGAGGATGGCCATCATGATATAAAAGCCGAAACGCTCACCCATGTTGGCTAATGCGGCAGCCAACAACCCTTTGGGATGATTTTTGAACATAATAAAACGATTTTATATGAGTATTTGCGATTTACCGCTTGCAAAGATAACGAGTTTCGTAAGATATGCAATATCTCGGCGGCTTTGCTACCGGCGGACTCTCTCGGGCGACAGTTTTTTCGCCTTATATATGCAAAAAGCCTGTCGAAACGTCTCTTTTTTATGATAGAATATCTTTGCGAAGGCTGCCGCATGACATTTTTTCGTGCCTATAATACCTCCCCTTCTCTTGCTTTTGCCTACCATAAAACACCTTTCCGACAAGGAACCGAAGTGAAAGAAACTCGGAAGGACTTGCCTTGCCCCCGACCTTTTTGTACCTTTGCTTATGAAAAGTAGCGTGCCGAGCCTGCCCGGTTGACCGGCGGCATCCGAAGATGTTTGACATGAAGATTTCGAAAATCGTTAAAGCCGTCCCCATCATTGTGGTGGTGGCGCATATTGCGATACCTCTGTTTTTCAGTTTTCGCATCGACCTGACTTCCGACAAGCGGTACACCATTGCCCAACCCACGCGACGCCTTATGGAAGGGTTGGACGCCCCGCTTGGCGTCACCGTGTATCTCGACGGCGATCTGAATCCCGGCTTTCTGCGCTTGAAAAGGGCTACGGGCGAGCTGCTCGACGAGCTGTCGGTGCATGCCGGGGGGAGGATGGTGGTGGAATATGAAAACCCGTCGGAGGCTGCCTCGCAGGAAGAACGCGAATCGC
>CAYPFZ010000025.1:0-6736 GCA_964410225.1 uncultured Paludibacter sp.
GCGAAGACTCGAACGAAGGCGAAAGCGGCGACCCCACGAAGCTCGACGCTGCGTCGCTGTCAGGCAAGCTCTTTGTGTACGGTCGCGAGGTGATGCACACCTTCGAGGCGGGCACGCAAGTGAGCGTCTACCTCATCGACGGCCGCCTGCTGCTGCGCACCACCGAGCAGCGTTTCATGCTGCCCTCGGCGGGCACTTACATCATCACCGCCGGACGCGAAGCAATGAAAGTAGTCGCCCGTTAAGAGTAACGGACATACAGTCACATCACACCTCGCGCCTGAGGTCGGGTCAACACCCGCCGCCTCGGGCGCGATTTTTTTTCACCCACTTCGAAAAAATCGGTATAAAAACCCCCTCCTGAAGCCTCAGAAAAGGGGGCTCCGCTGCGTGCTTTGGGAAATTTTGCTGCGTTAGTACGCAGTGCGCGGCGGGAAAGCACGCAGCGGAAAGGGGCTTTGCCAAGGCACAAAACCGCGGAAAAAGCCAGCACCGGGCAAGAACACAGACAAACCGAAGAGCATGTTAAACAATCGCAAAAACAGGGGATAGGAAATGATTTGCGCCTGCCTTGTGACTTTGTATTCAGAATTATATCGGGCAAAAAACGTACTTCGGTTTGACGAAAGAGGGTATTTCCTCCACTTGGGAGGAGTTCGTCTGCCTTTGTTGTGGAAGCGGTAAATAAGTTTGCGGAAACCGTAATCGAGGTACTGCCCTTTGCTATTGGTGTGGGTATTTTTGGGGTGATGAAAATGTCAATGCCGGCCAAAGCCATTTTTGACAACCCAAAGAAAAAACGGGAATGACATGAATGCCATCATCGAAAGGATGCGCAGCGGCGACCGCATCCGTGAACATGAGCCGGAATACGCCCTGCTGCGCGAGGAGTTTGAAAAGACAAAGTCGCTCGTGGCCGAGTTGAACACAGGGTATCACCCTCCAGAGGAAGTGCGCAGCTTGTTAGCCCGCATCTGGGGGCAGGATGTGGACGAAAGTGTGGGCTTGTTTCCTCCCTTCTACACGGCTTTCGGGAAAACCACCCGTGTGGGCAAGAAGGTGTTCATCAATTTCGGATGTACTTTCCTCGACCAAGGCGGCATCACGGTGGAAGATGAGGTGTTTATCGGACCGGGAGCGAAAATCATTACCGAGAACCACCCCGAAGACCCCGCCATGCGCCACGTGCTGAAGACTGCCCCCGTGCATCTCAAGCAAAATGCGTGGATAGGTGCGGGAGCTGTCATTCTCCCCGGTGTGACGGTGGGGCGGAATGCCATTGTGGCGGCCGGTGCAGTGGTGACAAAAGATGTGTCAGACGGTGTCATCGTCGGCGGAGTGCCGGCCAAGGTGATACGGCAGATAAGACAAAACGGGGAGCGAGGGTAAATGCCCCGGAAACGGGTTGCTTTCCATTGAAGAGCTCGTCGGGAGAGAGGCTGTCAGATGTTGTCTGTGTCGGCTGTCAGTTCGAGTATCCGCCGGGTGCTTCCCGTCACCTTGAAGCGGTCGTCGCTGCGAAGGCCGACTATCCACACGATTTGCCCACCCGACAGCAGCAACCAGCAGCGCGCTTTTGCAAACCGGTCCAATTTGTTGTCGATAAAGAAGTCGCTGACTTTTTTTGTTCCTCTCATGCCGAAAGGTTGAAACACGTCTCCCTCCCTCCAATGGCGCAAGGTCAGCGGGAACGTCAGCTTATCCCAATCCACATGTATTTTGTTACGCGCTTTGGAAGGTTGAAAACGGTCGTCGCGCTCCAACACCTCCAATTTTAGTTCGAACGGCCGGTGCAGCTGTCGTGTGTCGAAGTCGATACGGTATTCGTCGTGGAGGCTGTTTTCATGCTTTTCCCGTATGATAAGGCAACGGCGGTCTACCAACAGCAAATGGGTGGGAGATTGGAAACAGATGCCCGGTTCTGCCTGTATCGAGCCGACTGCCTGCTTGATGGTAGCCGGGCTGAAGCCGAGCGGGTGAAGCACTTCGAACAACACGGAGCGATAGGCCGCGTGACGCAACAGCCGATCTGTGTCGATACGGATTTCGTCGGCCGTCGACGAAACGGCTTCGCGCATGACCTTCTCTATCGATTGGGTGTAGAGGGTGTAAGCATCATCGAACCGCTCGATGGTGTCACGCAGCGTCTGTCTTACCGACGGATTGATGGTTTCGAGCAAAGGCAGCACCGCGTGGCGTATCTTGTTGCGCTTGTAGTCAAGCGTCAGGTTGGTCGAGTCGGTAGTGTACTGCAGGCGGTTGTCGGTCAGGTAGCGTTCAATCTCTTTCCGCGAACAGCACAACAGCGGGCGTACGACGGTGCCATTCTTAGGCCGGATGCCCACCATCCCTCGCAAGCCGGTTCCCCTGATGAGGTTTAAAAGGAGCGTCTCGATGTTGTCATCGGCGTGATGGGCTACGGCCGTGGCCTGAGCATCAAGACGATGTTGCAGCCGGAGAAACCAATCGTAACGCAATTTGCGCGCGGCCATCTCGACAGACAGACCGTGTGTTTTGGCGTAGGCGGACGTGTCGAAATCGGTTTTGTAAAAGGGCACATCGTGACTCTCGGCAAGTTGCCTGACAAATTGTTCGTCGCGGTCTGATTCGTCACCACGCAGGTGGAAGTTGCAATGTGCCACAATGCAACGGTAGCCTATGGTGCGTAACACATGCCACAAAGCCACAGAATCTGCCCCGCCACTGACACCCACCACCACCGGAGAAGTAGACGGCAGCAATCGGTTGGCTTGAATGTACGACTGCACTTTTTGCAACATGGCGTTTCGGTGAGGATCAAATTCGTAATACCTTTGCAAAGGTAAGTGTTTTCGATAGTTATTAACCGTTTCCCCAAACAACGAAAATGACAGGTCTTTACTTTGGCTCCTTCAATCCGGTACATACAGGCCATTTGTCTTTGGTAAGGTACTTGTTAGATGCCAAGAAAGCGGATAAGGTGTGGCTGGTCGTCTCTCCTTGCAACCCGTTGAAGCGGCGGGACGAACTGCTTGACGGGGAGACAAGGCGGCACATGCTCGGCATGGCGGTGGCAGATTGTCCGAATACCGAAGTGTCTGATGTCGAATTTTCCATGCCCGTACCTTCTTACACGGTTGATACCTTGAGAGTGCTCTCTCGGCAGCATCCCGAAGAGCGTTTCGCCTTGCTCATAGGTAGCGACAATGCCTTGACATTCGACCGTTGGAAGGAATACAACCGGATACTGACACACTACCCGGTCTTGGTCTATCCGCGACGGGGATATGATTTTTCACAGGTGGCACACAAATACCCTCAAATGCAGCTGCTCTCTTCGCCCTACTATGACATCTCCTCCACCTCTATCCGTGAGGGTATCGCTCGCGGTGAGGACATGTCGGCTTGGCTGCATCCGCTCGTGTGGCAGTATATTCGCGAAAACAAACTGTATCACACCTGACCGAAGACGCGGTACAACCCACAAGAAAGGTACTTCTGCACAATGTCCGTCGAGCGACGAGCATTAATTGCGATAGTACTTACACCTTCTCCTGCGTGCTTACGTAATTCTCGCTGCGTTACTACGTAACGCAGGCTGCGTAAACATCCGCCGGAAGGGGGTCGCAAAGGGGGAAAGACGCACTTCTTTGAGCCTTCAAGTCGAAATGAAAAAAATGAGGGAATCCTGTAGGACTTTCAACAGGGCGATTTCAAACAGCCGGCCGGAAGTCCAGAAGGCTATCGGGTCAGTTCGTCTATCCGCCTGTCCAACTCAGAGAAAGGCAGGTTACGGGCGATGATGTTGCCGCCTTTGTCCATAAGGAACGTGGTGGGCAGTTGCGACACATTGTAAAGTCCGGCGTAGCGGGTGGCCGGACCGTCTTCATCACGGACGCAGACCCACGGAATGTTTTCGGTGGATATTTCCCAAAGCAACCTGTTCCTGTCAAGCGATACCTGGTATATTTCGAACTCCCGGCCGTGATATTTGTTGTACAGTTCACGCAGCTCAAACGTATAATTAACGCTCCCCTCGGCTTCATAAGCGGAAAAGTCGATCAACATGACCTTTCCTTCGAAATCAGACAGCCTCACTTCCTCTCCTTTGCGATTGGGCAGTGCCATGTCAATATAGCCGGTGACAGGACCGTGTTCCATCAGTTCCTGCAAAGCATTTTGATTTTTCGCGTCTTGTTTTGCCTTCAGGGCACCGAGTACGTAGTTGTAAATGTTTTTACTGCGGTTATACTGCGGCATGTAAGCATGGTAAGACGTGGCTACGGTAGCCCAATAGGGGTAGTCTTCTTCCGCGTATGGTGAATGGAGATATTGCCCGTTGATTTGCTGGTGCAGCGCAAAATAGGCAGCCGGAGAGCGGGGGTTTTCCATGATGATTTTGCGTGCCAGCTCTTTATGACGTTCGAGATCGTCGAATATCCGGGTCACTTTTTCTTCTCGCTCCATGCCGCTTTTCACGGTGTCAAGTGCGTGGAGCTCGTTTTGTATCTTAATGAGTGACACGCGCAACTGCCTGATCAACTCCGATGCTTGCGAATTTTCCACGGTGTAGCCGGTGGACAGATTGTTGTAGTCGCCGGAGATGATGATGGTTTCCGTGGAGTCAACGGAGAAAGTAATCGACTTGTTCTTTATCCTGATTCGATAGAAGTCGGGGTATTCCGGTCGGTCGGCCTTGATGGCATACGTGCCGTCTTTTGCTATCTTCACCGAGTCGATGGCTTCGATACGGACGATGCCGCTGTGTTCCAAGACAAGCGTCTCGCCGGCAGCATGTTCGATTCGCCCCTCCACTTTAAAGCTCTTCTGGGCACACGACAGCATGAGCAGGCACACCGAAAACAAGAAGACGGCGAAGCCGGAATGCACACCCTCAGATGGTCTCATCGTTGGCATAGAGGTAGTCGGAACAACACTTTCGATAGTCGAACAATTCGCCGGGTTGGAAGAAGCGAGCCAATTCTTCCACTGCGTTTTCGGGCGAGTCGGAGGTGTGGATGATGTTTTCCTGCATGCTCATACTGTAGTCACCCCGAATAGTGCCGGGGACGGCATTCCGCCCATTGGTAGCACCGGTCATGTCGCGCACCACTTGCGCGGCATTCACTCCTTCCCAGCAGGTCACAATGACCGGACAGGCCATCATGGCGTTCTTCAGACGCGGAAAGAAAGGCTTTTCGCGCAAGTGTTTGTAATGCTCAGAAAGGATGGCATCATCCAATTGCATCATTTTTATCCCACACAGGCGCAGCCCCTTCCGCTCGAAACGCGTGATGACCTCACCAATCAGTTCGCGTTGAATCGCACCGGGCTTCAAGATGACGAGTGTTCTTTCCATGTTCTTTCGTTTTGACTTTGTTCGAGGTGATGCAAATTTATGACAAATCCCGGACTCACGCAAAAGCATGTCGTTCCCTCATTTTTTCGTGCTTTCCCACGCTTCTCTTGCGTGCTTACGTAATTTTTGCTGCGTTACGTAGTAACGCAGGCTGCGTAAGTACGCAGGAGAGGCCGCTTTTTAAGGGGGTTGAAACAGGAAAAAACGGGTGGTTCACGCAGCCCGTTTTCAGGAAATGACACTCCAGTTGAATGTCATGTCGCGCATCTTGCGGAGGCGCGTGGCGAGCATCTGGTGCTCCGGAGCTTGCAGCGAAGGGTCTGCCGCGAGTATATCCAAGGCGGCTTGCCGGGCTATCTCGAGCAACCGTCCGTCTTTAGCCAAATCGGCTATTTTCAGCTCGAAAGGCAGGCCGCTTTGTGCCGTCCCGTCAAGATCGCCGGGACCACGCAATCTCAAATCGGCTTCCGAGATTTCAAACCCGTCGTTGGTGCGCACCATGATGTCCATGCGTTTGCGCGTCTCGGAAGAGAGTTTGAAGCCGGTGAGAAGGATGCAGTATGACTGTTCGGCACCGCGCCCCACCCTACCGCGCAACTGGTGCAGTTGCGACAGACCGAAGCGCTCGGCATTTTCAATCACCATGACCGAAGCGTTGGGCACGTTAACCCCTACCTCTATCACAGTGGTGGCCACCATGATTTGGGTCTCACCGGCGGCGAACCGCTGCATGTGCAGCTCTTTTTCGGCAGGCTTCATCTTGCCGTGAACCATGCTTATCTTGTATCGGGGAAATGTTTCGAGCATGTACCGGTAGCCTTCTTCGAGATTGCGCAAGTCCATTTTCTCAGACTCTTGTATGAGCGGGTAAACGATATACACCTGCCGCCCCGCCTTGATTTGCCGGGAGAGAAAACCGTTCAACGCCTGTCGCTTGTTTTCAAAGTAGTGGTAGGTTTGCACGGGTTTTCGCCCCGGCGGCAGTTCATCGATAACCGACACGCTGAGGTCGCCATAGAGTGTCATGGCCAATGTGCGCGGGATGGGTGTGGCGGTCATGACCAACACATGGGGAGGCAGCTCGCTCTTTTTCCACAAACGTGCGCGTTGCGCCACCCCGAAACGGTGTTGCTCGTCAATAACCACCAAGCCGAGCCGACTGAATTGCACGGTGTCTTCAAGCAGGGCGTGCGTACCCACCAACATGTGCAACTGACCGCTCTGCAGCTGCCGGTGTAAGGTCTCGCGTTCCCGAC
Organism: uncultured Paludibacter sp.; assembly: GCA_964410225.1. Taxonomy (GTDB): domain Bacteria; phylum Bacteroidota; class Bacteroidia; order Bacteroidales; family Paludibacteraceae; genus QVMH01. Next base: position 6,595 of record CAYPFZ010000025.1, read on the forward strand.
GAGGGGTCGAACCTTTGAGCAAAGCTATCTCCACATCCAAGCCATCAAGCAGGTGAGTGAGCGACTCGTAATGCTGCGTGGCAAGTATCTCCGTGGGAGCCATCAGGGCAGATTGGTAGCCGTTGTCGGCAGCCATAAGCAT